>NZ_JAAVSC010000034.1 GCF_012641095.1 Lactobacillus sp. HBUAS51381
AAAGGAGCACGGCCTGTCTTCACTACCACTATAAAGTAATAGAGGCATAAGAGCATCCCGTCGGATAACTCTTATGCCTCTAAGCTTAGTATTTTTTGTATGCTTATTCTCGTTAACAGAGATATGGCCGATACGTATTGGCTCACTAAATTTATCGGAGTGAGCATATATGAAAAAAGTAGTCACGGGAACATCGCTGATTCTTTCTGTAGTATTATTGGGAGCAATATTTGTTGATTCAGGTGCTGATACAATAGAAGCACATGCTGATACAACCAGTGAGGCAAAAGTAAATACATCTTCTCAAGTGTCGAATGCGTATCCCAAGTTTGTTTCAGCAGACAAGGCAGATCAAATTATTGATAATTATCTGTCAACCGCTGATGCTCAACAGTTACAAGAAATTCAGAATAAGGTTGAATCGGTTGCCAAAACAACGGTTGACGGTGAGGATACCACTGTAAGTATTAGCGATGAGGCAATGCAGACTGCAATTATGAGTGTCATTGCGCCCAATACAGGTATTTTTCAAACTCGAAGTAGTAAAGGAAAAACGAAGATTGTATGGCATGGAGCTGCTAAGAAAGGCAATGTGGATATATACATCAGTTCACATATGCTAAATGTGGCTAAAAAACAAGGTTTTAATGTTTTAGCTCAGATCTGTTTGTTGCCATTGGGTGCAATACCTGGTGGTGTTGGTTTTGTGGTTCGCAGCGCATTAAAAAATGCGTTGGGTGAGATTTTAGTGAAGGCTTCTGGCAAAGGATTCG
This sequence comes from Lactobacillus sp. HBUAS51381, assembly GCF_012641095.1. Classification (GTDB taxonomy): domain Bacteria; phylum Bacillota; class Bacilli; order Lactobacillales; family Lactobacillaceae; genus Levilactobacillus. The sequence goes on from NZ_JAAVSC010000034.1 coordinate 774, forward strand.
CTAAGGGACGAGTATTCCACTTTAGAGGAGCTAAATATAAATCATGGTCTTATCAATAAAAAAAATCGGTTTAGTCGGGGTCGCTATCTTAACCGCCGTATTTGGGGGCATGAATTTTCAGTATCCGTTAAAAACAAGGTTAATCATGACATTAGTGTTTACGGGTGTGAATATCTTTTCTTTTTTGTATGCGGATGCGCATTGGGCCCGGCTACGGCAGGATAGGTTTACGCAAATTCAATATTTTGTCTTGTTTGTTCTGATGGAAATTGTGCTATGGGTCTTTAGTGCGTTGGCGCCGACAACGTTAACGGGTATTCTTTCGTGGTTGTGGATTGGCGCCATTAGCATTTGTTGCTTTGGCATTTTAATGCTAATCGACATCTCTTATGAAGCCTATTTTCGAAATCCTTTCCGGAAATAAATGGCGCATCGCGTTTCCTAAAATCTCGAGTAAGGGCTTTAAATACGGACGGGTCTTTCACTTTAAAGGTGGTCACGATAAGTCATGGTCTTATCCATAAAAAGTTATGTTCTTATTTTCCTCAGCATCTTTTTGCCCTTATTTTTTGGGCTGGGTCTACGCGGGTCACTAGGGGTTAAGCTCTTGATTACAGCGGGGCTATTGGTCATGTCACTATTATTGGCTGCTTACGCCATCAAATATCCGAAGAGAATATATGGGGTTTACGCAAGCATTCTTCTGGGAATCATAGGATTGGGGACACGCCTTTTCTTTTGATCAGTATCGACGCCCTTAACCGGTTGGCTGTACGGAATTTGGTGGGTGGCAAGCGCACTCTGTTGTGGCATCGTCATGGGTTTTGCGGCTATCGTCCATGATCGGTTTATCGATTGGTGTCGCACAAAGCAGTGATCAGGCATACAGTAAGACGTAAAAACGGTGTCCCTCCCATATTGGAGAGACACCGTTTTTGAAAGACGCTGAATGTTGAAAGGTAAAACACAGCTAGAAGTCCTGGGATGCCAAGACTAGCAACGATTAGCATACGACCCGGGTCGCCGTACCTTTGCCAAACTTGGTCTGGAATGTGGTGGGCAGGATGAGAAAAATCAGAGTCCTGCCTTTCCCCCCGCTTGGAGCCTAAAGCTCACGTCCCCCTTGTCATTAACATAGCCGAAACGTGCGCCAACAGGCAACTGGTTCCGCTTAACGCTGATAGTCAAATAATCCAAAGGCGGGATTATCCGTCTATCAGCATTAATGCTCACCAGCTAACCGCCTGTTGTCACACTCTTGTCAGCGTAAGCCTACTTAAACGTCTGGTTGGTGTAAGACTCAACCGTCCCGGTCTTGGCAGCTTCGTTGACCCGACCGGTCAGTTTGACTTGGTCACCGGTCTTCATCAGAACTGCCTTTGGGTAATCGGCGGTCCCGACCGTCCAGAGGGTGTCATTGCCCTTGACCGCAAACAACACGTTTTGGTTGTCGCCGTTTGGAATGACCACGACCCGTTCCACGGTACCCTTGAGCTTAATCGTCTTGGAATTGGTGGTGGAGCTAGCCGTTGACCCGACCGTGGCGAGTTGAACCCGGTACTGGTCGAGCGCCTGGGTGGCCGTGGTAGCGTAGGCCTTTACACTCTGATCGGCGGCCTTGATGTAGGCGTAACTCCGGAAGGCCCCGGTGGAGTCGAGCAGCGAAACGACCCAGGTTGGTGTGCCATCGATGTTGTACATGATTGGCATGGTTGCTGACCATTTCTGGGCGACGTATTCCTTTTCGGCAATCTTCTTGGCACCGTCACTATCCATGACCCCGATGTTCTTCCCGGTGTAGTAGGTCAGGGTTCCCGTCCGCGCGTTAATCATGGAGTAACCCATGGTCGAGTCGGCACTGGTCTTGGGTGAGGTGAAATCGTTGAAGTAGGAAATATTGCCGTGCTTATCCACCACGGGCGTGACGCCGTCTTCGGTCCCGTTACTGTTGGGATCCTTGACGCCGGTCTTGTTGAAGTGGGCGTTGAAGTAGCCGTTGCCGTACCAACCGAAGATTTCATTCATCTCGGCGGCCGTGGAGGAAGCGATCGATTCATTGATAAACTTCGGGGCACCAGCGGCCGTGTAGAGCTGAGTATCCCCGGTCTTGGCGTTGAGGACGACCACGTGGAGACTCTTGTAGTTAATCCGACTGGAGACGCCGCGCGCCTTGTAGACGGTTTGGATGAAGTACGGTTCGCCGGAATCTTTGATTTCCAACTGCGGTTGGCCTTCCTGAACCCAGCCAGGGAACCGGTTGTAGATGACCCGTTGCGCGTCTTCAAAGAGGTAGGCGCTCGGGGTGTACTTCATGGATTGCTTGATAAAATGCGGTTCAGCGTTCACGTTGGTGGCGTCGATCATGAAGTAACCGGGTGACTGGCGCGCCCGTTGCCAGCGCCAGAAGCCGTCAAATTCAACCGGGGCAATGTAAACGGTCTTGCCCTTGACGACCTGCGTCTGTAGCGCACCCAACTTGTAGTAAGACGTGTTCGGCACAGCACTCATGGCCTTATTCATCTTGTTGCGGACGGTCTTCGGCGCAATGGCAATGGGCGTGGCGTCCTTATCCAACAGTGGTGCGGTCTTCATCGTCTTGATCTTCAAAGACTTGTAGACGGGCTTCACGCCGAACTTGGTCTGTGCGGCCCCAAACAGGCTGACTAAGAAGAGCAGGGCCAACAGACCCGCCGCCACGTTTAAGCCCTTGTTACGACTGCGTACGCGGGGATGCTTGTCGCCATTTTCGACCTCAACGTTGGGACTGCTGAGGGCCAGAAACGGCAGGTACAGCACGCCACTGATGACGTTCATGATGATTAGGCTAAAGAGCGCCTTGCTGGGGAGAATGACGAAGACGACCCCAATCGCAATGAGATAATACACAATGTAGATACCCGCCAGCAGGCGTAGATTCTGGGGACGTTGAACAATCCCCATGATCGCCATGATGAAGGCGGACAGGGTACAGAAGAAAGCAACTAGTAACATGAGATAAACCCTTTCCAATTATGTCTAGAGAAGCATCAACTTAAGACGCGAATCGTTAACCCGGCGTCTCAATGTATGTAAAAAATAATAACCTCCTCTAGTTTACCCTATTTATCCAGACGACTAAAGGGAAACCAAGGAATCGGCGAAAATAATGGTAGCGCTTTAGGTTCGGCGCAGGTGGCCGGGTTGGGCAAGTAGCGGTGAAAACAGGTAGGCCATGTCAATTTAATCGGCTGGTGGTCACGGTCGAATAGCCGGAATTGTTTTGAGCAATCAGGCCTCACAAACGCCGGCCTAGCAATAATGCAAGCAATCTTAGCGCGACAAAAATGTGGTGGGCAGTTGGTTGGTCATTATCGCCACGCTGGTCAACCTCGGCAGTTTGGCTTACCTGTAGCGGGTTGAGAAACAACTCCATCACCAGCTTGTTTGGGAACAGCGTTGGCAAGTCGATTGGCTACTGAAACTATTGAGTAGTCTGATGGTCACGGTGGTCTTGGTGGTGCGGCGACAGGAAAAGTAACCAGATGCAAAACGAGTTTGGGACAAAACGCCCAAACTCATTGGTATCTCCGAACTTATATTGTTGGAACCTGGGCCAAAAGGCAGCTGGTTCCGCTTAAAACTGATAAGCAAACAATCCAAGCCCGGGATTATTCGCTTATCAGCCTTAATGCTCATCAGCTAACCGCCTTTTGTCCCACTCTCGTCTTCATCATTTAGACTCATCATAGAAGTAGGGCAAGCTCGTATCAATACCGGGAACACTCAGCTTACCTTGCGCGCAGGTGACTTGATACACCAACGGACTAGTATAGTCAGCCGGGGAGCCTTCATAAGCGCGTAGAAGGTAGGTGTCGTGACCCAGTGGTTGGTAGTGAAGGTCGCTGTTGACCGCCCAATTGGCCTGAACCTTGCCGACCTGCCCCTTCTTAGTATAGGTCGCTCGGATCACCTTAATATCACTTTTATTGATCGTTAGCTCGACTTTGGTGTAGGGATGGTGCTTATCGGCGTGACGCCCGACATTGTAGGTATCACTGACATATAGCGGACTGGTCCACGTTCCCACAACCTTCTTGGGCGCACCGTTTAACCAAGCTTTGCCGCTATCACCAATAATATAGGTGGCATTGAGTTGGTGCGCATTGGCTTGTAAATGGTAAGCGTGTTTAGTCTCGTCAATCCAGTTAAACGTTAGTTGAAAAGGGTGACCCTTGGTGGGCGTGACCCGCATCGTATAGGTGAGGTCGCCTTGTGGTTTGAGCTGGGTCACTTTTCCTTGAACAAGCAACTTGTCTTGGCGGGTTAAGCGCCAGTGCCAGTCACCGTTGGCTTGATAAAAGCGTGATCGGGTGGGCTTACTGCCGCCACGATCGGCCGGAATTGTATGCGTGGTCGTGGCTAACAGAGTGGTCAAGGCGGCAGGTGGTGTCTTGGTCGTTGCGGCTGGTTTGGCGGATTGTTGACTGCAACCGCCTAGAAGCAAGAGAATGGTCAAAATGCCGATGATGGTTATACGTTGTTTCATATGTAAACTCCCTAAATTTTTTAGTCCCGCCTTACCGGATAAATGGGTCGAAGGAAACGAGTTAATTGTGTTGGTCACTGTGCTGGCTAATGACGCGCTTGACCCAGCGCTGAGAGTAGCCGTATTTATTGGCGAGCTCTTTAGGCGATAACTGCGGGTATTGTGATTGAATCGCGTTACTGGCGCCTTCACGATCGTAAAGCTTCATCGGTGGGTTTATCTGGGACCCACGGAACTCGTGGTAAAATTTCAGCATCGCTTCGGTTCCCAACAGATCATTTAGCTGCTTGTATAGAGACTGCAGTGCGTCCGTATCGACATCCAAGTCTTTCAGCTCCCTTATTGACGATGTATTCCAAATAGCATCGTATCAAATTCTCATGGCAGATAAAAATACCTCGTGCCAGGTAAAATTACCTGTCGCGAGGGTGCTAAGTTTGCTTTGAAATTACTGCTTGAGATAGTTACGTACGGTCCGTTCGGCCAAATCGTATTTGAGGCTAAGCTGATGAATTTTGAGACCGGTCGCAAAGTCGGCACGGACTTGCTGCTGGAGAACGTCGCGGCGGACTAAGCGTAACGGAAAGTTTACCGTACTTCCCCGAAATTCCTTAAAGACTTTCTTCGTGTTCTGCTCCCCAATAATTTCCGCTAGTTCTTGATAGATTTGTTGCCACCGTTGGCTTTCAGTCATAGGGCTAACCCACTTTCTTCATGTTTATATTTGATACCCCCAATCTTACACTTTAGGTGTAAAAGGGAGAAAGAGAATTAGCCTAAAAATAAAATTAATACGAGTGATGGTAAAGATATAGGGGGCCTTGACCGGTCGTTCATGGCTGCTTAAAAAAGTCGTCGCAATCAAAAAGGATCAGCACCAACGGCTGATCCCAAATCTCTTCGTTCGAGGCGTCATCTTACCGCTTAAACATGAAAATGCCCCGCACAATTTCCGCGCCAATTAAAACAATCATGAATGACCAGGTAACCAACGTTGCGACGCTTCCCATTTGAAAGACCTCCTCGACTTCGTGCAATTTCTAACTAACTTCATTGTACGCTGGATGCCGAGAGGACACAATAGGAACCGCTTACATTTCTATAATTAAATGCTTAAATTGAGACGATTGCTTTAAAAAATCGGGGACTAACGATTCGTGACGGCGATCAGATCGGCGAAGGTCGCCGTGGTCATGCCCGGCGTCACCCGCAGACGCGAGAGGTTGTAGCGCCCCTGTTTCATGGTGGCGAAACCCTCTTGGGTCGTCAGGGCAATCTGGTAGCCACTTTGTTTGGCCAGTCGATGGGTCGTGGCATTGGCCCGGCCCGCCGGATAACATAGCATTTTGGTATTTTGATCGAGCTGGCTATCAAGCAACTGCTTGGACTTAACCAGTTCCTGCTTCTGCTGGGTCGCCGTCAGTTCGTCGAGATTCAGGTGTTGCACCGTGTGGCTAGCGAAGTCCACGTGACCGGTGGCCTTCATTTCCTTCATTTGCGCGAGTGAGAGGTGATTCGTCTTGTGCGTAAAGCCCGTGATGACGTTAATAGTGGCGTGAAGGTTGTATTTCTCCAGAGCCGGCAACCCGTTGGTCAGGTTATCCTTGTAGGCGTCATCGAGTGTAATCCAGACGACCTTTTTCTGGGGCACGGTGTTGGTGGTCAATGCACGGATGGCCTCGGCCGTCGTGAGCGTTCGATAATGGTGCTGTTTGAGATAGGCCATTTCCGCCGTGAATTGTTTCTTAGGCACCCGTAACTGATTGCCACTGGAAATACTGTGGTACATCAGAATGGGCAACTTCAGCGGCTGCTTCAGCTTCAGCCACGGTGTTGCCTTGACCTCTTTGACCGACGTGGCTGACGCATCCTGCCGCTGAACGCGATTGTGGCGGGCCGGTCGTGCGATCGTGTTCGGTCGCGATTGCCGCCACCACACGCCACCAGCCAACAGTGCAATTAAGACCAGACAGCCCCCCAAGAGCCACCACTTTCTCTTCATCAATAATTCCCCCAGTTTGTTCGTTTGCTGTTTAGTATAGGGGGTTCAATGCCCGGAGGCACGTATTTAGTCCGCACGTTGGGCTAAACGCCGATAATAGTCGATGGAATCGGGTTCGAGGTGGAGGGCGGCAATCGCTTCACGGTCGGACATCTGGGGATGACGCCGCAGATAGTTAACTAAATAACCTTGGTACAGCACGGTGGGGCTGAGGGCAAAGCCCACGACCGCTTCATCGGGCTTCAAATACTTGTGCAGGCCCGGCAGTGTCAAGTGGGGATCGGCAGCGGCCCGTTGTTTCAGGAACCAATCGTTGGACTGGAAGCGTTGCTGCAAGGGGGCCAAGAACGCCCGTAACTCGGTTAGAAATTGTTGGGCGGCGGGGGACCAGTCGTGCGGGTCTAATTGTGCGGTGAAGTTTGGTCGTAAGAAGGCCTGGACGGGATAGCCCTGCGCGACCAGTAGGAGGGTCAGGCGGGTATACACGTGGAGGCGACCATCTGCCAACAGGCTATCGAGGTCATCGACCCAGCGATAGTTCAAGGGTTGGGCGGCCTGCTTGGGTTTACTCTTCAGATCCAGTGTGGGCAGGTAGGGCGTCCACCTGTGGGAGAAGAGAAATTTGAAATACACGTTGAGGTGGGACAACACCTTGTTGTAGGTCTGGTTTTGAATCTGGCGAGCGTCCACCAACATGGCCAGGTACTGCTCGACGTCGGGCGTCTGAAGTTGATTGACCCGGTGATCCCGTTGGTAGGTGGGATTGAAGTTTTCGAGGTACTTGAAAAAGTCCGTCAGGGTGGCGTTGTATTCATCCTGGGTCGCCTGTGCCATGGCCCGTTGCTGGAGCACCCGGTTGAAGGCATCTTGGTATGGATAAGATTGGGACATGGATCACACTTCCTTTGCTAAAAATTACGTTAACTTAGACTATTGCCTGGGACGTGATGCCCAGGCAATTTAGATGATAGGAATAGCTTGAAATGGAAACCAACAAGACCGTCCTTCCCACAGCGTCCCAAAATCTGGTGAATGGTCAGGTGGTCAGCCTTATCGTGATTTAAGCCGGCGTGGTTGTCTGCGCGGCCCGCACCTGTTGACGCAGTTGTTCTTTTTGTCCGTCGTCAATAAAGGCGGCGTCAATCGCATTTAACGTCAGGCGTTCGAGCAGTGACCAATTGAGGCCGAACTGCTTACGCAGCGTGACGAATTCATCGGTTAATGTGACGTTGGAAACAGTCCGGTCATCGGTGTTCACGGTGACCTTTAGCCCGGCACTGAGAAATTCTGAAAGGGGAAAATCGTCCCAACTCTGCACGGCCTTAGTCTGAATATTACTGGTGGGGCAGATCTCGATCGTGGCGCCAGCGGCCTTGGTCTGAGCGATTGCTGCCGGGAAACCACTCATGTGGACGCCGTGACCAATGCGTTTGGCCCCCATGGTCAGCGCCACGACTACGTTGTCCACCGGGCCAGCCTCGCCAGCGTGCAGCGTGAATGGCAAGCCCGTGGCCTGACCGGCGCGGATGGCCTCGACCAGGTCGATCGTGGGATGATTGAATTCATCGCCGGCAAAATCCAGGCCGACCACCCCTTGATCCTTGAATTCAGCGGCGGTCCGAAAGACGTCGATACATTCGTCCAGCGGCCGGTCACGCATGGCACAGATGATGGCGTTGACCGGCACACCAAATTCCTGAGTGCCGGCGTGCAGGCCCTCTAGCGTGGCCGCAATGGCCTCACGGATGGATAGTCCCTGCTGGGTAAAGATGGCGGGGGCAAACCGGGTTTCTAAGTAAATTAAGCCGTCCTGTGCGGCGGTCTGGACCATATCGTAACCAGCAATCCGTAGCTGTTCGGCGGTTTGCATGAGATCGGTGACGACCTGGAATCGCTTTAAGTAATCGATCAGACTCACGGTGTCAATGGGTGCCGATACCAATGTCCGGAGCTCCGCGTCGCTAGCTGGCAACGCGGCACCGGTCACGGCCGCCATTTTCCGTAGTGCGGGTAGCGAAATCGACCCGTCGAGGTGGCAGTGCAACTCAACTTTGGGGTATTGACGAACGGTGTCTGCGGTAAAAGGCTTAACTTGAGACATGGTAAGGTCCTCCTTTGGAATACTGGTGCTTCCGTCAATTATACCATGATAGCGCTTAACTAATCGACCACGTCACTGATATTTCAGGGATTGTCGATGCTGTAAGACTGATTTTCAATGACAATCATCAAGTTCGCCAATGATTGGCGGCTACGAACAGTAATTTAATGAATAAATGGACCCTAGGTTGACCGATTTGGCGGCATTTTTCGCAGAATTTCCGTGACGGATTGACGACAAATTTTACAATTTCAAAATTTAGGTAAAAGTCATTGTTTCTCACCAGTAAACATTATAAAATTGATTTAATTTAATGGGGGGACGGTCGCACAACACCCCTTGAAGGTTGAGTCTAAAAGTTAATGGATTCAATCATATTTTGGGGGCGCACCAGTCGCGTAAGAAAAGAAGGAGAAATTACGATGAATCATTTTAATGCGGAGTTGACGCGTATGGGGTTGCGTCAGCAGCGAATGGGCAAGCGCCGATATATTACCGGATTTGACGGTATTCGGACGCTGGCCGTTCTGGGGGTTATCATCTATCATTTGGCCCCATCAACGCTGCAAGGGGGCTATTTAGGTGTGCCCATCTTCTTCGTTGTCTCAGGCTACTTGATTACATATTTATTGATTCAAGAGTTCGATACCACGAATAAGATTGATATTTTAGGGTTTTATGCACGGCGGGTTAAACGCCTGTATCCGGCTCTGGTCGCAATGATTTTGGGAACCACGGCCTACATCACGCTATTTCAACGTAGTTTATTGGCCAACATTCGGGGGACCGTGTTGACGAACCTGATTTACGGCTACAATTGGTTCGAGATTAACCACGGGCAGTCGTATTTTGATCGCTTTGGTGGGGAGTCGCCGTTTACCCACCTCTGGTCGTTGTCCATTGAAGGGCAGTTCTATCTGGTCTGGCCGTTGGTCGTGTTGGGCTTGTTGTGGTTCGTTCAGCGCAAGTCGCGCCGGTTGGCCATTCTGCTGGCGGTCGCAGTGGCTTCGGCCATAGCGATGGCGGTCCTTTACAGCCCCAGCAATCCCAACCGGGCCTACTACGGGACCGATACGCGGATGTTTGCGATCTTGATTGGCGCGGGGATGGCCTTCGTGTGGCCGGCGCATAAATTAAAACCGGACATTGGTCGCGAGCAGCGTTGGACGTTGGACGTTCTGGGAGGCCTATCGTTGTTGGTCCTGATTTACCTGTTCTTTACCATGAGTGGTCAGGCGACGAGTACTTACCGGGGCGGGATGTTCTGGTTTACCGTGTTCTCTGGCGTTCTGGTCGGTACGGTGGCCCATCCGGGGAGCGACATGAATCGGCTGCTCTCCAACCCGCTGTTTAACTATATTGGCAAACGCAGCTATGGGATTTACCTGTACCAATTTCCGGTGATGATTTTTTACGAAGCCAAGGTTAACATTGGCAATCACCCGCTATTGAATGCGGTGGTGGAAGTGGCGTTAATCATGGTGATTACGGAACTTAGTTATCGGTGGATTGAGAATCCGATGCGGCACTACCATTATGGGCAATTGACCAGCGATGTGGTGCGCTATCTGCAGCAACCACGGGCTCATCGCTTTGTGAATACCTTTGGTGTCGTGGCAGCGTTACTCTTTGGCCTGACGGCGGTGGGCTTCGTGCAACAGCCCGCGGCGGCCAAGCCCACGGCGCTACAGAAGACGATCACGGCACGGCAGGCGGCCACGAAGAAGCAGAATGCCGCGGCGGTGAAGAAGCAAAAGGCGATGGCGGCTGCGGCTTCCAAGAAGAAGCACGATAAAGCCGTGGCCTTCTCGAAGCTGTCGAAGGCCGATCAAAAATTGGCGAAATACTACTTCTTGTCCCCCGCAGAGGTGCTCAACAGTAAGCAGACGCCACTGACGGCGATTGGCGATTCCGTGTTACTCGACGATTCTAGCGATCTACAGGCAGTCTTCCCGGGTGCTATCGTGAATGGTAAGGTGGGTCGACAAGCCGCGGACATGCGCGATATCGTGACGAGTATGGCGCAGCAGGGGCAGTTGGCCCGTAATGTTCTGATTAACATCGGGACGAACGGCTACGTGACGCCGGAACAGGCCGACGACATTATTCACGCGATTGGCCCGGATCACCAGATCTTCTGGGTGACCGCGCACGTGCCAACACGTGAATGGCAGAACTCCGTGAATAATCGGATTCACAAGACGGCGGCTAGCTATCACAACGTCCACGTGATCGATTGGTATGCGGCGGCGAAGGACCATCCCAAGTGGTTCGTCAGCGATCACGTTCATCCCAATGACCATGGGAATCGCTACTATACCTCGTTGATTGCCAAGGCCGTGGCGAAGGAAAATAAATAAGGTTGTGACCACAGCCACCATGCGTCGATGCCCCAGCGGTGTTGGTGTGTGGTGGCTGTTTAAGGCTGGTGGTCTAGTTGCGTAGTCGCCAATCCGTGCGGTAGTGCGGTGCCAATTTCCCGGGTTAGTTTCGTTAATTTACCGGTGGTTGGGATATTTTGAGTATTTTGACCGCAATTCGCAAGTTTCAATCATCCCCCCAAGCGCGACCGTGCTAAGATACACTCTGGATTCAGGAATGAATTCGAAAATTTACTGGGGGTAATGGTTATGATGAAAAAAGTTGCAATGATCGCGGCGGCTGCTGCGATGGTTTTACCATTGGGTTTGGGTGCTATTACGCCCGCTAATGACAGTGTTACCGCGTTTGCGGCAACGAAGACGGCCACTAAAAAGGTCACGCACACGTTGATTCGGGCGACGACCATCAAGAAGGCTGCCTACCACGTGAAGAGTGGCAAGCCAGCACTGTATCGGGCCGCGTTTGCCGCGGATCGCGCCAAGGTGACCATGAGTAAGAAGGGGACCTTAGCTGGCGGCAAGACGTACTACGCAACCAAGAAGATTGTCGTCAAAATCAAGGCAACCAAGACCACCAAGGCGAAGAACGTGACCTACGCGTACGTCAAAACGGCCAATGGCAAGACGGCCGGCTGGGTCGCGCTTTCCAAGCTGACGGCTGGTAAGTTTATGGCGGCCGATGGCAAGGTTGCTAATAAGGTGGCGGCTAAGACCTACACATTAGTCAGCGCCAAGACCATTAAGAAGTCGGCCTTCCACTTTAAGGCCAACCAACCAGCGATTTACACCGGTGAATTTGCGGCCGATCGGGCCAAGGTCACGCTGATTAAGAAGGGCGTTCTGCCAGAAAGCAAGACCTTCTATGCTACCAAGACCATCACGATTAAGAAAGCTAAGAAGAATGTGAAATACGATTATGTCACTTGCGGCAAGACGAAGGGCTGGGTACTGGCCTCTCAATTGACCGCGGGGAAGTTTATGGCGGCTGATTAACGATAACGTCAATAGAATAAGAAAAACGGATGGCTTGCGAGCCATCCGTTTTTTGAGCTATTTGTGAAGTTAACCGCTTACAATTTATCCTTGATTGAGCTTATTAAGATATTCAGCGTTGGCCGTTACCCGTTTTTTGTTTAAGGGGTACCACAAAATCATGATGAGTGCGCCTAGTCCCAAGCAGACGGCAGGTAAACCAACTGATAATTGATAGATATGATTAGCCACAGCCTCTGTTTGAACAGCCCCACCAGTTGTTGAAGCTTTATAACCAATAAAGGATAATAACAAACCTGAAACACCACCGGCAAGGGCTTGGGCTACCTTTCGTGAAAAAGAATTGACGCCGTAAACAACGCCATCTTCACGAATGCCATTCTCGACTTGTTCATTGTCAATAACATCGGTGATAAAGGCCCAGACCATCAAGTTAAACATGCCAATTCCTAATGAACCTAAGAAGGCTAGAATTAAGTAGACCATAATGCTATGGGTGTGAAGGAAAAAGAGAATCGTGAAGAAAACGAAGCCGAGAACTAAGAAGCTTGCCGTTGTTTCCTTGCGGCCGAAGCGCTCGTAAAGCTTCTTGGTAAAGGGGGCTAGTAAGAAGACGGCTAACGAGATGGATAGCATTGCGATTGCCATGGCACCTTTATTTTTGAAGTAGTCGTTGAAGAGGTAGGAAACCATAGATGTATAGCTGTAGAGCGCAACGCAGATTAAGATGTCAATAACTACCAAGACAATTAGTGCCCGGTCGGTCAACAGTTTTTTGAATAAAGTGCTGAGCGGAACGTTGCCATTCTTATGGGTGCGAACCCGTTCGGTAGTGAAGTGGCCTAAAATAGTATAAGCTAGAAAACCGCCAATCGCGCAGAGCGTCACGACGGTGAAGAGCCGCGTAGCAGAGATCTGTTGGGATCCTTTAGCGTACATAAACATTGGAATAAAGTAGCTCACTAGAATTGTCCCAATGGCTGAACCAATGCTTCGAAAAGTTGAGAGAGACGTTTTGTCAGCAGGATGGCTAGAAATAGAAGAAGCCATTGACCCGTAAGGAATGTTCACAGTGGAATATAAAATCCCCCAGGTAATATAAGTGATGAAGATATAGACGATCTTAACCGAGATGGATAAATGACTAACCCAGGGTAGAAATAAGAGAATTGATAGTAACAGTAAAGGATATTTCATCACCCGAATCCAAGGATGAAATCGACCGTCATGCTTCAGGTCACTATTGTCGACCAACCGGCCAACACCTAGATCGGCGAAGGCATCAATGAAACGGGCAATCAGAAATAAGATTCCCACGATGCCGGCGGAAACACCCAAAACATTCGTATAGAAAATCATAAGGAAAGTGGTTGCTGTTGAGAATGTCAGCATGTTGCCGACATCCCCAAACATATAGCCGATTTTATCTTGGGTACCAAAGGGACGTTTGACTGAGATGGTCTTGTCTTGACTTTGTGAATGTTTAACCGTATCTTCCATGTGAATTGCTCCTTCTTTTATTTTTTGTAGTTGAAGTTGGGGATGGCTTGCCAGCGATGACTGAGCCAAGTTACCGCGGCTTTGGGTTCTCGTGCGCGATTGAAGATGCCCTTACGGTTTCCTTGCACCCGACCGATGCCAACTTTGGTTTGAAAGTCTGCGAAGTTCCACAGTTGCTCGCCGACAAAATTGTCGATTTTATCGAAGACGTGGGCATTCATCTCGTAATAGGCTGTCTGATACTCTTCTGAGAAGGGCTCTTCGTAGGCACTGTGGAGACCGGGGATGGTGTCGGCTCCAAATTCGGTGAACATGATTGGTTTATCTGGATACTTGGCTTGCCAAGTGCGGAGTTCTTCTTCCTCGGCGGCCGCAGCGGCGGGCAAATCGCCGGTCTGAACATACCAACCGTAGTAACGGTTAAGCGCTAATATATCTGGGAGGTCGGCGCAAGTATCACGTTCAGGTGTGGCCATCATAATATTGACGTAGGTACAAGGTCGGGATTGCGGATCAAGTTGCTTGGCCAATTTGAATAAGGGCGCAAAGTAGTCGTGGGCACCTGAAATATAAGTGGCCGGTTCGTTCGCAATGGACCAGACGACGACACTAGCGTGATTTTTGTCACGGGCAATCATTTCTTGAATGGCTTGTTGGTGAGCGGCTTGTGTCTTGACTTCATGCCAGTAAGGATTATTTTGAGGACTGTTCGCCTTGCTAGAGACGTCAAAATTAAACCCGGGCATGAGGCCAACAGCGGGGACTTCGTCAATAACAACGATCCCTTCGCGGTCACAGAGCCGCATCATTTCTTCGGAATAGGGATAGTGTGACGTCCGGAATGAATTGGCGCCCATTTTCTTTAGCAGATTCAGGTCTAATACATTGGCGGCTTCGTTGAGTCCACGGCCGTTTATGTAGGTGTCTTCATGTTTCCCAAACCCTTTGAAGTAGAAGGGTTGTCCGTTGATCAAAAATTTCCCATCTTTGATGCTGACGGTTCGTAGGCCAATGGGTTCCGTATAGCTATCGACTAAATGATCATCTGCGTCCAGAAGGTTGACTTGTACGTGGTATAGGTAAGCCTTTAGTGGTTGCCAGAGGTGGGCATGATCGAAATGAATAGTTGTATCGCGCCCTTGACCAGTTGCCACAATGGTGTCGTGGTCATCGTAAAGCGTGATCTTGAGGCGGCCGGTTGTCTTGGTCGTTCTGAGCTTGATCGAGAGGTCGACAGTCAGTGTGGCAAGATCAATCTGTGGATCTAGGCTAATATCCTCAATACGATTCCAAGGCGTAGCTAATAGACTGACATTACGGTTTAGTCCAGCATAGTTGAAAAAATCAAAATTTTCGTCAACATGGGGAATTGTATGACCGGATGAGTCGGTCGATTCGGAGTAGTTGCCTACGGGAAGCGTTGTGTTATCGAGGAGGTTGCTGATTTTAACGGAGACACGATTCTTACCAACGTGAACGGCGGCGTTTATTGGCAACTCGAAGGGGGTAAAACCACCACGATGATGCCCAACTTCACTGCCATTCACGAAGACCCAGGCTTCATGCGTGGCTGACCCGAAGCGTAAACTGAGTTGTTGTGTGCTAAGCACTTGGGGAACGGTGAAGTCGCGTTCATACCAGAAGAAACCGTCGTGCTGACGTAACCTGGCGTTTGCCGTTTGATCGTTGAAAGAGGCGGGTACCGCCATGACTTCTGAAGTTTTTAGTGGGGTACGGGGGTCATTAGGCTGATCGAGAGACTGTTCCTGAAACTTCCAAATGCCATTGAGACTAATGACGGATCGGGTTGCCGTCGTTAATGGATATAACACTGTGAATCACTCCAATTGATTAGAAATAGTTGCAATCGCTTACAACTAAGATAATATAAGAATTAGTTAGCGTCTTAGACTATTTTTACTTAAGAGAGACAATATTGACATTCGTTTGGATTAGGGAGGATTTTTGCAATGGTGAAGGAACAAAACCAAGAGCTAGTTGTGGCATTATCGCGGATTAGTGGTGTCACGGTTCGGTTGTGTAATCAACGACTAGAGACCGTGTTTATAGCAGGGGATGAAGTGACTGTTCCCAAATTCAACAAGTTGCCGACGAGCTGCGGCGAGTGCGTGCGCGCCATTACCAGTCAGGGCGACTTCCTAGTTGTCGGATATTTTGCGGCTGACGATGTGATGGGATACCTGATTGCGGGGCCAGTCACCGTTCATAGTTGGAGCTTGGCTAAAATCTTGGTTACAGCATTGGCTGGTAACGGGCAATCGTTGGCTTTGGTTGAAGATCATGTGAAGATTGCTGATTTAGACGTTGATTTAGCCAAGATTGATAGTGACGACGATACGCGGGTGCTGAAAACCTATGGCTATCAAAATCGCCTAATGGATGCAATTACGCATGGTGATCGCGATGAAGTCAAGGATGCGCTAACTGATATGCTAAAGGAAAAGGAACGTTTCTTATCACGAATACCTAATCGGCGGTTGCGATCCGCTAAAAATATCTTATTTGTGGCGAATACAGCCTTCCGAATTGCGGCCGAGCGCGGCAATATTAGTCCAGTTGTATTGGATCGGATATCTGGTCATTATTCGGCGATGATTGAACAGTTGATTTCTTTAAAGGGTGATAGTCAGCTTGCGCTAGAGATGGCCTATGAATACTGTGATGTTGTGGCGGCGCGCAGAAATAATCAGTATAGTGTTAAAGTGAATCGGACCCTGCAATTTATTTATCGCCACTATCGCGAGAATCTTAACTTAGACGAGATTGCGCAAATGGCAAATGCAGCGCCAGCCTACCTATCACGGCGATTCAAGCAAGAGACCGGGGAGACAATTTTTGAGTTTATTAACCGCTATCGGATTCGAATGGCACAGACAGACTTGCGATATCAACCGGAGTCGGTTACGGACGTTGCTTTGGATGTTGGGTTTAATGACGTGACCTATTTTAATCGGGTATTTAAGCGGTACGTTGGTATGACGCCAGTGGCCTATTTGAGAAGTAGTGAACCCACAGTTCGAAGTTAACCTGTGTCGAACAATTGCCAAGTCACTTATTCAGCACAATACAACAAAACGACCTCATCCCGGGAAAATGGTGTGAGGTCGTTTCAGCATTACATATAGTTTATTTCTTATACCCAAAGTTCGGAATTCCATTCCACCGGTGGCTCAGCCAAATGGCTGCCGCCTTTGGCTCCCGTGACCGGGTGAAGATCCCCTTTTTATTCCCTTGAACCCGATTAATGCCGAACTTGGTCTGGAAGTCGGCGAAGTTCCAGAGCTGTTCACCCACGAAGTTGTCGATCTTGTCGAAGATTTTGGCATTCATGTCGTAGTAGTTAACTTGATATTCCTCGGAGAACGGCTCGTTGTAGGCACTGTGAACGCCGGCAACCGTGTCGGCCCCAAATTCGGTGAACATGATGGGCTTGTCCGGCCACTTCTCCTGCCAAGTCCGGAGTTCGGCTTCTTCGGCCTGTGCGGCGGCTTTCAGGTCACCCGTTTGGAGGTACCAGCCATAGTAGCGGTTCAACGTCAAAAGGTCGGCGAGGTCGGAACAGTTGTCGCGGTCCGGCGTGGACATCATGATATTGATGTAGGTGCAAGGCCGGTTCTGTGGGTCGAGGCTACGAGCCAGTTTGAATAGCGGCTCGAAGTAATCGTGAGCGCCAGGCAAGAAGGTCGCCGGTTCGTTGGCGATGGACCAGATCACCACGGACGCGTGGTTCTTGTCGCGGCCAATCATTTCTTCCAGTGCCTGCTTATGCGCGGCTTGGGTCTTGATGGTCGACCAGAAGGGGTTATCGGTGTTCTTAAAGGCACTGGACACGTCAAAGTTGAAGTCGGGCATCAGACCAACCGCAGGGACTTCATCAATGACGACGATCCCTTCGCGGTCACAGAGCCGCATCATTTCTTCGGAATAAGGGTAGTGGGACGTCCGGAACGAGTTGGCGCCCATCTTCTTTAAGAGGTTCAGATCCAAGACGTTGACGGCTTCATTCAGTCCCCGGCCGTTGACGTAAGAGTCTTCGTGTTTTCCGAATCCCTTGAAGTAGAAGGGTTCACCATTGATGAGAAATTGACCAGCCTTGATGGCAACCGTCCGAATCCCAAAGGGTTCCGTGTAGCTATCGACCACGGTGTCGCCCTCAACGATGTCGATGCGGGCCTGATATAGGTAGGCGTTGAGCGGTTGCCACAGATGGACGTTATCCAAGTGAATGGTGGCTGTTGCGCCGGTAGTCGTGGCAACGACGGTGTCCGTTTCGTCCAGTAAGGTGATCTTCACGGTTGCCGTATCCGTGGTCTGCACGTCAACCGCCACCTCGGCACTCTGGGTCGCCAAATCGACGGTTGGGGTGATGGTGACGTCCTCCACGCGGTTCCAGGGAGTTGCCAGCAGGTTAACGTTCCGGTTGAGACCGGCATAGTTGAAGAAGTCAAAGTTTTCATCGACGTGCGATACGGTGTGGCCGTCCGCATCCTTAGTTTCCGAATAGTTGCCCACGGGTAACGTGGTGTGGTCGAGCAGGTTGCTGAGTTTAACGGTCAGCCGGTTGGTCCCGGCGTGAACCTGATCGTTGATCGGCAGTTCAAATGGCGTGAAGCCGCCCTTGTGGTGACCGACCTCAGTGCCGTTGACGAAGACCCAGACTTCATGGGTGGCCGAGCCAAAGCGTAAACTTAAGCGTTGATCCATCAGTGCGGCCGGAACGGTGAAGTCGCGTTCGTACCAGAAGTAGCCACTGTGTTCACGGAGTTCGGGGTTCGCCGTTTGGTCGTTGAAGGAAGCCGGCACGGCCATGACGTCGCTAGTCTTCAGTGGGGTTTCGGCGCTGAGCGTCTCACCAGCCGCCTGCATCTTGAAGGACCAGATGCCATTGAGGCTCAGAACAGAACGGGTTGCGGTCATCAAAGGGTATAACATTAAAATCACTCCTCAAATTATTTCGATCATTATTGCAATCGCTTACAAAAAGAATAAACTAAAATTAACGATCTGGCTTTAACGATATTGTGGTTTTCAATACAATCTTGCCTTTATTTGAAATTAATTTACAAAATAGAAGGAGATGACGACATGCAGTGGGCAGAAATGAAACGGATTACCGCGGATTTAGCGCAAATCAGTGGGGTGTCCATGCGGCTGTGCGATGCCGAATTGGCGACGATTCAATTGAGTGGCGATGATGCACCGTTGCCAATCTTTCGGATGCTGCCGACGACGTCACAACAGATCGAACGGGCCATCACGGCGCAGGGGGACTTTTTAGCGCTGGGCATCTTTGCCGAACAACAATTGACCGGTTACCTGATTGCCGGGCCGTGTGCGACTGAGAGTTACCGGTTGGCCCGGATTATGGGGCACTGCCTGTTGGGCGCCGATCAGGAAGTGACGATTCACGATGACCATATTAAGGTGCCGGAGTTGGCCGTGGATTTGGCGGCAACCGATAGCGACAATGACGCCCTAGTGGTCCGGCGGTATGCGAGCCAGAATCGGCTCATGGCGGCGATTGCGCAGGGGGACACGGCGCGGTTGCCCGAGATGATTGCGGAGACTAGTAGCTTAGACGTTGAGACATTCTTCTCGCGGATCCCCAATCGGCAGCTACGCTCGGCCAAGAATATTTTGTACGTCTTCAACACCATGTGTCGGATTGCGGCCGAGCGCGGCAACATCAGTCCGGTCGTTTTAGATCGCGTTTCCAGCCACTACGCCGTTGCGATTGAGCAGATGCGTTCACTCGATTACCATCAACGGTTGGTTGATGAGATGGCAACCCAGTACTGCGAAATTGTCGCGGCTCGCCGTGACAATCACTACAGCCGCAAGGTCAATCAGGCCCTACAATTCATCTATCGTCATTACCAATCAGACCTGAGCCTGGCGGAGATTGCCCGGGCTGCCCAGGCCGCGCCGACTTACCTATCGCGGTGCTTTAAGCAGGAGACCGGCGAGACCGTTTTTGAATTTATCAATCGGTATCGGGTCCGGATGGCGCAACAATTCCTGCGGCATCGCCCCGAATCCGTGACGGATGTGGCCTTTCGCGTGGGCTTTAACAACGTGACGTACTTCAACCGCACGTTTAAACGCTATACGGGGATGACGCCGCTGGCCTATTTACGAGGGAGTACGCCCACTGTTGCCCAATAGGGGCGAGTGATGGGAGTTCGCCTAAAAACGATCGTTCTAGGCATTGGCGCTGGCGCGGGTTATGCCGAAACAGCGCCAGCGGCAAAAAAACGGGGAAAACTGGCGATAAATCATTCGGAAGTTAAGACCATGGCCACGTAAGAATTCCATGAGATTTAGGAATGGTCAGACTGTCAATTGGACAATTACAATTCCAACACGCCCTGTCACAATGGCTGGTAGATTAAGGTTTCCTTGCGTTTCTTAGAAGTTGCTAATTAGTTCATGTAAACGCTTTACAACGATTGACTAGGCAAGCATAATGGAAGGTGTAAAGGGCTCAAAGAATCTACGGAGGTGTTTTTGATGGTTAAAACAAAAGCAGTAATGATCGGTGCCGGTTTATCGAACATGGCCGCAGCGGTTTACCTGATTCAAGAAGGCCATTGGCGCGGTGAGAATATCACGTTCTACGGCGCCGATATGCACGGGGCCAACGATGGTGGCGAGACCAGCGAATTCAGCGATGAATACTGGAACAAGGCTCACCCGTTGGACAACCGTACCGGGTACGTTGCCCGTGGTGGCCGGATGTTGAATTACCGAACGTACGTTGATTTAATGGACTTACTCGACCGGATTCCATCGGCGACCGAGGATGGCATGACCGCGGCCGAAGATACCCGCGACTTCGATGCCCATCACCGGACTTATGATATTGCCCGGTTGATGGAAGGCGGCAAGGGCATCATCGACGGTGGCAAGATGGGGCTGAACAACAAGGACCGCGTCTTACTCTCGAAGTTAGTCTTGATGCCGGATGAAGAAGAAACCAAGCTGGACAATATTACGATTGCCGAATACTTCAAAGACGATCCACACATGTTCCAGACGAATTTCTGGTACATGTGGGAAACGACTTTTGCCTTTCGGATTCAAAGCTCGGTTCAAGAGTTACGCCGTTACATGCACCAAATGATTTATGAATTTACGCAAATTGAACACTTGGTTGGGGTTAACCGGACCCGCTACAACCAATTTGAAAGTATGATGCTGCCACTGATCAACTACTTAAAGGATGAAGGGGTAACCTTCATTTCCAACCGGATTGTGACGGATTGGGAGTTCGCGGACAGTGCCATGCAGGATGAAATCACGGTTACCGGCTTGCACGTTAAGAATGTGGAAGACGACACCGAAGAAGTCGTGAAGATTGACGACGACACGGCGGTTATCTTTACCAATGGGTCCATCACCGACTCGGCAACCATGGGTGATTACAACACGCCAGCGCCGGAAAACATGGAATACGGGATCAGTGCCGCGCTGTGGAAGAAGGCCACGGAACGTTTCTACAACTTAGGGACGCCGGATAAGTTCTTCGACGACCGAAAGAATTCCGAATGGGTCAGCTTCACATTGACCACGAAGAACCACCTGTTGCTGAACGAAATTACGCGGATTACCACGCAGGTTCCGGGGAACGCGTTGAACTCCTTCCTGTCAACCACGCCGATTACGCCGTTAGGCCAAAAAGACGTGAACATGTCGATTGTGGTTCATCACCAACCTCACTTTACGACCCAGAAGCCAAACGAATCCGTTATCTGGGGTTACTTCCTGTACCCACGGCGTCAAGGTGAATTTGTCCACAAGCAATACATCAAGATGACCGGTAAGGAAATGGCTCAGGAATTGATTGGACAATTGTCCAAGGTTGATCCTGGTCCGAATAACATTAAGAACCATGAAGCGGAGATTTTGGATAGTATCATTAACAACATCCCCGTTTACATGCCATACGCTTCCGCCCTGTTCAACAACCGGGCAAAGAGCGATCGGCCAGAAGTCATTCCAGCACACTCGACGAACTTGGCCTTCACGGGTGAATTCGTTGAGCAGCCTTACCAGATGATCTTCACGGAACAAAGTGCGACCCGTTCAGGTGAAATTGCGGCCTTCCACTTTGCCGGTGTACCAATGGATAATCTGGTGGATACACCACGGTATGATAAGGATCCAAAGACCTTGATGCGGGCAACCAAGAAGATGTTTAGTTAAACTTGTATGCAACATTAGCGTGTGGGCAAGAAAAGCGGGTGCGAACCCGCTTTTCTTTTGGAGAAATTTAACGGTTTAGTAAGGAATTTAAAGGTTGAAAGTTCACGAACACGCTCCAGTCCCCAGCTGGTGAGGCCTATCGCCATTAAATTAGTCATCAACGACCGCCTGCGGCCTGAGAAGCGGTCCTCCGGCTCGGTTTGAAGCCTGATAAAGACCATCAGTCTCCAAACACGTCCCGCGCTGTAAGCTGCTGAACAGCTAACACCGCTGTCACGGCTGCCTACATCTCTGACTGCCTCCGGTTACAGTGGTTGAAATCGACTAAATGTGCGATGAGATCGCTGGAATGGCAACGTTCTGCCAGCTTAATTGGATACATCTCATGTAGCCGTGAGTGAGTCAAATTTGGTCTCAGCCGTGGGATTTTTCAAGTGGTCTGCTTGAAAAATGGCGACTTTGAGACG
>NZ_JAAVSC010000035.1 GCF_012641095.1 Lactobacillus sp. HBUAS51381
GGAATTATCCGCTCGGCGGAGAAACGACCGGTGGGAATGGACGTCATGACGAAGATTGTCGATGACGTGGAAAATAAGATTCGTGCACTGGGTGTCAACGAAATTTCCAGTCAGCTGATCGGGGAATATGTGATGAACCGGTTGGTTGATGTGGACGAGATTGCCTATATCCGGTTTGCCAGTGTTTATCGGCAGTTCAAGGATACCGGTGTCTTCTTCAATGAGCTCAAAGACATGATGGATAAGGATAAGGCGAAGGCCAAAGACCGGAGCCATCGGCAAAGCGAGGCGAAATAGGGCATGGAGGATTCCTGGCACCAGTTGCAGCCCAAGACCGGTTTCTTGGTTCGGCTGGCGGATCGCCTGACCGACCAGAGCTGGCAAACGCTCACGCAACTCTATCAGCCGATTATTGGACCGAGTGCCACGGGGCTCTTTTCGGCCCTTTTTTGGCTACCCGAACGGGAAAACTACAAGCGGCACGCTATTTTATTGGCGGAGTTGGGGCTGGATCTGGCCCATTTGTATGCGGCCCGACTGCGCTTAGAGGCGACGGGGCTCTTGACGACTCGAGTGAAAACCGAAGATGATTTGTCGAGCTTTGTCTATGAACTGCATGCCCCATTGACCCCGCAGAATTTCTTTAAGGACGACTTGCTCAGTGTTCAGTTGTTAGGCGTGGTCGGTGAGGAGCTCTACCAGGCATTGGTCACGGCGAATACGCCGGCAGTCAAAACTGGCGAGCACGAACAAAATATCACGAAGAACTTTCTAGACGTCTTCCACGTGGACGGGGATGAACTGCGCGAGATTCCGGCGGTCATTACCGATAATCGGTATGCCGCCTCGACGCCGGCGAGTGGGCCCAGTCTTGCAGCGGACAGGGTTCAGTTCGATTTTAAATTGTTGGGCGAACTGCTCGAGCGGTCCTTCGTGGACACCCGAGCCGTGAGCAAGTATCGGCAACTCTTGGTGACTGAGCATGCGACTTACGGCTTAGACGAACCGACCATGGCCCGCTACATTGGTGAAGCCACCGATCTGGCCACGAATGTCTTCAACCCTGAACAGTTTAAACGGATCGTCGCCCAGGCCTTTGGAAATCAGTATCGGCCGGTGCCCGCGTCGACGGAAGACGCCACACCACCGGCCACGACGACCGTGAAGGGGGCGTCCAGTGCCGAACAGGCCTTGATTAAGGTGGCAACTACCACGGCGCCAGCGGCCTTTCTGCAGGGGATCAAGCAGAATACGGGGGGCTTCGTCACGGATGGCGAACAGCGCATCGTCCGCGATCTGGTCAGCCGCCAACTGTTTCCTGAATCCGTGCTGAATCTGATGATTTATCACGTCTTGGTGGATGAAGATCGACCAACGCTGAATAAAAACTTACTGGATACGATTGCCAACGACTGGAGCAAGGCCAAGATTAAGACACCACAGTTGGCAATTCAAAAGATTCGCGATCGGCAGCAGGCGGCCGCAAAGCCGCGGCGTTCGCGGCGACAACCAACGGTCAAGGAGACGTTGCCGGATTGGGCGAAGAAGCCCAGTGAATCCGGGGCAACGACGAGTAAGGCTAAGCTTTCAACGGCCCAACAAAAACAATTACAACAACGCATTGCGCGCTTAGAAGAACGCAGCAAAGGGAAGGAGGATTAGCAGATGGAAGACTTAAGCAAGACCATGCAGCAGCTGATGAATCAACGGCATCTCAACGATAACTATCGTCAGTTGATGGCGAAGGTCTACGATGACCCGACCGTGACGAAGTTCTACCAAGAGCATCAGGCCGAGCTTGCGGACGATGTCATGACCCGCTCGGCCGCTAAGTTGTACGAGTTCGTCTCGGAACGCGAGAAGTTGGCGAAGGGGGGAACCACGTTTGCCACGGGGTATGAACCCCAATTAATCGTGTCGAATCATCTGATTGACGTTGCGTACGTTCCAACGGCGGATACATTAGAAAAGCAGGCCCAGCAACAATTGCGTCAGCGGGTGAAGTCCATTGCCATGCCCAAGAACATTCGCGAAGCGTCACTGGCCCATTTTGACCAGGATGAGGACCGTGCCGAGGCCTTGATGGCGGCGCTGGACTTTATCGATGCCTATGAGGCCAATCCCAAGCGGCGTCACCAAGCCCTGTATTTAGCCGGGAGCTTCGGTGTGGGGAAGACCTACCTCTTAGCTGCGGTTGCCAACCAATTGGCGGCCGATGGCTTTTCCACGACGCTGGTGCACTTCCCGAGTTTTGCCGTAGAAATGAAAAACGCCATCGCGCAAAACGGCGTGGCGGAAAAACTCGATGCCTTGAAGAAGGCCCCGGTGTTAATCATTGATGATATCGGTGCCGATGCCATGTCGGCTTGGATTAGAGACGACGTGTTGGGTGTTATTTTGGAATATCGGATGCAAGAAGAACTCCCAACCTTCTTTAGTTCCAACTTCTCCATGGCTCAGCTGGAAAAGGAACATTTACGTATCTCGACACGCGGGGATGACGAACCGCTGAAAGCCCAACGGTTGATGCAGCGGATTCGCTTTTTGGCGCGTGAAATTACCATGGTGGGCGCCAATCGACGGCCACAATAGCCGAGCGTTTAGGCGATGAGAGATGATGGCGACGTGAGCAAACTTTCTCGTGAGTTTTTGGGCGCCATCGCTTGACAATAATTAGTCGCAAGTGTTTAATAGTCAATGAAACCACACGAGCTATGACGAAAGACATGATGTTTGTGGCGACGTTTACAGGAAGAGTTGGCCTTGCTTGGAAGCCGACTTAACGCGCGCAGACATTACCACTTTCCTAGCTGTCGGGAGGAAATTTCCGGCCGGTCCGTTCCGTTATCGACGATTAGAGTTCACGGGAGTAGTCTCGTGAAAAATATCGGGTGGAACCACGTTAATGACGTCCCCAGTGCCTTCTTTGGCACTGGGGATTTTTTCGTTGGTTGGCCCCAAATCAATAAGGGAGATTGAAAATTATGGCAAGTATTTCACTTAAATTTCCAGATGGCAACGTTAAAGAATTCGCTGCTGGCACAACGCCAGAAGATGTTGCCAAGTCGATTTCAATTAGTTTAGGCAAGAAGGCCGTTGCGGCCAAGTTGGACGGCGAATTGATCGACAACTTAACGCCTATCGCACACGACGGGAGTATTGAGATTGTCACGAAGAGCGATGCCGATGGCCTGACGGTTCTGCGGAACACGACAGCCGCTCTGGTTCGGATCGCCTTGAAGAAGGAATTCCCAGCCATTCGTTTGGGCGAAGTTAGCGCTGACGAAGACGGCTTCTACGTGGATACCGACAAGGACGACCAACAAGTCAGTGTTGACGAATTGGACGCCATTGCGGTGATCGTTGAAAAGTTGGTCGGCGACAAGGCCGATATCCAACGGGTTCTGGTTAACAAGGATGACGCTTTAGCTAAGGCCAAGGATGATCCTTACACAACGGCACTGATCAAAGCCGTTGATGGCGACCAAGTGAACTTCTTAAAGATTGGCGATCACGAAATCCTAAGTGACGGTGCACAATTGGCCAACACGGGTGACGTGAAGAAGTTCAAGTTACTTTCCGTTGCCGGTGCTTACTGGCAAGGCAAGTCCTCTAACCCAATGCTTCAACGGATTTACGGGACGGCCTTCTACAAGCAAGCTGACTTGGACGCTGACTTGGCCAAGCGCCAAGAAGCCCGTGAACGTGATCACCGGGTTATCGGGAACCAATTAGACCTGTTCTTCGTTGATCCAAAGGTCGGTGCCGGTTTACCTTACTGGATGCCAAATGGGGCCACGATTCGGCGGACGATCGAACGTTACATCATCGACAAGGAAGTTGCCAACGGCTATCAACACGTTTACACGCCAGTCCTGGCCAACCTGGATCTGTACAAGCAATCCGGTCACTGGGCCCACTACCGTGAAGACATGTTCCCACCAATGGACATGGGTGATGGCGAACAACTTGAATTGCGGCCAATGAATTGCCCAAGCCACATTCAAATTTACAACCACCACATCCGGTCTTACCGTGAATTACCACTGCGGATTGCCGAATTAGGGATGATGCACCGTTACGAAAAGTCCGGTGCCCTGAGTGGACTGCAACGGGTTCGTGAAATGACCTTAAACGATGGTCACACGTTCGTTGCCCCAGAACAAATTCAAGACGAATTCAAGAGTATCCTGGATTTGATGGTCAAGGTTTACAAAGACTTTGATATCAAGGACTACACGTTCCGTCTAAGCTACCGTGATCCTAAGAACACGGAGAAGTACTTCGACGATGACGAAATGTGGAACAACGCTCAAAAGATGTTGAAGGGTGCCATGGATGATCTGGGCTTGCCTTACGTTGAAGCCGAAGGGGAAGCTGCCTTCTACGGTCCTAAGCTGGACGTGCAGACCAAGACGGCGCTGGGCAACGAAGAAACGTTGTCAACCATCCAGTTGGACTTCATGTTGCCAGAACGGTTCGACCTGCACTACATCGGGGCCGATGGTGAAGAACACCGTCCAGTCATGATTCACCGTGGGTTGGTTTCCACGATGGAACGGTTCACTGCTTACCTGACTGAAATCTACAAGGGGGCCTTCCCAACCTGGTTGGCACCTAAGCAAGTCACCATCATTCCGGTTTCCGAAGAAAAGCATGGGGCTTACGCCGACAAGTTAGCCGCCGAATTAAAGGCCGCTCACGTGCGGGTCAACGTCGACAAGCGTGGTGAAAAGATGGGTTACCTGATTCGGGACGCCCAAACGCACAAGATTCCATACACGTTGGTTGTGGGTGAAGACGAAATGGCCAATGGTACTGTCTCTGTCCGGAAGTACGGGGAAGAAGACAGTAACTCGATGAGCAGCGACGCCTTCGTCAAGGAAATCTTGGCCGACATCGCTTCTTACAGTCGTGAAAACTAAGATCTTAAAGTTTCTGGCGAACAACTAGAGAATAGAAGAGAATTGATGCAAGGGTGGCCGGGACATAATGCCTCGGTCCCTTTGTTGTCTGGGTATGACGCCCACCGCGTTTTAAACCAAATTTGGCGAACAGTAAGGCGGACAGTTTGACTTATTTGACGGCCACAAACATTTTAGTGACGAAACACTGTTGACATGTTCTGAGCTGGCTGGTATGATGGTTAAGTTGAGAAATTAAGCAGAGGCTTCCGCTTCTCGCCTTGTGGCTAACGCTGCTAGGCTGGATATGCACGTTAATCCGATGATGTTCATTGGATTTCTTGCGGGAGCCGTTTGATTATCATCAAAGGTTCCCGCATTTTTTGTGAGTGAGATTCTGCAGTTCTCGGAGATTATTTTGGAGGTGGATTACCATAGCAAACGACACGATTGTCAACGAGGGAATTCGAGCACGTGAAGTACGGCTTATCGCTGGTGACGGCGAGCAATTGGGCATTAAGTCCAAACGCGAAGCTTTACAGATCGCCGAAGACGCTAACCTCGATTTAGTTTTGGTTGCACCGAAAGCTAAGCCACCAGTAGCCCGGATCATGGACTACGGGAAATACCGGTTCGAGTTGCAAAAGAAGCAACGCGAAGCGCGTAAGAAGCAAAAAGTGGTCAGTGTTAAGGAAGTTCGCTTGAGTCCTACCATTGATACCAACGACTTTAACACCAAGCTGAAGAACGCTAAGAAGTTCTTGGCTAAGGGTGAAAAGGTTCGGGTTTCAATCCGGTTTAAGGGTCGGGCAATTACCCATAAAGACATTGGTCGCGAAGTGCTTAATCGTATGGCAGCTGAAACGGCGGATGTCGCAACGGTTGTACAACGGCCTAAGATGGACGGCCGGAGCATGTTCCTGATGCTTTCGCCCATCGCAGAGAAATAGTGTGAATTGATTGGGTAGCATTTAGCTGCCGATTTAAGGAGGAAATTACGTATTATGCCAAAGATGAAGACTAACCGCGCCGCAGCTAAGCGTTTCAAAGTGACTGCCAAGGGCGGTATCAAGAGTGCCAATGCTTACACCTCTCACCGTTTCCACGGTAAGACCAAGAAGCAACGCCGGAACCTTCGTGGTACCCGGATGATGAACGAAACGACTTTAAAGACTTACCGTTCATTATTACAAAAGTAAGTTAGTCGTAGATTTTTCGGGTCGACGAAATGTCGACATAATGTTTGAATTGATTTAGGAGGAAAAGATTATGCCACGAGTTAAAGGCGGTACTGTTACACGCGCACGTCGCAAGAAGGTTTTAAAATTAGCTAAGGGTTACCGTGGTTCAAAGCACCGTTTATTTAAGGTTGCTAAGGACCAAGTCATGAAGGGTCGTCAATACGCCTTCCGTGACCGTAAAGCTACGAAGCGTAACTTCCGTAAGCTTTGGATTGCCCGGATCAACGCCGCAGCCCGGATGAACGGTCTGAGCTACAGCAAGTTGATGCACGGTTTGAAGTTAGCCAACATCGATGTTAACCGTAAAATGTTAGCTGATTTGGCAGTTAACGATGCTGCTGCATTCACTGCTTTAGCAGAACAAGCTAAGGCTGCATTGGCTGCTTAATTCAGTTAATGAGAAAGGAACTTCGCGGATGCGGGGTTCTTTTTTATTAGAGTGTAAAGAAGGGCGATTAGGTCCTGAGCATTAACGTCATTAAGTGCCCGCCCGGTGGAACCGGGCCGGTGCTTAATGGGGTTAAGCGCAGGGACCTGCCCGACTGCACACGTTTCAGAGGCTGCAAGTTTTTAAAATAGAAAATTTTGAGAGTGGCCACCTAAAATGGTCAAAGCCACGGCATGCGACATAGGGAAGCTTCGCCGGACAGGAGTCACTTAGCTTGCTAAGCGCAGGAACCTGCCTTACCGAACACGTTTCAAAAGCCGCAAGTTTCTTGAGTAGAAGATTTTGAGAGCGGCCACCTAAAGTTGGCGAATAAGTATCATTGACGCCGGTGGAACCGGGCCGGTGCTTAATGGGGTAAGCGCAGCGGCCTGCCCGCACACGGTTCGACAACCCCATGCGTATCTCTTAGACCAGAGACGGACGAAAAATCAGGCCGGCCAACTGCATCACATTTGGCGCAGAATCATACGTAAACCGTTATCATTGGTGATGGGCCCACCAGGGCTTAGCTTTACTGTGCGTTACGGCTGATTGTCGGGCATTACGAGTGGTAAAATCAACCGAAATTGCGTATAATGAAAAGCTAGACAGCCGGTAACGGCAAACGGACGAAGGGGGGCAGTCACCCGCATGGTTTCCGCATTCAAACCAACGTGGATGGTTACAAATATATACGATTTGACACCGGATCAGTTAAAAGCTCACGGCATTAAGGCTGTGATGACCGATCTGGATAACACCTTAATTGCTTGGAATAATCCCGATGGTACACCTGAATTACGGCATTGGCTAACGATGTTAGAAATGGCCGGTATCCAGGTCATTGTGGTGTCCAACAATAGTCGCGCGCGGGTCGACCGAGCCGTCGCACCTTTTAATCTGCCGTACGTTCATCGGGCCCTCAAGCCACTGACTTGGGGCATTCGGCGGGCATTACGGCGGTGGCATTTGCGCCGTGAGGAAGCCATCATGGTGGGTGACCAACTCTTGACGGACGTCCTTTCGGCACACCGCAGTGGTGTCCGCAGCGTCCTGGTAAAGCCGATCTTGAAGTCGGATGCGTGGATTACAAAGGGCAATCGCTTATTAGAAAAGGTCGTCATGTGGCGTTTGCGGCATGCGTACCCAGAATTAACTTGGCAGGAGGATCTTAATGAACGAAAAACACACTGAACCCGTTTTAGTCGACGGTGAGGCTTTGCACTGTATTGGGTGTGGGGCAGAGATTCAAACAACGGACAAGACGGCCCCGGGTTACACGCCGCAGTCAGCCTTGGACAAGGGCTTGGAAAAAGAAGAGGTCTATTGTCAACGGTGTTTCCGGCTACGGCACTATAATGAAATTGTGCCGGTGGGTCTGACGGATGATGACTTCTTGAATTTATTGACGCAGATTCAAGATGCCAACGCGCTGATTGTTTACGTTGTGGACATCTTTGATTTCAATGGGAGTGTGATTCCAGGACTTCATCGGTTTGTCGGGGAGAACCCGATCCTGCTGGTGGGGAACAAGGAAGACCTGTTACCAAGCTCTTTGAAGCGTAGCAAGCTCAAGGATTGGATTCGCCAACGCGCCAATGAACAAGGGCTCCGGCCGATTGACGTGACGCTACTGAGTGCAAAGACGAACCAGTCGGTGGACCAGTTGTTGTCGATGATCGACAAGTACCGTGGCGATCGCGACGTCTACGTGGTAGGGGTAACCAACGTTGGAAAATCAACGCTGATTAACCAAATTATTCGGCAAAACACCGGGGTTAAGGATCTCATTACCACATCACGTTTTCCTGGCACCACGCTGGATAAGATTGAATTACCACTGGATGATGACCACGTTTTGGTGGATACGCCAGGGATCATTCAGAATCAACAGATGGCCCACTTCTTGGATGGTAAGGACCTCAAGATTGTGGCCCCGCAAAAGCAGATCAAGCCCAAGACTTACCAGCTGAACGATCAACAGACGTTGTTCTTCGGTGGGGTGGCGCGGTTTGACTACACCAAGGGACCCAAGAGCGGCTTCATTGCTTACTTTGAAAATAATCTATACATTCATCGGACCAAGCTGGAAAATGCGGATGACTTTTACGACCGGCAATTGGGCCAGTTGTTGACGCCACCGCAGCCGGAAGACAAGGCAGATTTTCCACCGTTGGTTGCGCATGAATTTAAAACTACGGTTAAGAGTGACCTGGTCTTTGAAGGCCTGGGTTGGATTACCGTCCCAGCCGGAGTGAACGTGACCGGTTGGGCACCTGCAGGCGTCGGCGTATTGGTCCGGCGCGCAATGATTTAGATAAATGGAGGAAAACAACGTGTTACGAGGGAAACAAAAGAGATATTTACGTGCTCACGCACACGCCATGCACCCCTTATTTTCTGTGGGTAAGAATGGCTTAACGCAGGCCTGGTTGGATCAATTGACCGGTGCCTTAGAGAAACGGGAATTAATCAAGATCAATCTCCAACAGAGTGCGGAAGCCTCGGTCGATGAGACCAAGGACTTTATCGAACAGGGGACGGATATTCAAGTCGTTCAAACGATTGGTCGGGTATTGGTCCTTTACCGGCCCGCAACGGATGAAGAAAACCAAAGAATTTCATCAGTCGTTGAAAATATGTAGGAGGTCTGGCAGTCGTGGTAAAAATCTCAGAGCAAACGAGTACGCAAGTGGCGACGCAGATGCAAGCCACTGCTAAAAAGCGCCGAATTGGGATTCTGGGGGGGACGTTTAATCCGCCTCACCTGGGACACTTGGTCATTGCCGATCAAGTTGCCACGCAGTTGGGACTTGATCAGGTGTTATTTATGCCCGATGCCGAGCCGCCACATGTCGACCGTAAGCTGGCCATTCCGGCCGTGGACCGGGTGGCCATGGTGCAAGCGGCGATTAAGGACAATCCGCTATTTAAGCTGGAATTGACCGAAGTACAACGCGGGGGTAAGAGCTACACCTACGACACGATGGTGCAGTTAACGCGCAAACATCCCGAGAACCAGTATTACTTCATTATTGGTGGGGACATGGTCGCCTATTTGCCGAAATGGTACCGGATTGACGAACTCGTCAAGCTGGTCCAGTTTGTGGGCGTTTGCCGTCAAGGTTTTACGCGCGAGTCACCCTACCCAGTCTTGTGGGTGGACGTTCCTAACATTGGGATCAGTTCAACCATGATTCGTGATCAGATTCGGCGGGGACAATCGGTTCGTTACTTAGTGCCCACCATGGTGGACCTCTATATAAAGGAGCATCTGTTATACCGTGACTGAACTAACGTATCATGCCAATATCTTTCCCGGTACGCGTCAGGCGTTGATCGATCAGCTTTCGCAGCAACTACGGCCCAAGCGGTTCCATCACGTGTTACGCGTGGAGCAGACGGCCTTAGCGCTGGCGGCGGCTAATCATGTCGATGCCGAGCGGGCCAGTATCGCTGGGCTAATTCACGACTATGCCAAGCAGCGACCAGACGACGACTTTATTGCCGCCATTAAGGCGTACCGACTCGATCCCGATTTGTTGAATTACGGCAACGCAATCTGGCACGGGGTGGTCGGTGCGGAGCTGATTAAGCGCGAACTCCACATTTACGACGAAGACGTCTTAAATGCGGTTCGCCACCACACAACCGGTGATGTCTACATGACACCACTGGAACAGATCGTGTACATGGCCGATTACATCGAACCCGCTCGTGATTTTCCTGGGGTCGATGAGGCTCGAGCAATCACGGCGAAAGACCTCGGTGCCGGGGTGGCTTTTCAGGCGCAACATACGCTTCAGTATTTGGTGGAAAACGGGTTACCCGTTTACCCCAAGTCACTGGACACGTACAATGCCTGGGTTCCCCGTTACCAAACGAAATAAATAGAAATCAAGCAACAAAAATTGAGAGGAGTACTTGCATGGATAGCAAACAAGTCTTAGAAATCGCAGTCAAGGCTGCCGAAAGTAAGCGGGCAGAAGACATGACCGCTTTAGATATGCGGAAGGTCAGCCTGATGGCCGATTACTTTCTGATTGTGGACGCCAACTCCAGCCGGCAGATTCAAGCCATTGTGGACGAGGTTGAAGATCAGGTCAGCGCTCAGGGTGTGACGATCAAGGACGTTGAGGGAAAGAACAGTGCGAACTGGATTCTGATTGACCTTGGCGACGTCATTGTTCACGTCTTTCAAAAGGAACAACGGGGACACTACAACTTAGAGAAGTTGTGGTCCGACGCTCCAGAAGTTGACTTAACGCAATGGGTAGAGGCTGAAGCATGATCTATCAGTCCTTTGCTGAGCTTTACGACGAATTGTTTGATCCAGCCATGTACGATCAGTGGCTGGATTTTGTCGCCCAACGTGTCTCGCCGGCCGATGGCGAACTGCTGGACCTGGCCTGTGGTAGTGGGCGTCTAGGCGTCTTATTGGCGCAACAGGGCTATCAGGTCAGTGGCTTGGACCTCTCCGAGGAAATGTTGGCGCTGGCTGCGAAACACGCCGAGGAGGCCAACGTCACGATGCCGTTGATGGCCGGAGACATGTTGGATCTGACGATGATTGGGGATTACCAGACCATCACGTGTTTTGCCGACTCCTTTTGTTATTTACCAGATTTGGCGGCCGTTACGGCGGCTTTCCGTCAAGTGCACGATCATTTGACGGTGGGCGGTAAATTTTTGTTCGACGTGATTACACCCCACCAAACGGATGACGTTTATCCGGGGTACATGTACAACTACGTCGATGACACGCGGGCCTTTATTTGGACCAGCTATGGTATTGAGGATGAGCCGCACGCCGCCGAGCATGATCTGACGTTCTTCACGCAAAATGAAGAGACGGGGGACTATCGTAAGGTTACGGAGCTACACCACGAGCGGACCTACGTTTTAGAGGCGTATCAAACGGCTTTAAAGTCGGCGGGGTTGAAGCTGCAACGCGTCAGCGCCGACTTTGGCGAAGCACCTGTCACGCCCGAGACGACGCGGTGGTTCTTTGAGGTCACGCGGGAGGCATAGCTATGGCACTGCAGGCGGTAGGCATCATTGCGGAGTACAATCCGTTTCATAATGGTCACGCGTATCAGGTGGCACAGGCAAAGCACAAGACCGGTGCCGATGTTGTCGTGGCGGTCATGAGCGGCAACTGGGTCCAACGCGGTGAGCCGGCCCTCATGGATAAGTGGCAACGCGCTCAGGTGGCCATTGCTGGTGGCGTGGACTTGGTGGTCGAACTCCCCACGGCCATGGCCGTCCAGCCGGCCCACCTGTTTGCCGCGGGCGGGGTCGCCCTCATTTCAGCACTGAAGTGTCGGTGGTTGGCCTTCGGTAGTGAGCATCCGGAGATGGACTACGACCGGTTAATGGCGAATTTACCCCAAGATCCGGCGACCTTTAAGCGGTTCGACCAGACCTATGCCTCGCTGTTTCAGGGTTATCTGCGCGACCAGACGGGGATTACCCTGAATGCGGCCAACGACATCCTGGGTTTCTTCTATGCGTTGGCTAATCGTCGCCAAGGGAACCCACTGGAGCTTCTGGCTTTGGCACGCAAGGGAAGCCAACACAATGATTCGGCGATTGCGGCGACCAGTGCATTCGCCAGTGCGACTGCGGTGCGGACCGCGGCGCTGGCGGGAAACTGGGCGGCTATTCGTCCGGTGGTGCCTACATCGACATTGACCCAGCTCCAGTCGAGTCAATTGACCAGCTGGTCCGACTTTTGGCCGTATTTACGCTACCAACTGGTGAGCGGCGACGTGGCCGATTTACGGCAGATGTATCAGATTACGGAGGGCGTGGAGTATCGGTTGAAACGGGCGGCATTGACCAGTGCCACGTTCACCGACTTCATGCATGCCGTGAAGACC
This sequence comes from Lactobacillus sp. HBUAS51381, assembly GCF_012641095.1. Lineage (GTDB taxonomy): Bacteria > Bacillota > Bacilli > Lactobacillales > Lactobacillaceae > Levilactobacillus. Next base: position 12,455 of record NZ_JAAVSC010000035.1, read on the forward strand.
AAGCGCTACACCTATACGCGTTTGCAGCGGCAGGCGGCCTATCTTTTGGGACAAATGAAGCCGGCGGAGATGCGAGTGACCCCGCAATATTTGCGGGTACTGGGCTATTCGCCAACCGGCCAACGTTACCTGCATCAGATCAAGAAGCAGGTGGACTTACCGCTGGTGAGCCGGGCCGACCGTGACTGGCAGAAAGGTCCCGGGGCGCTCGATGATCGTCTGGGGGCAATACGGACACTAATCACGGGAATTCCGCAGGATTATGGGCGAATTCCCGTAAAAATAACGCTTTCAGAGTGACTATCAAGGAAATTACCTTGACATCACATTTTTTGACAGGTATAATTTATCACGTTGCATTGGAGGGATTGCGATGAAATGGTCGTTGACCGAACTGCGAAAGAACCACCGTAATGATCCGTTGATGTTTGATGAAACCTTGGATTTAAAGGCGGATTTAGTGGAACGTTATGGTAACGAGGTCTTGGATATTGGACCCGTCCACGCTAAGGGAATTGCCTCGGTTGTGGGTGGCGGCGATGTCGTGATCGTTGCACAGGTAACGGCGGATTTAACGGTCCCGTCGAGCCGGTCATTAGCGCCGGTTGATCTACCCGTTAATTTCAAAATGACGGAATTTTATGTTTCCGATCCAACGGCCACCCAACGGTTTGAGAAGACCGACGTGGTGATGGTGGTAACCGATGACCAGATTGATTTAGACAAGGCCGTCGGGGATAACATTATTTTACAGATTCCGATGCACATTCTTTCTGACGCCGAACAACAAGGCGAAGCGATGCCAACCGGCCAAGGCTGGGAAGTCGTTTCCGAAGAGAACCTTGAAGCGGTCGAGAAAGAGAATCAACCAGTTGATCCACGTCTTGCAAAGTTAAAGGATTTCTTCCCTGATCAGGATGATCAATAATCGCCTTTGTAAGCCTTAAAAATTTTTTCACTAGTGGATATAATTTTATTTGAAGGAGGTGTTTTCTTTGGCTGTACCAGCACGGAAAACGTCTAAGACGAAAAAAGCTATGCGTCGGGGTCACATCAAGTTAACGACGCCTAATTTAACCCCTTGCCCAAACTGTGGTGAATTACGTAAGTCACACATGGTTTGCCCAAGTTGCGGTTTCTACGATGGCCGTCAGGTCGTTGCGGTTAAGAACGCAAACAACTAATTTAATTTAGTCAAAAAACTCCCATGAAGTCCGCGGCTTCTGGGAGTTTTTTTGTGCCAGCGGATCGCCCTTTGTGCACCGCGGGTAAAAAAAGGTATAATAGCGACATTAACGAAATAAGTTGAGGAGTGAAATTTTGGCAATTAAATTAATCGCGACCGATTTAAACGGGACGCTGCTACACAATGACCAGACTTTCAACCAGCCACTGTTTAAGGCGACCTTGCAAGCGTTGCAGGCCCGCGGAATTCGCTTGGTCCTATCTTCGGGCAATCAGTTTACCCATTTAGAGAAGCTATTTCACGATGTGCTAGCGGATAACTTGGCCATCGTTGCTGAGAACGGGGCGTCGATCTATTTACAGGGCCAACAGGTCTTTGACGGTAGCCTCAGTGCCGAGCAAGTTCATCAGTTCGTGACGGTTGATCGTCAGCAGGATTTTCTGAAGCCCGCGTATGTTATTTTGGTTGGCCAGCAGGGGTCGTACACCGAGACGGGGGCCCCGCAAGTGCTGCTTGATGCGGCCGAAAAGTTCTATGACAACCTGCAACAAGTTGCCGATCTCAGTACGGTGACCGATCGGATTAAGAAGGTCAGCATCTCCACGGCACCGGGCCAGGGAAGTCAGTTAGTGACTGCACTGAATACCTATTTTGAGGGTCGTCTCCGCGCGCACGATAGCGGTTATGGAGTCGTCGATGTCGTCGCCGCCAACGTGGGCAAACTCTCAGCCGTCCAGTGGTTAGCGAAACGTTGGCAGGTTGCGGCCGATGAGATGATGGCTTTTGGCGATGGTGCCAACGATGTGCCCCTACTGCAGTTCGCGCAGCACAGTTGGGCTATGCGGAATGCGCCAACCAGCGTTCAGGATGCGGCCACACGTGTGACTAGCGTGGACAACGAGCACGATGGGGTATTGACCACAATTCAATCCGCCTTAATGCTCATTTAGCGGGAAAATACGGGAGGTAGCGCATGGAAAACTTCTTCTTTGATTTTGATAATACGATCGCCGATTCCAGTCAAGTGGCGGTGCTGGCCACTCAGGCGGCCTACCGGGTACGCGGACTGGCGGTTCCCACCCGTGAAGCCATTGTCGGTTACATGGGCGTCCCGATCGAGGTCTCATTTGCGAAATTAGCCACGGTGCCGTTGTCGTCCGCCGAGCTGGCGGCGTTATTCACGGAATTTCGGCAACAGTATCAGCAGGCCGAACGAACGGGGATTCGGCCCTTTGCGGGTATGGCGACTACGCTGGCAGCGTTACGGGATCAGGGAAAGCAACTCTTCGTTGTCTCGAGCAAGCATTCCGTGCCCCTGCAGCGTAACTTAACCCAGATTGGCTTTGCCGCATTTTTTACGGCGATCTGTGGGTCCAATCAGGTGGCGCACTACAAGCCGGCGCCGGATAGCGTGCTGAAGTTGCTGTCTCAATTTAATCTGGCTGCACAGTCAAGTGTGATGATTGGGGATGCCAAATACGACATTCAGATGGGCCACAACGCCGGTGTCGCGACGGCAGGTGCCATGTGGGGAGCGGCCGATCCAGCGGCGGTCAGTGCCGAGGCGCCCACGTACTTGGTGCATCAACCAGCGGACTTACTGACGCTTTAGAAATAGAAGTGGGGAGTCGGGATGAATAATCTCGATTTTTTTATTTGGCGTATGATTTGACGGGACTAGCTAAATTTTTAGCGAACTCTAACGTTGCGGGTTGACCGGTGTCTAAGCCTAGGGTGACAAGCCTTAAAATTAAAATATAATGATGTTTATAATTAAACCGTCAGATTTAATCGCCTAGCCGGTTAAATCTGACGGTGGTGAGAAGTTTATCTGGGGTTTCACACCTAAGACGGCTAAACTGGGGATAGTCGCATAAAAAGGGAGAGACTCAGGGTCATGTGGAAACGACGGTTAATCTTCGTTTTATTGATAGTTGGCATTCTGGGGGTCGTCAAAGTTGGCGGAACCCAAGACTGGCGTTTCACGCGTGTACGGGTTAACCGCGTCATGCATCAATTAGAGGTGCGCCTTCCGGGAAGTCATCAGCCGGCCGTGACGCCGGTTGAAAGAATTGTGGCGGAGCATCCGTTAAAGACCACCTATTACTACCACTTCGCCAATGGGGTACCGCTCAACGTGCGGCCAATATTTGAAGAGGCGGTAGCGGTCTACAATCGCACGGGTGTTGTGAAGTTGGTGGCGGGACGTCCCCGAAAGAAGCAAAACGGGATTACGTTCTACACCTACCATCGACATGAGGCGGGTAATCATCCAAATTTCCTGGAATTAGGCGAAGGTGGTCCCGAGATTCAGCGGTACGTTGGCTTGGGAACCTACACCATTAATCGTGCCCGAGCTGGTTTGAATTTAGCACACCCTGAGGCGGGAATTCGGGCCTCGGTGGCGTTGCACGAAGTGGGGCATGCGGTGGGACTCAATCACAGTAGGAGTCGCCAATCCGTCATGTACCCTTACGACCAGGGACATCTCCACCTGTCGGCAGCGGATCTGAAAACGTTAAAGGTGTTGTATGCCCATGGGTGACGGGAAATAAAAGCGGGCGATGCGAGCTTCCATTGGGAAGCCGTATCGCCCGCTTTACGTGGGTGGATTTAAGAACGCTGGTAGCCGTTTTCCTGAGCGACAGCCATTTGGCCAGCAAGGTTCAGGTAGTTAAAGGGCTGACTGAAGTTGGGCGAAAAGAGCATATCAACTAAGGCCAATTGGTCGATGGTCGCGCGATTTTGGATGAGCGTCGAAATCGTGTTAGCGGATTGCGAAATGTCATGCTTGCTGAGCAATTGGGCGCCGAGAATCCGCCGATTGTTGCGATTGTAGATGAGTTCAATCGTTACTTGGTAGGCTTCCGGCATAAAGTCCGGTCGGTAGCTGCCTTGGTAACGAACACTACCGACATTGAACCGCGCTGCCTTGGCCGCTGCGGTGGTCATGCCCACACAGGCAATGGTGTGCCCGAAGATAAGGATTCCCGTGGACGACTGCGTCCCAAGGGTTCGTACTCGGCGTTCAAAAACATTGATTCCGGCCAGAGCCCCCTGGCGAACGGCGTGAGAGGCTAGGGGCGAATACGCGGCGGTTTGGGTGGGATTGTAGTGAATAACCGCGTTGTCACCGGCGGCAAGAATATCGGGATTTGAGCTGTGCATGTAATCATCGGTGAGGATGGCGCCGTTCTTGGCCATTTTAACTTGACCGGTGAGTAAATCCGTCTGGGGGAGCATGCCGGCACTGACCGCTGCCATATCAACGGTCAGCTCACCGCGTGTTGTGGTGATGGTTAGGGCGCCATCAGCCGAATTGGCGAACCTGGTGGCCCGGGTGTTGGTGAGGACGTGCACACCATGGCCGGTGAGTAAGGCTTCAACGGTCTGGGATAAGGCTGGCTCCAAATAACCGTTGAGTAGTCGTGTGGGCTTTTGAATCAACGTCACATCGTGGCCCGTTCGCACGTAGCCTTCAGCGAGCTCTACACCAATGTAGCCACCACCGATAATCGCGACCCGCTGAAAATCGGCGGCCGCTGCACAAAGATCTCGTGCCTGGTCAAAGGTTTTACATAATCGAACTTTGGTATTCTCGATGCCAACAATGGCCGGAATGGCCGTGATCGAGCCCGTCGCCATAATCAGTTTGTCGTAGCTATCGGTGGTCTTCTGTTTGGTTAAGAGATTCTGGACCACCAAGGTGTGCGCCTGGGCGTCGATTGAAATGACATCGTGTTGAACGGCCATTTTGACGCCCTGTTTGACAAAATCATCGGGTTCCGCGTAGAAGGTATCTGCCAGAGAGCGCACGGTGCCCTCAATGTGCAGATAAGTCGCACAAGCGAGGTAAGAGATCTGTTTTTGGCGTTCATAGACCGTGATGTCTGCCTCAGGATAGTTAGCCAAGACCTGTTTGACGGCGGCAATTCCGGCGTGGGTGCTCCCCACAATGACAACTTTCATAAAAATAAGCTTCCCTTTTACTGTTTATTAGATTAATATATATTTCGTGTTATAAGTTCTCGTCCGAAACTATCTATATCATATTAAATTATACTTACCTTTCGTTAAAAGGCAACGGGACAACCCGTGCGTCTTGGCTAGACAATTTGGCCAGACGGCGGTGTGATCGGCAGGGTGACACTGCGGTCGCAATGACCAGTTGATTTTTGAGGTGGTTTTGACATACTTAATTAAAGTAATGCGGTCAGGGCTCAACTAAAAATATGTTGCTGGCGTAACGTCATTTTTTAATCTTTAAATGAAGAAGGGATTCACCATGACTTGGTCGGAGTGGCAGGTGCCACCATTTATTTCGAGTGTGTTTTTTATTTTAGGCGTTCTCACCTTGTACTGGGTCACCTTTACCTGGTTGGAAACCTGGTGTCACCGGCGACACGTGGCGATCGCGGATGATGTCTTAAATGCGTGGTACGGTGTGATCTATATGTTGGTGTTTGTCTTTAGCATGCAGACGCCCATCCTCGGTCGGGCAATCGCTTGGGAATTTATGAATTTTCAATTGATTGCGGTAATCTTTTGCGCGTATTTCCTAAATATTCACATCTCGGGCTACTTTTTTCCGCCGATTGTGTTGGCGTACATGGTCTTCAACGGTTCACTGCGGTATTGGCAGTCGTGGGGCTACGCCATCACCTTGGTCGCATTTTTCCTCGTCATGAACTGGATTCGCGTAAAGTTTCATGATCAACGACACGCTTGGCTGGTCTATATGGGCGTGGGCGTTGCCTTTGGCGGGGTGATGTGGTTGTGGATGAAGTTGAAGTTTCACTTCAGCTGGGCGACGTTTCAACAGGAATGGCTCTATCTGGTCATCTTCGAATTGTTGTTGTACGCCTACGTGAATATGTTGACGCACGATGGGGAGTTGAAGGTTCGACTATCGCGATTGGCCAGCCACGATACGCTGACACAGACTCAGAATTTTTCGGCATATACCAGTGCCATGAAGTTTTTATTCCGGGAAAGTTCGCGGACTGACCAGCCGCTGTCGATGATTATGTTTGACATTGACCATTTTAAACAGGTCAACGATACGTATGGACATTCGGCAGGGGATGCCGTGTTGCAGCAGGTAGCGGCGACGGTGAAGTCGGTGTTGACCAACACCGATTCAAAGTTGAAATTGTATCGGACGGGGGGCGAGGAGTTTAACATCCTGTTGCCTAATTATGACTTGTCACGAACCAGCCAGATCGCCACGGCAATTTTTGAAGCGGTTAATCGGCTAACGGTGACGGTCGGCACCCAGGAAATTCGAGTCTCGTTGTCGATCGGGGTATCGACCATGCTGACGGCGGATGCGTCTCCTATGGATTTCTACAATCGGGTTGACCAGAATCTTTATTACGCCAAACAACATGGTCGTAAGCAGATTACGGTCGCGTGATCTAATGGGCGTCTGCTAGAGTGAAATTTAAAGTGTCGAGTTGGGGCAGAATCACGGCCGCAACTTTTTTTGTCGATTAAGGGATCTCACAATGAAAACAATAAGAGTTTCTGAAAAGTGAAGCATAACAGTAGGGAAATGGGCCGTCCTTTGGTAGACTGTTCCATGGAAAGTGTGAGTGGCATGGCGAGTTGGTCGATACCCTGTGGCCACGCATTTTTTTAAGCCAAATTTTCCAAAATTGAAATTATGGCCAGCGACTGTGAAAAAATCGGGTGATGGTGAGTCTATCGTGGTCAGCTGACGAGAAAACGCGACGTGATAGGGTTTAGACGATTGTGTTGTGCGAATGAGCCAGCCTTAAGCCGGCAACAGTGAGCAGACAGGCAGACCTGTAAATGATATTTTTGTAAATTGGACCGTATCAATTTACAAAAAGGTTGACTTTTTGAGTAAATTTAGTATGATGAAGAAGTACAAAATTAACCTCTAATGATTTACGTTAATTGTTTAGAAGGATGTTATTCAACGAAGGAGTGTAAAATTCATGGCAGTAGATTACGATTCCAAGTCATACTTGGAAAAGGTTGACGCCTGGTGGCGTGCTACAACGTATCTTTCCGGTGGTATGATCTTCCTGAAGGACAACCCATTGTTCTCAGTAACGAACACACCAATCAAAAAAGAAGACGTTAAGGTTAAGCCTATCGGGCACTGGGGTACGATTTCAGGACAAACGTTCCTGTACGCCCACGCCAACCGTCTGATCAACAAGTACGGCTTGAACATGTTCTATATCGGTGGTCCCGGTCATGGTGGCCAAGTTATGGTAACGAACGCCTACTTAGACGGTACCTACACTGAAGATTACCCTGAAATTACGCAGGATCTTGAAGGTATGGCTCGTCTGTACAAGCGGTTCTCATTCCCAGGTGGGATTGGTTCCCATATGACTGCGCAAACGCCTGGCTCACTCCACGAAGGTGGGGAACTGGGTTACTCTCTCTCCCATGCAACTGGTGCCGTTTTAGATAACCCAGACCAAATTGCATTTACTGTAGTTGGTGATGGTGAAGTTGAAACCGGTCCTGCTATGACTGCATGGAACTCCATCAAGTTCTTGAACCCTAAGAACGATGGTGCCGTATTACCTATTCTTGACGTAAACGGCTTTAAGATTTCCAACCCAACGATCTTCTCACGGATGAGCGATGACAAGATCGCGAAGTTCTTCGAAGGTTTGGGCTGGTCACCTCGCTTCCTTGAAAACGACGATATCCATGATTACATGACTTACCACGAAAAGGCGGCTAAGTTATTTGACCAAGCTATCGCTGACATCAAGCAAATTCAAAAAGACGCCCGTGAAAACGGCCGGTACGAAGACGGTGAAATTGCCGCTTGGCCAGTTGTTATCGCACGTTTGCCAAAGGGTTGGGGCGGTCCTCAAAAGAACCCAGCCGGCGAACCAATTGAAAACTCATTCCGTGCTCACCAAGTTCCGCTTGGCTTGAGCCAAAACAACTTTGATGAATTACCAGAATTCGAAGCTTGGATGAACTCATACAAGCCTGCTGAATTATTCAATGCTGATGGTTCATTGAAGGCAGAAGTCGCTGACTTTGCGCCTAAGGGCGACAAGCGGATGGCTGCTAACCCAGTTGCTAACGGTGGTCGTGCACGCGGCGAAAAGCCAGCAATGCTTGACTTACCTAACTGGAAGGACTTCGCTAACGACATCAACGAAGGTAACCGTGGGACCCAATTACCAGATGGTAACCGGAACATGGATATGAACGTTTTGTCAACCTTCTTTGCTGGCGTTGCCACGAAGAACCCATCATCATTCCGGATCTTCGGACCTGATGAAACGATGTCTAACCGTCTTTGGGAAATGTTCAAGATTACGAACCGTCAGTGGATGAGTAAGATCAAGAAGCCTAATGATCAATACGAAGCCCCTGAAGGCCGTATCTTGGATGCCCAATTATCAGAACACCAAGCTGAAGGTTGGCTTGAAGGTTACACCTTAACTGGCCGTACCGGTGTGTTCACGTCTTACGAATCCTTCTTGCGGGTTGTCGACTCAATGACGACGCAACACTTCAAGTGGATCCGTCAGGCCGCTGCAGAACCATGGCGGAATGATTACCCATCATTGAACCTGGTTTCTACTTCTACTGTATTCCAACAAGACCATAACGGTTACACCCACCAAGATCCAGGTATGTTAACCCACTTGTCTGAAAAGAAGTCTGACTTTATCCGTCAGTACCTTCCAGCCGATGGGAACACGCTCTTGGCCGTATTCAACCGTGCCTTCAACGACCGTCAAAAGTTGAACCATATCGTTGCTTCTAAGCAACCTCGTCAACAATGGTTCTCCGTCGACGAAGCTGAAGAATTGGCTACTAAGGGTCTTAAGACTATCGATTGGGCTTCCACTGTTGCTGAAGGTGAAGATGCTGATATCGTCTTTGCTTCTGCCGGTGTTGAACCAACCATCGAAACTCTGGCTGCTCTTAGCCTGATCAACGATGCTTTCCCAGCCGTTAAGATGCGTTACGTTAACGTTGTTGAATTGGAACGTCTTCAAAAGAAGAACGGCCCTCTGAACGACGAACGTGCATTGAGCGATGCTGAATTCACGTCATTCTTCGGCGAATCTGGTACGCCAGTTCTGTTTGGCTTCCACGGTTACGAAGACTTGATCGAATCCTTCTTCTACGAACGTCAACACTTAGGCTTGCACGTTCATGGTTACCGTGAAGATGGTGATATCACGACTGCTTACGACATGCGTGTATACTCCGAATTAGACCGGTTCCACCAAGCCAAGGATGCTGCGAACACCTTAGTTGCTAAGGGTGTTATTGACGAAGCTGCCGCAAAGGCCTTCGACAAGAAGATGGATGACATCTTAGCTAAGCACTTCAAGGTTACGCGTGACGAAGGTCATGATATTGAAGAATTCACGAAGTGGGCATGGTCCCCATTGAAGAAGTAATTTCTTCAATCTGAATTTTTCAAAAGGGGGCTGTGACATAACTAGCCCTTGTTAATAAAAAATGAACGTAAAGCCGAACTTTGGCTTTGCGTTCATTTTTTCTACGTCTTGTCAATAGAAACATTGTTAAATCAATAGTTTATGGTAATTAATGCGGGGCACTGGCTAGGTGGCGAGACCTTTTGGCACCTAGT
>NZ_JAAVSC010000036.1 GCF_012641095.1 Lactobacillus sp. HBUAS51381
GTCTTTTCTTGCGGATCAATTATGACCGCAACTACCCGTGGATTGATCAGAAGTGTCCCATCAATAAACTGAGCATCATAGTTAGGATTATCAAAAGTTCCCGTAATGGCATAGTGACCAACATCTTCGCCAGCTTGTCGCTGTAAATTGACATTCAGCATATCAAGAGTATCGTTCTCAGCTAGTCCTTCTTGAGAAACAATCCGCCACGTCAATGCTGGATCCGTCGAGGTCGCATTGTCATAAGTCTTACTCTGGTTGTCAACTTGAACAGTAATGGCTCGTTTGTTAATCGTCAGTTTACCTGGCGTTATTTCAAACGTATAATCATTACTCTTTGAACTGCCATTAATCGTGTAAGTCCCAACATCTTCACCAGGTTTACGTGTCAACGTGACCAAGTCTGACAATTTTTGCCCAGATGCAAGCGTTGAACCATCAGATAACTGACTGGTCAAGGTTGGGTCTACTTCACCATACGTCTTCTCTTGCGGATCAATTGTGACCGCAACTACCCGTGGATTGATCAGAAATGTCCCATCAACAAACTTAACAGCATAGTTAGCATTATCGTAAGTTCCCGTAATGGCATAGTGACCAACCTCTTCGCCAGCTTGTTTCTGCAAACTGACATTCAGCATATCGGAGGTATCATTCTCAGCTAATCCTTCTTGAGAAATAATCTGCCACGTCGATGCTGGATCCGTAGAAGTTGTATCACCATAAGTCTTGCTCCGATTGTTAATCTGAATAGTAATGGGACGTTTAGCAATCGTAAAAGTCCCGCCATCCACCGTCACATTATAGTTAGACGTCGACACATCTGACCCCGAAATCTTATAAGGTCCAACCGTTTCCCCAGCAACTCGACTCAACGTGAAGTCCTTACCAGCAGTCAATTGATGGCCATCAACAAGTACCAGTTGTGGATCCTCGTCACCATACGTTTTCGATAAATCTTTTGCCTGTACCGTCACTGCCAAGCGAGCAATTGTGAACGTCCCTTTTTTGACAGTAATATCATAGTTACTGTTAAGCTTTGAACTAGGATCCTCTGTGATGTCATAAGTATGCGCATCTTCACCAGCAGCACGGTGCAAAGTCACACCAAGTGACGCGACCGTATCACCATTCACTAGACCATCTGCGGAGTCACTAGTCAAATCAAGCGTAGGATCATCTGCCGTGCCAAAAGTCTTCCCGTGATCTTGTGCGGTTACCGTAATTTTTCGTGGTGTGACGGTCAGCTTTGCCGTTCCAAATGAGGTGGAGGTGAATGTATAGTTCTTATCTTTTGCTAATTCATCTTGGATTGCTTGCTTGTAACGAATCGTGTAGTCACCATTTACTTGTAGATCCTTAATATTGACTACGTTACCGTCTTTATCGACTACTTCAAAATCAGTCGAACTAACGGTATGGTCGGCATCGGCTTCGCCTAAGCTACCAGTAAAAGCTGGCCAGGTTCCCGCCGTGCCATCAGCCGCATGGCCACCACCATACTCGACCGTAGCCGCTTCAACAGTCGCTGCGATATTCACCGGATTGATTGTCAACATTGATGAAACGTAGAGACCTATCTGGTTATTGTTTGGATTCAAACTCTTTAAATATTCCCGTCCAGCGTCGGTTAACTTAAAGAAATATTTACCCGCTGCCTTGGGGGTAACCGGGTCACCATCTACCGCATCCGTACTGTAAAATTCATAATAATCTGGATTGCTAAAGAAGTCAGCAGATTGTTCTGTGCCACCAGTCCAAAAATCAGGACCAAAGCTGACACCGCTTAGTGAAAAGTCGATGGGACTACCATAATTTTCCTCCCAAGATTTGAACGTGGCCAAACTACTCTCGGCATCCTTATTTTCAGTTCCTAAACTCTTTAAATCAGCTTCAAATGATACCAATAGGTTTTGAACTGCTTCTAATGATGCATAACCACTCTGACCATCTGCATAAATGTCTGTTGATTCTGTGGCAGTCTTAGCAGCTTCAAAATCAGCCTTCGCGGTCCCGTTGGCTTCAGAAATATTGGTATAAGTCTCACTGACTGAATTTAGTAACGCTTGCGCATCATCCTTCTGAGCTTGCGTTAACCCAGTAATCCCCATAAACGTTTGATACATCTGCTGTGCTTGGGCCTTATAAGTATCTGCTTTTGTCTGGTTATCTGTCGCTTGTGTTTCCCAATAATCTAACGTGCTGGTCGTTGGTAACAGTAAACTTCCACTAGCTTGTGGATTGGCCTCATCTGTTGAATCAGTGGCACCAGCATTGCCAATCGTTGACCAATAGTAATCGCTACTACCAATCGTTTTACCACCACTAGTAATGGCCTGGCCATTTTGATCTACTAATGGTTGTTGATCTAAGTTGTCCGAGACCGACTGACCCGTTCCAGCTTTGACTGTCCCGGTTGTCACCGTTTGGCCATCAACTGTCTTTCCTGATCCGGAATAGTAATGGCTAATTGGTGTTGCCGTATCGTCAGTCGTTGTCCCAGATATTCCGGTCTTCGTAGTGCCTTGGTCGATTGGCAATGTATCCTCTGCAACTTTATCACCATTTTTTGGCGCGGCCAGAGTTACCTTCGTTGGTGTATACCCTGGTATTTGCACCAAAGTTGGTTCCCCATCTACTGCGACCACCGTTACTGGATCTAAGCCCGCAATGGGTTGCCCAGTGACTGAATCAACTGGTGTCACGTTTGCTTTAAAGGCTAGCCGTACAGGAATCGTTACTGTTTGGTCGTCCCCATCTTGAACCGTATAAGTGTAGTACGTATTGTCGGAAACACCGGAATTATCAATTTTTTGGGGTGTCCCGGTACTGCTAGGAGTTTGATTACCATCAATCACATAAACATTTCCTGCACTGTCAGTGGGTAAAATAGAAATTAAATTAGGGTCGACTAATCCCGCTGCAACCGCTCTTGCCGCTGCTGCTTGCGTTGAGAACACCGAAACTGTATCCCCAATGTTGGCCACTGCCTTTACAGACGCCTGATCAAGTAACGCCCCACTATCAGCAGAGTCCACTAGTTTATCCGTTAGTGTCACTGTCTTTGGCGTATAAGTGAATTTATCGATGCGCGCAGAATAATCATTCTGGTTACCACCAGTAGAGGCAGCCACTGAAATTGAATACCCCTGACTCGTATCCGTAATTGTCCGCGTAAATGTTTGTCCACCAAGCGTAACAGTCAGTGTCTTAGTCTCGGCATTGTAATCCATCGTAAAATCATTCAGCGGATTTGTCGTCCGATCATTTAAAGTGACCGCACTAGCTAGCTTCCATTCACTGGAGCTCGCCACCCGCTGTAACTTACCATTACTGTCTGTCGTCCGCCAGCCAAAATAGGGGTTAAATTGGTAATTAGTAGAAGGATCATTTTTATTCTGATTGTTCCATTCATCAAAAACGAAGCCAAAGGCATTAGCCAGTTCACCAATCCCTAATTCACCACCGGAGCCACCCTCAGTTGCTTTCGCCGGATCACCGGGAGCAAAAACAACCCCAACACTATCGGCACCACCGCTAGGCTTACTCCCAATTCCTAGCGCACCTGATAACGAAAAGTTGTGAGTAAAATCAATTTCATGTTCAAACGACACGTGGGCAACTTGATGCCCCAATACGGAGGTTTTAGTCCCGTTCTGTGTATAAACATCATGGTAATCATTCGACGTCAGCGAAACGCTTCCGTCTTTGCCAATCTTTTGAACATGGGTATTCTTAGCTGGATTAACGTTACCATCGCTGTCATCCCGATCCACGACCGTTGCCGTAAAATGATCAGCAATCTGGTCAGCTGTCAAATTAACCTCGGTATTATCAACACCGATATTAGTCGGACCGTCCTCTGAAAGGACTGGGTATTGACTACCGCTATCAGAAGTCTCAGCCGCCGAAGAGTCTGTCTTTTGTGAAGTCGCTGATGTATCTTCGGTAAGCGATTCACTCTCAGCAACTTGTTTTTGTGGCGCGTTGTTTTCTGGCTGCGTGTTGCTTTCTGGTTGCCCGTTGTTTTCTACATTCGAGCCTGAATTCTTATTTAACTCTTGGGTAGAGCTGTCAGCCGTGCCCGCACTCGTACTTGGCTTTATGCTTGATTTCAATGCTACTTGTGGTGCGGGCTTTTCTGAACCTTCCACTGCGCCAGCAACTTGACCAGTCGACGGATCGGTCGCTGCATGAACATTCATCGTTCCGGTTCCCTCAGCCAGAGCTAAGGCTGACAAGGTCACCACCAAACTACCAAAGATTCGTGTCTTCACTTTCCAACCAGTGCGCCCTTTGTACAGAATAAGATTTTTCTTAAGCCCTTGATTAACCACTTTTTGTTTCAAGATTTAGCCTTCCTCTCGTATCATTTTAATATTGCCAATCGACTAACTTTAAAAATCTACGGTTGCTTTTTTTCGCGCCAGTTCATAGTAATCAGACGCAATAATCTCGTGTTCTAAGTATTGAGGAGCCCCCTGCAAGCTCAAGGCACTTTGCCACCAATATAAATCTCGTTTACCAAAAAAGTCTGAGAATCCTTCGGCTAGTGCACGATATTGATCTCTCTCAATAAAAAACATCAATTTAACTAAATAATCTAGTTTCATTTGAGATTCTATGTACAAATCACCCGCCCTATTTCTAGTTAACTTATCGTTAAAGAGCTGAGGATGAACTTGCGACCAAAGTGGATCTGGTAAATCCATTGTGTTCTGTAATGACATCAGCGTCTTGCGCAGATCTTCCATTCGAGTATTAATATTTCCAAGAGTTTTTGAATACGCTTCACAATAACCTGTCATAAAAGGCCTCCACATTATCCATAATTTAGAATTGAACATTTTTTAGGCGACCATAGCCACCGCACCAGGCCGTATTCCTCAGCCGTAAAGCTAGTAAATCGTTATACATTTACCACTAAGACTACCGGCTTAGAGAGTCACAGTACACTTGGTCAACGCACATTTTTCGTTACCCCAGCCGCAAAATGTCGTCCAATTATTAACGCTTTCATTCGTAAAAATCTCGATTAGAATAGACTCTTCGTAGGCGTTTAATGATAGTCTCTACGTGACTATCATATAACACTAAAATTATAACGTCTACTGGATAAATATTAAATCCGCAAATATTATTCTGCTATTAAATGTTACAGTCATAACAATTTGCGATTATTGTATATCATCAATACATAATTGTTTAAAATGCACATTAGCAATGCACAGTTTGAATGTTCTTATTTTAACTTCTTATCGCTGTTTCTTCATAGCCACCGTAACTGCATAAATGCATAACTATCATGACGCATCAACATCTACTTTTAGGCTCATTTTCTATATTTATACGAGTCCATTCATTTTGCATTGTAAAGCAATCCTACATGTAGGCTACTTGTAAAGAAGCCAACGTTTTTACTAAAAAAAGATGAAACATTCATTCTTATCTCGTGTCGTACAACAAATTACCAACAATCCCCTTTTTTAGACAAGCACAACTATAATTACTATTGTTGCCGTTAACAAAACCAATGGCCTTAAATCTTTAGTCGATCTTGGTTAATTTATAACGGTGTTATGCTAGGGCGATACATCTAACTGCCATTCCAGAGGAAGCGTTTGATAATTGGCTGTTAAAGCCACTCCTCAATCCCAGAGTGTTCGATTACCACACCATCTCGTATTTACCTGGTGTAAGAAAAAATTCTCTTCAGTAGCATACTTCAAATACACTTTTCCACTACCCCTAAAACAGTATATGTCATCAACCAGGCACATTTAACAACACTTTCATTTAAACTGTTGGATAAGACAACGGTATGTTAAAAGCATTAAAATGCCGCGACTAGGATCATCCCCCCATTGAGGGGCTTTCACTAAGATGGACGAAAAAGGTCCAACTCAACACCAGTTGATAAAGAATAGTCGGTCTCGAAAGTAAATATTTTTCAACTCGATACGCCATTCTCGACACTATTAACAAATCCCTAGCCTACGTAGATCACCTATTAAGCAACAACAATGAACAATGCCAACTTGGCAACCCATTCTCCGCTATTCCGCGAAAAAAATCATCTGACCAAACGCCCTGTCAATTCAGGTCTGGATGGCTGTTCGTCAAAAAAATTCCTTGCAATCTAAAACCCAGACGAGTAAGCTCCAAAGTATGGCTGAATTTTCAGTCTGTTTTTTAACGCAAATGCAACATGCCCTATACTAATTTCTCGGGGTAGACACAAATTAGTGCTAGGACTTGCGTGAAAATACAACATGCCATATACATTTTACGGCATTATTGAGGAGTGTGAAAAATGAAACATAAGTTTTTAATCGGGGGTGCCTTGGCCGCCGGGCTGGTACTACCCGTGATTTGTGCCGGGCTGGTCATCCATTCACTTTGGGACCCGTTTGGCCGGACCAGTCAGTTACCAGTAGCCGTCGTGAATGAGGATCGCCCGGTTACTTACCAAGGCAAGCGTTTGGCGGTGGGCGAGTAGGTCGTGAACCAACTCAAACACAACCACAAGCTGGGGTGGCGGTTTCTCTCCGCTAAGGATGCCGCCACGGGCATGCGCCACAATCGGTACTATACCGTCGTGACCATTCCAGCCAATTTCTCCCAACGCGCCACGACGGTGACCGCTAGTCATCCCCAAAAGATGCGTCTAGCCTACAAAACCAACGACTCGTTGAACTATATTGGTGAGATTATCAGCCAATCCGGCGCCGCTGAATTGAATACCGCCGTCAAACGCGCGGTGACCAAGGCATACGCGCTGAGCCTATTTCATCAGATCAAAGCCAGTGGGCATGGCTTTCAAACGGCCGCCAACGGGGCCACACAGCTCAAGGATGGCACCGTCACACTGGCGGACGGCATGAATACCTATACGACGGGGGTCACGAAAGTTAACAACGGCCTCCTCCAGCTGACCACGAAAGTCCAACAACTACCAACTGGGGTTCAACAACTGTCCACAGGCGCCGATCAGTTAGCGACCGGTCTCCAGACTCTCCAGGCTAAGACCCAGCCGCTAGCCAGCGGTGTCGCACAACTCACCACCGGCGCTAACCAAGTCTCGACCGGTTCGACGACGCTATCTGGCGGCCTGCAACAATTGTCCGCCAAGACGTCTCCTCTGGCCAGCGGCGTTAACCGATTAGATAACGGTTCCGCCCAGGTCACGGCCGGGCTGAAGAAGCTCAATCACCAGACCGGGGCACTGGCCTCCGGCGTGGTCCAACTGGCCGATGGCAGTCAGGTACTGGCTACGAGCACAACCAAGTACGTCAATGGCGTTTATCAGGTTCATACGGGGCTACAACAGCTGGACACGAATGGCCAAACGCTAGCCAGCGCCGTCTCCCAGATCAGTGATGGTTCCTCATCATTGGCCAATCAAGTCGCCGGGGGCCAGGCTGGCGTCAACCGGCTGGGAACCGCCATGACCAGCTTAAAGGATCAGGCCGCCAGTGGCACCGCCACCCTTCAAACCCAGGGCGATCAGTTACAGCAAAAACTTCAGGCGGATTTAGCGACTTTAGCCGGTGCACTCGCTAGTGGTAGTGCATCGTCCGCCAAGGTGCAGGCCGTCCAAACCACGCTAAGTAAGCTGCAAGACAACGCAACATCGACCAGTACTACGGCGACCTCACAAGCCGCGGCCAAATTAAAAACCGCGGTCGCCCAGTTGGATCACTCCCAAGAAGCCTCACAATCGACTGGGATGACTCAGGCCGAAATCAACGCCAAAGTCGACGCCGTGGCCAAGGAAACGAAGATGACCACGGCACAGAAGTCGGCCATGACGGTAGCCTTGGCAAATGCTGGACAGAGTAAGCCAGCTACCACAACAACGACGACCGCGGCCAAGTCAGCCGTCACGGCGGCCGCCAGTGATCTCGCCCAAGCAAGTGCCACGGCCACACCAGATACGTCGACTACGCCAGATACGGTGGCCACGCTAAAGCGTGAAGTGGCCGCTCTGGCCCCAACCAGCAAGACGACGCCTTCGACCGCCCTGCTACAGGTCATGCAAGACGCCCAACAACTCAAGGCGCTCTTCACGACGATCACGGGTAAGATGACCCAGCAAAATCAGGCCCTTAACCAACTCGATAGTGCCGTCAACACCAATGACGATGCCCTCGTCAAACAGTACGGCGCCCTGGTTAATGGCACCCAAACCCTTTCAAGCGGCCTGACGCAGGTCAATCAAAAGGTGCCCGCCTTTACAGCCGGCATACGCCAATTGCTTGCTGGCAGCCAGCAGCTCGCCACCAACGGTCCAGCGCTGGTCAACGGTTCCCAACAATTGGCAACCGGAACGGCGAAGTTCAAAGGTGAACTGCCCGCTTTAACCGGTGGCGTGACGCAACTTCTCAATGGCTCACTCACCCTCACCAACGGGCTAGACCTCCTAAATGGCCAGCTCCCCGCCTTAACCGGTGGCATTGGCCGATTGGTCGCTGGTGCGGACCAGTTGACCATGGGAACCCACCAACTCGCTAACGGCTTGACCCAACTCAATGGTCAAGTCCCTACCTTAGTTACCGGCGTTTCACAGTTGACTAACGGTGGCACGCAATTAAAGGGCGGTCTCCAAGCCCTGAACCAGCAGGCCCCTCAGTTAGTCGCTGGCGTCAGTCAACTCTCGACCGGCGCGCAACAACTAGCCGCTAACTCCCCTAAGCTCACGGCGGGCGCACAAAAGCTCCAACGGGGCAATGGCAAATTGGCCACGGCCTTACAGGGCGGTGCCAATCAGGTAAAGGCCACGCCATTGACGGCTCAAACGGCCGATATGTTTGCCTCGCCTTCCGCCTTAACGCATGAAAGGTTCAGTTACGTTCCGAACTTTGGCCACGCCATCGCACCGTTTGTGGTTTCACTCCTAACCTTCTTAGGACTGACCGGTTTAGTCGCCTGGTTCGACTATCGTAAACAGTTACAAACGCCGCGGCAATTGGCCAACTTAACGGGATGGGTCCTGTTACAATCCCTGATTACCAGTGCCGGGATGGCCGTCATGCTTCAGGCGGCCCATCCATTCACATTCATGGCCTTAACCGGACTCTTCGCCCTCGCCGTCCTAGTCGTTGAACTCGTGCTCCGTTTCTTCCTCGGTCGTCTGGCCGTTCTGGTAATCGGCGTCCTGTTCTTCTTACAGCTCTGCGTTGCCAATGGGATCTTCCCGGTCCAAACCGTGAAGACCCTCTACGCTCCGCTAGCGAAGTTTCTGCCCATCACATACGCCAACCTGGGTCTGACGCAAGCGCTCAGTGGCACCGGCATCAGTCCCGCGGTTCTGACCATGGGAATTAGTGCCGCAGTCGTCATCATTCTGATTGGCGGCGCGCTGATTGGGTTCAAGCTCATGCGGCCCCAGGCAGCGGCAATTGACGATTCACAAAAATAGTTTTCAATGGCATTCATGTTCCTAACGCCTATGACCCAACAAAGCAGACCAACCGGTGACAGCATCGGTTGGTCTGTTTTGGCTTGCTTACCTATTGAAGGAGAAACACGGCTATATTTCCTGGTATACCAAGGCTAGCATGCCTTATCATACGATAAGTCGCTTACCGGTCGTCAAATTTGTCGAAAAAAAGACCAACCACCGAAGTGATTGGCCTTTGAAATAAAACTAGTTGCGACGGCGTTCTGGGATCCGCGCTGCCTTACCGTTAAGTTCACGGAGGTAGTACAGCTTAGCACGACGTACACGACCTTGACGAATAACGTCAATCTTAGCAACACGTGGGGAGTGTAATGGGAAGATCCGTTCCACACCGACACCGTTACTCATCTTACGTACCGTGTAAGTTGCTTGGATGCCAGCACCCTTACGCTTGATTACGACACCTTCGAACAGTTGGATACGTTCGCGGGTACCTTCGACGATCCGGGCGTGAACCCGAACAGTGTCTCCGGCACGGAAGTCTGGAACATCGTCACGTAATTGTTCTTGGTTGATCTTAGCAATTAAAGTATTTTGGCGCATAATTAATTCTATCCTTTCGCCAACATTCATTCTCAGTTTCGACAGCGGAATATTGTTTTTGTGGCTAAACAGCCAAAAGTAAGTGTATCATATCTGGAAATACCTGTAAAGGTTATTTTCTTGACTCCTGTTCGGCGGCCTGACGCTCTTCCTCTTCGATTCGGACGTCCGCCAGTAAATGCTTCTGTTCCTTGGTCAGCTTACCGTGGTCGATGAGGTCCGGCCGGCGCGTGTAGGTCCGGCGCAGGGCCTCTTTTTGTCGCCACTCGTCAATCTTGCCGTGATTGCCACTGATCAGGACATCGGGGACCTTCATCCCCCGAAAGTCGGCTGGCCGCGTATATTGCGGGTATTCCAGCAGACCGGACGAGAAGGAATCGCCGGGAGCCGATTCTTCGTTGCCCAAAACCCCCGGCAACAACCGGACCGTGGCATCGATCATGACCATTGAGGCCAATTCGCCGCCTGTCAGGACGAAATCCCCCAAGGAGACCTCATCCGTCACGAGCGAACGAATCCGCTCGTCATAGCCCTCGTAGTGGCCACACAGGAAGGTTAAGTGGTCCTCATGAGCGAACTCTTCGGCCACGTGCTGGTTAAAGGTCACGCCGGCCGGGTCCATCAGAATGACGCGGCCCTTAGGAAGTCCCTCGGCCGCGGCCTGTTCCTGGGTGGCCTTTACGGCGTCAAAGATCGGCTGCGGCTGCAGGAGCATGCCCGCGCCACCCCCAAAGGGATAGTCGTCCACGTTGCCGTGTTTGTTGGTCGAATAATCCCGAAAGTTGGTGACGGGCATGGTCAGATGGCCATTTTCAATCGCCTTACCGACAATGGAATCGTGCATGGGACCGGAAAACATATCGGGAAATAAACTTAATACATCGATGCGCATTACTCGAGTCCCTCCATTAATTCTACCGTGACCCGATGATTCTCGAGGTCCACGTCCTTCACCACTTGGTCAATCTTGGGCAATAACAGATCGTCCTTGCCTGGTCGGTCAACCACCCAAACGTCATTGGCGCCGGGTGACAGAATTTCTTTGATGGCGCCGAGCTTTTCGCCATCCTCGGTCACGACGTCCAAACCAACAATCTGGTGATAATAGTATTCGCCGGGTTGGAGTTGGTCGTTTTGGAGCTGGTCATCGGTGACCTTCAGCGTGCTCTGCTTGTAGATTTCCACGTCGTTAATCGACGGCTTGCCTTCAAAGCTCAATAGGTAGAAATTCTTGTGGGGCCGTTTGGAAGCGACCGTGAGCTTCACCGGCTGAGACTGGCCCTTTTGGAAGGCGTAGAGCGTGGAACCCACCGCAAACCGGTTCTCTGGAAAATCGGTGATGGCGACCACGCGAACTTCACCCTTGATGCCGTGCGTATTGACGATGGTCCCGACTGTGTAATATGCCATCTGACTGGCCTCCTTGTTTTTCATAAATTGCTTGCTTCATTATATTTAAATGTGTCTGTTCTGGCAACAATGGTGAATACTGGCCGCCGCCTTCCCCGCAACGAGGCCTGCGGCTGCCAGCAATTCCGCCTGCTGTGGGGACCGGCTTCAGCCAAGAAACGGGCTTCCGCCTCGCTTGGAAGCCTTACACAACCCGTAAGTCTCCCAAGTCGTCCCACGCCCTAACCTGGCTGAGAATCGCCAGCTAAGGGCGTTGTCACGGCTGGCTCCATTACTGGCCTCCTCCGGCGAGTTAGGCACCCACAACCGGCATGCTACCCAATAAAGCTCAGCCACTCGCAACCGTAGCCGTGAGTGAAGCAAAATATGAGCTCAGCCGTGGGATTTCCCAAGTGGTTTTCTTAGGAAATGGCGCCTTGGAAACACCGGTCTTTGGTGGTTTCAAGCGAGGGACGAGACCGCTTCTCAGGCTCGCCCCGGTCCTACCCACCGCGTTCCAGCTCATATTTGGCGAACGGTAAGGCGGCCAGAACCATACCACCTGGCCGTGATATTGGGTACAAAAAAACTCGAGGAAACGTTGCCGCCTCACTCGAGAGTCTTTGCCGGGCGGTCATCAATGATGAGTCGTACCCGTTTATTGCCTTGAACGCGAACGCTGTAGACGATCGTACGAATCGCCTGCGCCACGCGGCCTTGTTTGCCGATCACCCGCCCGATATCGTCCGGATGAACGGTTAACCGATATTCATAGAAGCGATCCGTCTCCGTCGGTGTAATCACCAACGCTTCGGGATGTTCCACGAGTGGGCTAACAATTGCTAGAATTAATGCCTTAAAATCGGTCATGGCTAATCACTACTTTTTAGTGTATTTAGCTTCGTGGTATTGCTTCATGATACCTGCGTTGGAGAGTAAAGTCTTAACCGTATCTGAAGGTTGAGCACCGTTGTTCAACCAGTTCATGATAGATTCTTCCTTCAACGTAATTGAAGCAGGTTGGGTAACTGGATTGTACGTTCCAACTTGTTCGATGAAACGGCCATCACGAGGACTCCGTGAGTCGGCAACCACAATCCGGTAGAATGGACGCTTCTTAGAGCCCATCCGCTTTAAACGAATCTTAACTGACATGTAGACACCTCCTGTATTTCTTTCAACGTGTAATAATATACCAGTTTATGGATATGATGTAAAGGGTTTTTTCTTTACACCTCAAAATTATTCAAACGGATGCTGTAACCAGGCCCGATCATCGGCGGTTAAATACCGCTGATTCGCGGCAATCCACCGCTGAACGGCACCGTAATCGGTGAAGTCCAATTTGACCTTACTGACGCCCGCCGCCTGTAAATCCTGGGCAAACTGCAGGTCAGCGACGGTAATCGGCGCCTGAAACAACGGATTTTCCATCGCCCGACTGCCCCACTCATTGGCCAAAATGGCCTGGGCATTACGATAAGCCGCCGTTTGTTTAATCAACGCTCTTAATTCTGCTGCACTTAATTGCTGCGTCATGACTCCTGCCTCCTTATCGCCTGCCACTGCGGATCATCGGTCAGACTCACCACCGTTCCGGGCGCCTGGTCGACCGAAAAGGCCGCGATTGGGCTCGTTAACAGCCAAATGACCGGCACCGGCAAGGTCGGTTTCAGCTGTTTCTCGCCATACCCGTCCGTCAAAATAATGACCAATTGACCGGTGGCCCCGCGCAATAACCGCGGAAGGGCATCGAAGACGGCCTGAAACCGGGTGCCACCCCCGCCCGTCCGCATCAGGTGCTGTGGGCGGCGCTGTAGGCTAAAGCGCCGATTCGGGTCCACAACCGTATCAAAGGGATAAACGGTCACCTGCGCGGGATAAACGGCCAATAACGTCGCCAATTGTCCGAGGAGGTAACTAATCTCTCGGTTGCCCATCGATCCCGACTCATCCACAAACACGGAAATCTTCTGCCAGGTCTGCACAATCTGTCCGGGTAATTCCATCCGGGCCGGTTGGCGGCGATTAAAGCGTCCAAACGCCGGTTGACGCCCCGCTGGTACCTGACCCAGACCGCGTTTCAGGAGTCGCCGCCAATCCAGCGGGTGCGTCGCCATCGTCGGCGTCAAGGCCGCCTGCATGGCCCCCGGCAAGGTTCCGCGTTGCTTGGCCGTTAGAGAATCGGCCGTCCGTTGAAAGAGCCGCTGCCGCCATTGCTCGCGGTTCGCCGCCGCATCGGGATCGGCCTGTTGCCATGCCAGATGACCGTCCAAGTCACTCGGCTCGGTCCCCGCGTTGGCGCTGCGCCGGGCTGCCGTGTCGCCGAGACTAGCCGGCCCACCAGTTGGTAGCTCCTTAGCCGTGGCCTGTTTCTGCCGGGCTTGCCACACCCGCAATTGCCGAAAATACACGGCCGAGTCCTGTTGCCGCTGGACCGGTTGGCCAATCAATTGCTGTAGTTTTTGGCTGGTAATCGCCGTCGCCGGTAAATCCGTTAAATAGTCGTTGACGGCGGCATCGGTCGCCCAGCGAACGAGTCCGGCCTGGGCCGGCGTCTTGAGTGCCGGGGCGTAGCGTTGCGGATGTTGCCACAACAAATGTAACACCGTGTGTCGGAGCATCGTCAGCCACTGCGCCCCCGTCCACGACTGCCGGCTAATCGCCTGAGGAGTCAGGCGTAACCGCCAATCGGTTGCCGTTGGCCGCAAGCCCAGGGGGGATCGATCCGTCCCAATCTCAACGGTCAGTTGACTGAGAACCCGGCCATAGAACGGGTCCGTCTGTAAGAGATACATCACGGCATTTCGGTAGGCCAATTGGGTGTTCGCCGCCTGCTGAGCGGCAGTACCGGCCGCGATCCGTTTTAAGTCTTGCGTTAAACTCGTCATCCGCTACACCTCGATTTGGCTCCCACGTTGCCCAATTGTTGTGAGTTGCTGGTACAGCTGCGCCACGCCGGGGGTCGTCGCCGTCACCGCGGCCAATTGCTCGAATAACTGGGGGCTATCCGCCATGGCCTGGGCGATGGCAAATTGACCATCGGCGGGGCATCCCGCCAATAGCTCGCTGAACCGTTGTGCGTAGCTGCCCGTGGTCAACGGCCAGTCCGATTGCGCGGCCAGGCACAACCGCAAGATCTGTTGCTGTTGCGCTGGGGCCAAGGTTTTAAAGGTCTCGGGAGCCGCGGCATCCTGATACGCCTGTTCCACGGTGAGTCCCGGCCGTTTTTCCTGGACGTAGCCCGCGAAGGCCGTGCCGACCGTCATCCCCAAATTTCCCTGCATGATGGCCGTTACGACCGCCGTCTGGTTGAACAACTGCTGCCGGTTCAGCTCCCGGAGCGCCTGTGAGACCCGCTCCCAGGCCCGTGGTGTGGGCTGGAGGTCATCATCCGCCACAGCGTCGGCCGTCGCAACCACGTGTAAATCAGCGGGGTTCTCCGCCAAATAATCCGTGACCAGCGGCACAATGCGGGGTTCGCCGGCGACTGATTGGGTTGCCCACTGCAGCCACGTTGCCGTATCGGCCGTTAACACCAGTCGGGTCGTTCGGTCAGCGATGGCGGCATCCCCTGGCGTTACGCCGTAGTGGCTCTGTTCAAAGCCGGCCATCGTGGCATCGGGATTTTCCGCTAAGATCAGATGGACCTGATCGGGCAACGTCAACGTATTGATTTGCCGCTGTAAGACCAGATTCATCAGCTCACTCTGCACCGCCTGCGTGCCCCGGTTGAATTCATCGAGGAACCAGATGATTTCTTGATCCGGGTGGGCCTCGGCGTACCGAATCATCGCGACCAGCGTGTGGGAATAACCGAACTGGACATCGGCCAATGACCCGTATTTCGCCGTCTGCACGAATGAGTCGCTGGTCAGCGGCGGCACGGGAATCACCAAGTCTCCCTTTTCGACCAAACTGACCACCGTGGTGAACAGCTTGGCGTGGCGTTGCCGGGCCAAATCGGCGACCAGCGCCGACTTGCCAATACCGGCCTCCCCCACAATGGTCGGCACGCTACCGCTCGCTAAAATTACATTTGTGGCCTGCAGACAGGCTTGATAGGTCAGTGCCACGATTCTCACTCCATTTCTATGATTTCCTACGCCAAAACGGTGGTCGCGAAAGAACACGGCCACCGTTTTGGACTCGAGTATTCAAACAGCTATTACGCTTATTTTACCACGCGTCGCTGGAAGAACTTAACAATTTCGACAATCACAATCATCATCAATGACGCGCCCAGCACGATGGCCCACTGGAACAGGTTCAACGCCGCCACGTGGAACATGCTGTTCAAGCCCGGTACCAGAATGGTCATGGCCAACAGGGCAAAGGCAATCACAATCGCCCAGTTGAAGAATTTATTCCGGAACAGCCCCACCGTAAAGATTGAGCCGTGAATGGACTTGGAGTTAAACGCATGGAAGAGCTGAATCAGCCCCAGCGTGGCAAACGCCATGGTCAAGGCATCGGCGTGGGCCAGACTGGCCGCTTGGTGCACGGGATACGTGATGGCCATCCAGTAGACGAACAGCGTGATACCCCCTTCAAGCAGGCCCTGGTAAAGAATCCCTCCGAGGACCCCACCGGAGAAGAAGTTCGACTTACGGCCCCGTGGCGGTTGTTTCATGATGTTACGTTCCATCGGTTCGATCCCTAAGGCAATCGCCGGTAGCGTATCCGTCACCAGGTTAATCCAGAGAATGTGCACGGGCGCCAAGATTTGCCAACCCAACATGGTCATCATGAAGAGCGTCAGGACTTCCCCTAAGTTGGCGGACAGCAGGTACTGAATGGCCTTTTGAATGTTGGCAAAGACCTTCCGTCCCTCTTCAACCGCCACCACAATGGTGGAAAAGTTATCGTCGGCCAGCACCATATCACTGGCCCCCTTGGAAACCTCGGTCCCGGTGATCCCCATGCCAATGCCAATGTCGGCGGCCTTCAAGGCGGGCGCATCGTTGACCCCGTCACCGGTCATGGCCACGACCTTCCCGTGCTGTTGCCAAGCGTTAACGATCCGCACCTTATGCTCCGGCGCAACCCGCGCGTAAACGGTGAAGTCCTTCACACGTTTGGCAAAGGTCGCGTCGTCCATCTCGTCGAGTTCGGCCCCGGTCACGACCGCAGCGGTGTCGCTCGGCTCCATAATGCCCAGCCGCGTGGCAATGGCGGCGGCCGTGTCCTTGTGGTCACCGGTAATCATCAGTGGGCGAATCCCCGCCGCCTTGGCATCGGCCACGGCCTGTTCAACCTCTGGCCGTTCGGGGTCGATCATCCCCACCATGCCGGCGAAGACCAGATCGTTTTCCACGTGCGCGCTGGTCAAGTCACTCGGCACCGCGTCGACGATCCGATAGGCAAAGGCCAACACCCGGAGTGCTTGCGTGGCCATCTCATGGTTGGTGGTCAAAATCGTCTGCCGGTCGGCGGCCGTTAACGCCACCACTTGACCATCCCGCGCCAAGTGGGTCACGCGTTTCAGCAGCTCATCCGGCGCCCCCTTGACCGCAATCAGAAATTGATTATCGGGTAAAGGATGAATGGTCGACATTAATTTCCGCTCGGAATCGAAGGGAATCTCGGCCACCCGGGGCAAATCGTGCAGGACCGCATCGACCGGATAGTGCCGATCAAGTTGGTATTGGACCAACGCCGTTTCCGTCGGGTCCCCGGCCAACCCGTCGTCGGTCATCTTAGTATCGTTACTGAGAATCATGGTCTGTGCTAACCGGTTGTCCCGCTCAAAGTCCACCGTGTGGGCATCGACTAGGCGAAGATCCTGGTACACTTTCTCCACCGTCATCTTGTTTTGCGTCAACGTCCCGGTCTTGTCAGATGCAATGACGTCGGTACTTCCCAACGTTTCCACCGCCGGCAATTTCCGCACAATCGCGTGCCGTTTAGCCATGCGTTGGGTCCCCAACGCCAGCGTAATCGTGACGATGGCGGGCAGCCCTTCCGGAATAGCGGCTACGGCTAACGAGATGGCCGTCAGTAACATGTCAATCAGGCTTTCCGCCTGCCGCCACATCCCCATGACGAACACGATGGCCGCAATGATCAGGATGAGAATGGTCAGCGACTTCCCGAGCTGCGTCAGGTTTGCCTGTAGCGGGGTGGTCGTCTCGTCGGCATCCTCGATCATGCCGGCAATGCGGCCGACTTCGGTCTGCATCCCAGTGGCGACCACGACCCCGGTGGCCCGGCCATAGGTGACGTTGCTGTTCATGAAGGCCATGTTGGCGCGATCGCCGATGGCCAGATCATTGGCCGTCAGCACGGCATCGTTCTTCTCGACCGGCACGGACTCTCCGGTCAGTGCCGATTCCTCGACCTTCAGTGAGCCGACCTCGGTCAGCCGCAGGTCAGCGGGGATGATGTCCCCGGCCTCTAGCAAGACGATATCGCCAACGACCAGCTCGTCACTCTTGACGGTCGTTACCACATTATCGCGGCGTACCGTGGCGTTGGGCGCCGACATCTCCTTTAAAGCATTGATGGCTTCCTCGGCCTTGGCTTCCTGAAACACCCCGAAGACGGCGTTTAAGACGACCACGATCAGGATAATCACGGCATCGACGACTTCACCGGTCAGGCCGGCGATGAATGCCGCGACCAACAAGACGATAATCATGAAGTCCTTAAATTGGGCGATGAATTTCTGCAGTAACGACGTGGTCTTCTGCTGATTCAACGCGTTCTTCCCGTTCTGCGCCAAGCGTTCTTTCACTGTGGCGCTAGTCAACCCCTGCTCGTTTGTCTGCAGGGCTTGGTAAATAGTGGATACCGGTTGCTGGTAAATTGGGACTTTGGCCATTTTCCATTTCCTCCTATGGTGTGCGCAGTCCCATTTTAGTTAACCGCTGCTCATGGTTAAGGGCCATGACAATGGGTTAAAAAAATGAGGCCTACGCATGCACACAAAAATTTGTGAACACACATAAGTCTCACTATTTAAGACAATACCGGATTGGCTTCTTGCTGACGATATTGCCGCAGAGGTTCCTGCTAGTTACTCCCTTATGACTTGCTTTAGGGGTAGTATACCGGATTAATCGCCCGGCGTCTACCTTTTTGATGCGGCCGCTTCACGACCAGTCCGGTAAAACGGCTTGGCCCCGAGTCGCGGCTTACTTGCGCCGCTTCTTCTTACTCTTAAGGCGTTTACGCTTGTTCTTCTTCATCTGTCGGGACATCCGGTTCATGGCCATCTTCTGCATGCGGCCCATGCCGGCGCCACCGCCCATGCCCGTGTTGCCCATGAGTTGTTCCATGCCGGACATGTTCCCCTTCGATACTTGGTTCATCATTTTCTTCATCTGGTTGAACTGCTTAATCATCCGGTTCACTTCATGAATCGGCCGACCAGCACCGGCCGCGATCCGCCGGCGCCGTGAGGGGTTCAATAGATCTGGATTGGTCCGTTCCTGTGGCGTCATCGAATAAACGACGGCCTTCAGGTGTTCCATGTCCTTAGGATCCATCTGGGCATTTTTCATGGCCGGATTGTTGGCCATCCCCGGAATCATCTTCATGATTTCATCCATCGGCCCCATCTTCTGAATCTGGGCGATTTGATCGAGGAAATCGTTGAAATCAAACGAATTTTCCTGAATCTTTTCCGTCAGTTCCTGGGCTTGCTTCTCATCGTATTCCTTCTGGGTCTTTTCGATCAGGGATAACATATCCCCCATCCCCAGAATCCGGGACGCCATCCGGTCGGGGTGGAAGACGTCCAAATCGGTCATCTTTTCACCTTGACCAATGAACTTGATTGGCTTACCGGTGACGGCACGAATCGACAGTGCGGCCCCACCACGGGTATCGCCATCCAACTTGGTGAGGACAACCCCAGTGACGTCTAGCTTGTCGTTAAACCCTTCGGCGGTTGCCACGGCATTTTGCCCGGTCATGGCATCGACCGTCAGAAGGATTTCATCCGGATTGGCCAGGGCTTTAATCTTGGCCAATTCGTCCATCAATTGTTCGTCGATCTGTAAACGACCGGCCGTATCAATGATCACGTAGTCATTGTGGTTCTCTTCCGCCTGGGCTAACCCTTGGCGGACAATCTCCACGGGATCCACATCGGTTCCCAGTTGGAAGACCGGCACATCAATGCCTTGGGCCACTTGGACCAACTGCTCAATCGCGGCTGGCCGGTAAACATCGGCCGCAATCATCAATGGCCGTGCCTTTTCGTCTTCCTTCAACTTCCGAGCTAATTTGCCGGCAGTCGTCGTCTTCCCGGCCCCTTGGAGCCCCACCATCATGATGATCGTCGGGATCTTAGCGGACTTGTTCAGGGGAACGGCTTCTTCCCCCATGGTTTTCGTCAATTCATCATCAACGATCTTGACGATTTGTTGGGCGGGATTCAACCCTTCCAGCACATCGGCACCCATCGCCCGGTCGCGGACCTGTTTCACAAAGTCCTTGACGACCGTAAAGTTAACGTCGGCTTCCAGTAAAGCCAACCGAATCTCACGCATCGTTTCGCGCAAATCACTCTCGGAAACTTTCCCCTTTCCTCTGAGTTTACGCATTGCGTTTTGTAGCCGTTCCGTTAATCCTTCAAACGCCATTCGTCTTGCCACCTAACTTTCATTGTTCTTCTAGATTTTCAAGTCCCGCGACCAACCGGTTGAGCGTCGCATCGTGGGGATAGTGATCCGCCACGTACGACTGAATCTCGTCAGCCTGCTGGTTGCGGGCCGTAAATTCCTGATAGAGATGGAGCTTACCCTCATAGTCCTCCAGGATCTTTTCGGTCCGCCGTAAATTGTCATAAACTGCCTGACGACTGACGTTGAATTCCTCGGCAATTTCACCCAAGGAATAGTCGTCACCGTAGTACAGTTGCATATAATTATTCTGCTTTGCGGTCAGCAACGGCTGGTAGAACGCAAATAAGGAATTAATCCGATAATTTTTTTCAATCTCCATAATTTGTCCTCCCAGATAGAAACCCTCACCGTTCATCCCAACGATTAGTCCGCACTAACCGCCCGCAAACGGACTTACACACTCTACTAGAGTACCGATTTTTAGCGGTTTCGTCAATTTTTTTCGCGAGGTTCGCCGTTAAACTGCGAAAAGAAGCCCTTTTCCTTGTCGCGGAAATGACTTCTCACTCAAATTTATCCAATAAGTACGCTACACCAGAGAAATCACCGCCCACTCATCAGCTTTTCCTGAACAGCAATTTTGCGAGCAGGCAGCAAAAAAGGCCAGCCCGCCGTAACCATAGAACGGTCACAGCTACCCAGCCCTTATCTAATCTCTATTTTTCCAACGCCTTAACGTCGATTAACCCCTTGAACAAGCCGTAAACGAACTCGTTCGGATCAAACGGTCGCAGGTCCGAAATCTGTTCACCCAGTCCAATGAACTTCACGGGCACGTGGAGCTCGTTGCGAATGGCCAAAACGATGCCCCCACGCGCCGTGCCATCGAGCTTCGTTAACACGATGCCCGTCACGTCCGTGGATTCCTTGAATAGTTTGGCCTGCGTCAACGCATTCTGTCCCGTCGTGGCATCCAACACCAATAAGACCTCGTGTGGCGCCGTGGGAATCTCCCGCGTGATAATCCGCTTCATTTTGGCCAACTCGTTCATCAAGTTCACCTTGTTTTGCAGCCGACCGGCCGTATCCACGAAGAGAATATCGTAGTCTTCGCGTTTCGCCTTCTGGACGGCGTCAAAGACCACGGCAGCGGGGTCCGATTGCGGCTTTCCAGTCACAATATCCACATCGGCGCGTTTGGCCCAGACATCCAACTGTTCCGTGGCTCCGGCTCTAAAGGTATCGGCCGCGGCCAAGAGAACCTTCTTGCCGGCTTGGTGGTAACGGTTAGCCATCTTACCAATGGTCGTGGTCTTCCCCACACCGTTGACCCCGACAAAGAGGATGACGGTGGGCCCTTCCTTGGCCATGTTCAACGCGGTACTCTCGTTGTTGCCGGCTGCATCGTAAATCTCAACCAGTTTTTCGACAACCACATTTTGAACATCTGAGGACTTCTTGGCGTTCTGTAGCTTCACTTCGTCGCGCAACTCATCACTGAGTTTAACGGCCATGTCAAAGCCCACATCGGCGCCAATCAAGGTCTCTTCCAAATCGTCGAAGAAACCCTCGTCCACGTGCCGGAAATTCGCCAGTAAGGCGTTCAACCGTTCGCCAAAAGTGTGCCGGGTCTTCTCCAAGCCCTTATCGTACAATTGCTCATCGCTGACGGGGTGCTCATCGTCTTCGGCAGACTGTTCGGTCGCAGCTGATGCCGGTACCTGATTATCGGGGACCTCGGTAGACGCTGCCGAAGCTTCATCGGGGGCTACCGACGCGCTGGTCGCCTCAATGTCGCTCGCCGTGACGGATTCTGGTGCTGCAGCCGCCGATGATTGAACCGGTTCGGTTGACGCCGCTGGTTCTGGTGCCGCCTCAGATGTGGCACGCGTTGGCGTCGCGGGGTGCGCAACGGCCGTGCTGGCATCGTCGGTCGGCGTTGCCGCGGACTGTTCCGCTACGGCCGCTGATGACGGTGC
>NZ_JAAVSC010000037.1 GCF_012641095.1 Lactobacillus sp. HBUAS51381
CAAAAGGAGCACGGCCTGTCTTCACTACCACTATAAAGTAATAGAGGCATAAGAGCATCCCGTCGGATAACTCTTATGCCTCTAAGCTTAGTATTTTTTGCTGTCATCAAAAAAGGAGATTGGACAAAACGCCCAATCTCCTTGGTATTATTGAATTTGACATTGCCTTTTGTCGTGCTTGCGACTTAGCATGAAACCTTATTTAAAAGTCGTTACGAATCGTTGATTACCAGAGATATAACCCCCAGCAACCTGGTAGCGTAAGGTATCGCCCTTACTAAAGTCATTGGCATTGGAATAATCCCAGCCTTTAACCTTAAAGGTGGCGTGAGATTTCTTGGTGTAGTGCTGATTACGCTTGGTCAAATTGACGTTGTCGTAGCGATTCAGCGCAGTCTTAGCCTGAACGCGCTTAGGCATCGTCTGCTTGCCGGCTTGAACGAGCAACTTGTTAGCGGTGACGTAGCGGCCATTGCTGAGGACGAAGCGGGTTGTCAGGTTCTGGTTCACAATCTTCTTGACCTTCAAGACTTGTCCCTGTCGGTAGTGAGCCTTTTTATGGGTCAAATTCTTCTTGCTATAGGCGTTGACGCCCTTAGGATTAATCACCGTAATGGTCTTCTGCTTAGTCGCGTAGTAAACCCGGCTGGTGTATTTGGCGTTGGCCGTGACGTAGCCGGTCTTGCCAGCGGTCTTACTGTGGTGGTTGACATCCTTGACGTGGTAACGCGCAGCGCCATTCTTAGATTTGGCGTAACCCGTCACGACAAACATCGGCCGGTTAATCCGAGACTTCTTGGCGTACCACTGTTTACGGGCTTTATTGGTAAAGGTGGCGTTCTTGTAGAGGCCAATCTTTTTGGTGGCGTAGATGACGGTGCCTTCAGGCGCAATCGTATCCGCGGCACCACCACTAGTCAGGACGGCGGAATAAGTGTAGGTCACGGACTTAGCCGTACTTCCGAAAGTCCCGCTCTCTTCACCGGCCGTCTGGGTGAGCGCGTAACCGTCGATATCGAGTGGCGTGGTCTTGTAGCTTTCCCCCAGCTTACCCGTGAGCGTCTTGTCTGGTTTTAGGGTCTGCCCCTGGTCATCGACGTAGTGGACGGTGACGGGCTGACTCGTCTGCGGTGTAGGCAAGGGATCGGGGATGGTAGGCTTATCTTCGTACCAGAAACTGTATGCCAAAAGGTTATTCAAAAGCAGGCCGTCGATTTGGTAAGTGCCGTCAGCTTGTTTTTTGAAGAAATCGGACATCGGCTTGTTGATGAGAGCAATCATTTGTCGGTAGGAAGCATCGGGATCTAAGGTACTGAGTTCTTGTTTGGAATAACCCGTGAAGAAGCTTGAATTTACTAAAGTATCGTAGACATACTTCCAATGGCTATTGTAGTTTTCCTCATTTTCAAATAACTTATCATACTGCTGAATTCTAGAAGCCATGATTGGATATTTGGCAAATTTTGGATGCACGTCATTTTGGTATTCAGTTTGTGCCTGCTCGAAGGTCATTCGGTGGAGATCGATCTTTGCCAGTCGGCTGATTAACCAAGCAATCAAATATGGGCTAATGGCGGTTGATTCCTCGAGTTGTTTCTTGGAGTATTCATCAGCATAAATCGGATAGATCATGTCGAGATAGCTCTGCTTTAAATCATAGTTGGCCCCATTCGCAACCATAGCTTGGAACGTGTTTTGCAAGTTTGCGAGGGCCGGCGTTTTCTCACTCAGCTTAGCCATGTAAGCGTCGTCATTAATTTGATCGGCGGTCAAAACGGCTGGTGCCTTAGGATACATATAGACCTTGTTAATCCCATTCTTATTGCTAAACAAGGTGTATGGCAGTTCGACCGAGCTAATCTTAAGGGTCGTTGTCTCACTGTCACTGGCCTTAGTCGTGGTCGTGTGGGTGCTGGAACTGTCGGCGTAAACCGCGCTGGGACTGGCGATGCCACCGAAGAGAATCAGGGCGAGACAGGCAGTTATTAGTGTTCGTGTGGATTTAAGCATTTCGATTACCCCCTATACTTTTTCCTTACTCATTAGAGAGCAGTATAACATAATCGTAGTGATATTAATATACCGAAATGCCTTTATAGCAGTTATGTAAGCGAATAAGCACGAATTGAATAAATGTATAATTATTGGAAATACTAGTTACTCAATTTAATTGACTTGGTGTAATCCAGCGATAAGTAGATTGGCATAATGTTTGAGGGGTGATCGAATGCTGGTAAAAGTGGATAGAAAAGTCCGCCGACATTGGCTTTAGTGGAATCGGTCGTGATGGTGAGACATGGTTAAAGGGAGTCGCGAAAAAAGTTAATGTTCCCTAAATTGGCGCATGAAAAAAACACGACCGATTTAAAAAATCAGTCGTGTTTCATGATCAAGTTTTTTTTGAATTTTAAACATCCACATGATGCTTCAACTGTGGGAAGACGTGCGTATCCGACCAGCCCATCACGGCACCCTGAGCGACTAGTGCCAGCACCGTCCCAAACCCAATGGCGTGCAACTGACCGGTGAAGATGTAGGACAGTACGATGATGGTGACGGGTGGAATGTAGCTGGTCCACTGGGCAACCACGGCGGACCCCTTCAAAAAGCGGAAACGCAGGATATAAGCCAAGTCATCGTTGGGATGCATGATGATATTGCATCGCTGGTAGATTGAGACGGCCGCGGCCACCCCAAACAGGCCGATGATATCGACGATCACCCGACCCGTTAGACTGAGTGAATTCACGCCAATCCAGTTCCAGAAATAGCCGATCCACTCGACCAGGTAACTGAAGGGGATGATATAAAGAATATTGGAGACAAAGCGTTTGCGGTCGAAGTGACCCAAAAATAATTGGTTCATAATCGTGACCACAATCCCGTAGCCAAACAAGGTCGTCCCTAAAGGCACGTGAATCCAGTTGGCCAGATTGACGGACGACCCCGTCCAGACGGCACTCCCGAGATTAGTCGAGATGGTGAGGGCGTTGGCGGCAGAGTTGAGAAAAATAGAGAACCCCAAAAAACGCATCCGTTGTCCAAAATCTTTCATCTTTGCCACGACGACTCACCTACTTTCTCCCATATAATCTCTAGTTTAGTTTAATTTGAGCCCAATGGAAAGCTATTTTCACAAAGTTTTGGTCCGTTTAGCCGCCCGTTGCACAAAATTCTCGAAGATCCGCCGCGATTCAACGTGGTGTTTGTACATGTTCTCGGGATGCCACTGCACGGCGACAATCTGGTCGCTATCCGGGGATTCGAGGGCCTCAATTACGTGGTCATCGGCCGTGGCCGTCACCCGCAGACTCGGGGCCACATCTTTGACGGCTTGATGATGACGCGAATTGACGTAGGGCCGTTCCCCAACCAGTGGACTGAGCATACTACCGGGCAGCACGGTCACGTGGTGGCTGGGTTGATTGCCCATGGCGGCCTGACTGTGTTTGAGCTTGGCCTCGGGGTCTTCACTGAGATCCTGGTAGAGCGTGCCACCCAGTCCGACATTAATCAGTTGTAAGCCGCGGCAGATGCCGAGAATGGCCTTGCCACTGGCAACCGACTGCTTTAAGAGCTCAACTTCAAAGAGATCGCGCTTGCGGTAGGTCTTACCCAAGCGCAGGTGGGGTTCCTCATTGAAGAAGGTGGGGTCAACGTCGGCGCCACCGAGAAAGAGTACGCCATCAAATAATGGCAGGTAGTCGGCCACATCGGTGGGGTCGACGCTGGGTAAAATGATTGGCAGGCCGCCGGCTTTAATAATGGCTTCGACTGCGGGGCGTGGGGCAAAGGCCGCGTTTCGTTCGTTAATAATATTTGTGGCTTCATCGAGTGTATCGGCCGGTAAAGCAATTCGTGGGCGCATAAGCGTTACTTCCTTTCAATGGGGCGAAAAGAAACTCGCCCACAACTAGAATGACGATGGATACTGCTTAGTATACCCATCTTGCGCGCGGATTGTCACGTTGATTTGTCAGCTCACCGATGACAGGGAAATCCCAATGGGACGCGTGCGCGGCGGGACAGCAGTCTGTAAGCAATATATTTTGACAAAATAGTTCACAATTTTTTTGAATAAACCTACAATAGAATAGTAGACATAAAAATAAAGTGAGGTAAACGTGATGACAGAACGGCAAGTGATTCAAGAAATTTTGAATTCCGAAGCGATCCTTTACAAGTTTGAAAACGTCGATGAGGATTCAAAGGAATACACACTTTTACTGCAACGACAAGACAAAGATGTTCGGCCAGTTGAGGAGTTAAACGACGAGATCAAGAAGTACTTCAAGAGCGCTAACTTCGATTACAAGGAAGAATTGAATCCCGAGGGCGATGCCGACATTCGATTGGTGATCAAGCGGGTCTAGGTCTTACGGGTTATAGCAGTAATGAAACCGCTTCAAAATTTAGAATTATGGGGAGCTTGGGTGGTCTACCCAAGCTCTTTTTAGGTGCCATTCAAAGATTGAAAATTCATGAACACGATTTATTTCTCGACCGGCAAGCATTAGCACTGTTAAATTAGACATCACCTGTGACAGTCAGAGATTCTCGGACTGCAGGCTATTGCGGCTGTGACCATTGATTCCAGTCGATTCCGGTTACGATGGTTGAAAACCACTAAATGCGTGGGAGGTGTGCTGGAATGACTTTCACCTGCATTAATTGGTGCCATCTCTCGTAGCCGTGAGTGAGCTAAATTTGGTCTCAGCCGTGGGATTTTTCAAATGGTTCTTTTGAAAAATGGCGACTTTGAGACGTGGTCTTACGGCTCAAAGCGAGGGAAAAGACAGGGCTTTGGCTTTTCCCGTCCTCCCCACAGCGTTCCAGACCAAATTTGGCGAACGGCAAGGCGGGTAGTACGTGATTATTGTATGAGAATAGTCGTTAGCCTTGCCACAATAGGGGGAACTTTCTCAAACCTTAAGTGCCATCGCTGGCATCGGATGGGCCGGATCGTTAGAATAGAAGATATTGCATTTTGGAGGAGGACGCTAACGTGACCTTAGAAGAACTATATCGAACGATGGCCCGGGAGATGGGGCCCCAACCGTGGTTAAAGCCGGGAACGCCATGGGCGGAGACACCAGTGGAAATCATGCTGGGCGCCATTTTGGTCCAAAATACCAATTGGCGTAACGTCGAACCATCGCTCATCAAGCTCAAGGCGCAGACGGGCTTTGAGCCGGCCAAGTTGCGGGCCTACACGCCGGAGACGTTGATGCCGGTGATTCGTAGTAGTGGTTTCTACCGGCGTAAGAGTACAGCGATTCTGGACTTGGCCGACTGGCTGGGTCAGGCGAACGATGATTTGGCGGTCTTGAAGCGGCGTGATGGTGCCAGTCTGCGGGCCGACCTGTTGGGGATTACCGGCATTGGCAACGAAACGGCCGATTATATTTTGATGTACACGCTGGATCACGGCACCTTTATGGTCGATACGTATGCGCGCCGATTGTTTACGTGGTTGGGCGCCACGATGCCCAAGACTTATCCGGCGTTTCAGAAGAAAGTAATGGGCCAACTGAATTTCGGCTTGGTGGATTACCAAGAATTTCACGCCTTGATTGATGAATTTGGTAAACGGGTGAAGGGTGATGCCGACTTTGCCCAATCCTTTTTGGCCGGGCAACACTTGCGGATTTAGTGCCGCAGTAAACCTTAAGGAATGGTCAAACTCCGGTAGCGCCGATACAAAATCTGGTGTTTTCAGTTGCGGTCGTGCTATGATAAGTGAAGTTAAAATTGGAACCGCTTCCGATTTAAAAGCAGGTATGGAGGGAGTCAATACATATGGCACTTAAACAACCAGAAGATTATATTTTAGCGATTGACCAAGGGACGAGTAGCACCCGTGCGTTAATCTTTGACCGGACGGGACGTAAAGTCATCGAGGGTTACAAGGAAGTTCCCCAGTATTATCCCCATGCTGGGTGGGTGGAATCCGACGCCAACGAGATTTGGAACAGCGTCTTGTCGGTGATTGCCAGCGCGTTAATCGACGCGTCGATTCACCCGGAGAACATTCAGGCTATCGGGATTAGTAGCCAACGGGAAACCACGATCGTGTGGGATAAAATCACCGGTGAGCCCATTTACCACGCGATTGGGTGGCAAAGTCAACAGACGGCCAGCTTAGCGAAAAAATTGGCCGCGGATGGTCGAACTAAAGCCATTAAGGACAAGACCGGCCTGGTTCTGGATGCTTACTTCAGTGCCACGAAGATTCGCTGGATTCTCGATCACGTTCCCGGTGCACAGGAACGTGCAGAAGCGGGGGACCTCTTATTTGGAACGGTTGATAGCTGGCTAGCCTGGAAGCTTTCGGGGGGGAAGATTCACGTCACCGACTACAGTAACGCTAGTCGAACCATGTTATTTAACATTCATGACCTGCAGTGGGATCAGGATATTTTGAATTGGCTGAATATTCCGGCGGCCATGCTTCCCGAGGTTAAGTCCAGCTCTGAAGTCTACGGCGTGACGCAGAATTTCCAATTCTACGGCGTCGAGGTCCCAATTGCCGGTATCATTGGTGACCAATCGGCCGCGCTCCTGGGTCAGTTAGCCTTAGAACCGGGAACGGTGAAGAATACGTATGGCGACGGGGCCTTCGTCATGATGAATACCGGGGATGAGCCCCGGACGTCCGAACACAATCTGTTGACCACGATCGCTTACAAAATGGATGGTCAGGTGACCTACGCACTGGAAGGGTCCATTTTAGTGGCCGGGACGGCGTTAGCTTGGCTTCACGAAAGCATGAAGATTATCAATAACGTGCCCGAGTCTCGGCAAGCGGCCATGGCCTCGACTGACGATGACGAGGTGTACGTGGTACCGGCCTTTAACGGCTTAGGCGCACCGTATTGGGATCCCGATGCAAAGGGGGCCGTCTTCGGTTTATCGCGGGGGACGAATCGCAATGACTTTGTGAAGGCGACTCTGCAGTCGATTGCTTATCAGACCCGGGATGTCTTGCACACCATGAAGCAGGATACCGGAATTGAAATCTCCGAGTTGATGGCCGATGGTGGGGCTTCGCGTAACCGGTATCTGATGCAGTTTCAAGCTGATATTATTGCCACGCCCGTGAAACGTGCCGCCGACGAGGAGACCACGGCGATGGGTGCCGCGATTACGGCGGGACTGGCCGTCGGGTATTGGAAGAACTTGGATGAAGTCAAACAGATCAGGAGTTCTGGTCGATTATTCACGCCCAATATGTTACCGGATCGGCGAGCACGGCTATATGCCGGTTGGCAACAGGCGGTGAAAGCCACCCGAGCCTTTAAACCAGATAATGACTAGACAAAACACGAAACAAGGGATTGCGACCACGGCCGCAATCCCTTGTTTTGTTCGGAGATGAAGGTTGAAAATTTCTGAATACAATCCCGTCCTATCCATCGCGTTCCAGACCAAATTTGGCGAACGGTAAGGCGGCCAGTATGTGCCTATTTTATTTATTGAAGCCGCTTGTCCGGGTTGTCAGTCTCTGATGCGGGCGTGACAAACCGAATTGACAGTTCCTTTCCCGCTGCTGTGGCGATATCCCGGAGCACCCTGACGGAAGCGTTCATTGAGCCGGCTTCAATTCGAATAATCGTTGATTGTGGTTTGCCGACTAATTTGGCAAAGCGATGCTGTGAAAGCCCAGTACTTTGTCGAAGTTCCCGAACGGCAAGGGCAACTTCTGGATTGGCCACGGACTGTGGTGTTGGCGCGGGAGCCGGAGCCGATGGTTTATTTTGACGTGTCATGGTAGCAGATCCTTCCCAAGTAAAATAGCGAACGCGGTCTTCTCGGCGCCGTGATTTTTTGGGGGCTGAAAAGTGCGGGTATCGGTATTAGTTTAGTGAATTGACGAGAAGGACGCAAGGGGGCGAGACAAAACAACCTTGCGCTACTTGTATTTGACCTCTAAGCGACTCATCCAGTAGCCCAGTGCCACGCCGACAATCGCGGCCAAGCCACTAAATAGGACCGTGGACCAAGTTGTTCCAACGTACGAAATACTCTCGGCGGCGTGCGGATTGGGAATCAGGATCAGGAGCGTACTGGCCACGACAATCCCTAAGATGAAGTGGTAAACGCGGGAGTGGAATCGCTGAATCAGATAGTCCATGGCTTTGGAGAACAGGATCATGGCCAGTCCACCCCCCAGTGCGATCGGTAGGTAGACCCCTAGCAAGTCGAGGTTCTTGAAGCCGGTGAGCATGGGCGTAAAGAGGCCTAAAATGAGCAACAGGTTTGAGGGGCTCAGGCCGGGCACGAGTACGCCTAAAGCGATCAGGCCCCCAGCGACCATGAAGCCTCCAAAATTAGCTGGGAGCGTGCCGAACAGGTCACTCATGAAGTAGAGGAGGCCACTACTGATTAGTAGCGTACCCGTGAACCAGAGGTAATCGACAGCGTCTCGCGGTCCTTGCGAACTGGCGGTGTGCATGAGCGCGGGAAGGGTCCCAATGATTGCGCCGGCAAATCCCCACAAGACGATGACCTGCCAGCGAACCAGGAGGTATTCAAGTGGTGCCGATAAGAGGGCAATGCCGACAATGCCACCGAGGCCCACGGGGACAAAATACCAGAAATCACGTTTGAAATTCTGCCGAAAATGCGCCATAAAACCTAACAAACGTTCATAGAGACCGAGAATGGCAGCGAGGACGCCGCCGGAAACACCGGGAAGAATGAACCCTAAGGCAATAATGACGCCCTTGAAGAAGCGGTTCAATGGACTATCGGATCGCGTCTTTTTCATGATGAACTCCTTATCAGTTAGTTAACAGTGAGATTAGTAGCCTTAATGTACCAAATCACGGCGAGCACCGCAACTAAAAACCAAGGTGACGAGAAGAGTTTAAGGCTTAGTTTAAAAAGTGGCAAGTATCGGGTCAGGGGCAACCCATTTTGCCGTCTTAGATGTGGTGAACCGTCACGATGGTTTACCTTAAAGACTCTGACTAATTGTGCACAATGAATGAATAGGTGCCAGTGTGTTGCGCCAGTATGATTCATGGGGGAAAAGAATGGTTTGTATTGGCGGTGTGACCGCTTATCCGATTATTGAAAAAATTAATTGTCGAAAGTTAGTGGCCCCCCAACAAGGTTTATGGATTAAGCAACCACGACTTTGTGAAAATGGACGGTTGATGACGTTACTGATTAACCGCTGATTGTTGATGTTAAAGGAATCGTGCCCGTTTCTAAACTTAACGAACGAATAGACTTTGTGAACAATGGATGGCCAGACGTGTTAGGGTTTAGGTGCATTAGGGAGGACCTAATGGATACGGGAGGAATAAGTATGAAAAAGATTTGGAAAATTAGTCTATTAGCGGCTTCAAGTTTGAGTGGACTCTTCCTGTTAGAGAATCCCGTAACCGGTGAAGCTAAGGTTATTCAAACGAGTGGTCTGAAAGCTTCTGATGCCACGATTGTGGATACCAGAGGTAAAGTTCACTCACATTCAGAAGTTTTACCACAAAACGTTGAATACAGAGTCAAGTACAAGTGGAGCGTTGCGCGTGGCATTAAGATTGATAAAGGGGATACCACGAACTTCTATATTCCACTAAACGTACGGATTCCAGAAGACGAGGAATTTCCAATCACGGGTGTGACGTCCACTGTTGGGACGGCGAACGTGACGAAGGATGATTCCGTTGGGAAGATTACCTTTATCAAGTCTTACGTTGCCGGAGTTGGATATATCAACTTAGGTGTCGAAGGCGCGGGTGAACCCGATGTGCCTGAGGAACCAGGTGTTACGGAGCCTGAGAACCCAGAAGATCCAGAATATCCAGATGATCCTGAGTATCCAGAGGAACCTGAGAACCCAGAAGAGCCTGGCGAACCTGAAAATCCAGAGGAGCCCGGTGAATCTGAGAACCCAGAAGAACCTGGTGAACCTGAAAATCCAGAAGAGCCTGGCGAACCTGAGAACCCAGAGGAACCTGGTGAACCTGAGAATCCAGAGGAACCTGGTGAACCTGAAAATCCAGAGGAGCCTGGCGAACCTGAGAATCCAGAAGAGCCTGGTGAACCTGAGAATCCAGAAGAGCCTGGTGTAACCAACCCAGAAGAACCCGGAACAACTGAGCCAGAAGAACCAGATAGTGGTGATCTTGAACCAGATGAGGATGAACCTGTAACCACGCCTGAACCGGAGCATCCAACGACCGAACCTGAACATCCAGTTGTTGAACCAGAGAATCCAGCAACTGAACCCGAACATCCAGCAACTGAACCAGAAAATCCAACGACTGAGCCCGAATCGCCAGCGACAACTCAACCTGCTAACGAAAATGACGAGAGCAGCGAGAGTAGTCAAACGATGAGTCCAGAAGCTGGCGGTCAAGCGGCAACTGGGACGCAGCAAGGCATGACGAATGGTCAAAGTCAAACTGCAACCAGTGGACAAGCGCAAGCCATGGCAACGCGTTCGGCACGATTGGCACAGGCGGCACAGTCACAAGCCAGTGTTGCGAATAACGCCTCCCACCGTCAAGTAATGGCGGATAATCAAAAGAAGACATTACCACAGACCGGTGAAAAGACCGCGCACCGTGCAATTGCCTTAGGTGTGGGCTTGTTACTCTTTGGCTTAGGCATTATCTTAGGTTACTTCGTTTTACCACAACGTAAGCAACATTAATCGAATAAAAGGATCGCGATAAAGCAACGACCCTTTTTGTGGCAGCGATACTTACCCCGAGTTACTATCTGATGGATTAGTGACTTAATGACATACATATTGAGAGGATCAACCCGTGATTTGGCGAGATAGGCTACTAGCCATTCTTGAATTGAGAATCCCGGTGGCTTGGCGTTTAAAAAAGAGTCTAGGCAAATGCCCAGGCTCTTTAGTGTTTCTAGGATTAAATTGCTGAAACTTCGAAAATAATGATAGGTTCCCAGCTGGCAAGGTTTATCGCCATTGGATTAGTCATTATCTTTGGGTTGGGACCAGTAGCGTGCGCGCGTCAATAGTGCCTTGGATCGGTCATCCGCTGGGACGAAGCCGCGCGTGAACAGATGCTTAAAGTACATCATGTTGTAGAGTGCCCCCCAGAGGAAGCCCCGAAGCATTTCCCAACCGCCAACGGCGAAGAACTGGGCGAGCTGATTGACGGGGACCATCATGGACAGCACCATCATGATGCTGAGCTCGACACCCAAAATACAGAATAGATTGTACCAGTCTGCGCGAAACATTGCGGGAAACGGGGGGAAGATAAACATGGTCCAAGAAAAGCCGACCTTGGCGATACGCATATTCCCCGTTTCGGGATTAACAACGGTTGCGTAGTTTGGCGGTAACGGCAGACCTTGAGGGCCGTCACCATTTTGGTTATCTGGATCATCATCGTTGTTAAAGCCCCTGAAAGGATCTTGCATGTCATTTGCCAACTTTCTACAGAATTCTGTGTGATTACGTTAAGTAAAAGTCTAACACGAAAAAGCGGGACTGCCTATTAATCTATTGATAGTCCCGACGTGCGAGCGCGCTTACTACCGCCGACTGAGCTTAACGACGGCTTCACATCGGGCCGTTTGGGGCATCATGTCCACGGATTGAATGTAGTCCACGCGATAATCGTGGGTCAGTTCAACCAGATCCTTGGCCAGTGTCGACGGGTTGCAGGAGATGTAGACTAATTTCGGCGGACGAACCGCTAAAATGGTTTCAATCAACGTGCCGTCCAGACCGGTACGGGGCGGATCAACCACGATAGCGTCCGGATGGAAACCGGCCATGATCCATTTAGGCAACAGGTCCTCGGCGGTTCCCAATTCGTAATGGGCGTTGGTGATGCCGTTAGCGGCGGCGTTCTCGTTGGAATCGGCCACGGCTTCGGGGATGACGTCCATCCCCCGAACCTCTTCGGCCACACTAGCCAGCGACAGGCCAATCGTCCCGATACCGGAGTAGGCATCGACCACGGTTTCGCCGGGCTGAAGGTCTAGGGCCTTCTTGGCTTCGGCGTAGAGCACTTCCATTTGGTAGGGATTCAGTTGCAGAAAGGCCCGTGCCGACAGCTTGAAGGCTAGACCGTCAAGCTTTTCGGTAATGGTCTCGGCACCAGCAAGATGCTGCGTCTCATCGCCCCAAACCAGCGACGTCTTCCCGGGATTGATGTTTTGCATCACGGAGGTGACTTCCGGCAGTTCGGTGGCGATGCGGGTCAATAGCTCATGCTTGTGGGGGAGCTTCGGTGAATTGGTAATGAAGACCAGTTGGACGTCGTCGGTATGTGCGGCGGCACGGACGACCAAGGTCTTGACGATACCGGAGCCCTGTTCCTCGTCGTAGATCGGTAGGTCGAGGTCCTGAAGCATGGCGACCACGGCACGCATGACGTGCATGGTCACGGGCATCTGAACCGAACAGGTCGGCAAGTCAACGAGGTCATGGCTACGTTCGGCGTAAAGCCCGGCCTCAACCTGTCCTTCGGCGTTACGACGAACTTGGAATTGGGCCTTG
Source organism: Lactobacillus sp. HBUAS51381 (assembly GCF_012641095.1). Classification (GTDB taxonomy): domain Bacteria; phylum Bacillota; class Bacilli; order Lactobacillales; family Lactobacillaceae; genus Levilactobacillus. Next base: position 12,497 of record NZ_JAAVSC010000037.1, read on the forward strand.
TTGCGGTAGCCGTAAGGGTCGTCCATCCCCAGTGTTGGCCGTAAGTCGTAGTGCTTGTAGCCCTCGGGTTGGTAGCGTTCCAGCGATTGGGCCACCACGTCGCGTTTGAAGGTCAATTGTTGCGGGTAAGCGAGGTGTTCCAACTCGAAACCGCCGACTTGATCGGCGTAAGCGTCGCGAGGTTCCACGCGATGCGGGCTGGTCTGACGGATGCGGTGAACTTTGGCCCGCAGATAGCGCGTGGCCACGCTGGTGACTTCGGCGACGACCTCTTCGCCGGTTAATGCTCCCGGAATGAAGACGGCCATGCGCTTGTAATAGCCGATGCCTTCACCGTTAATGCCCATCCGCTTAATGGTGAGTGGGAAACGTTGCCCAACTTCGACTTGAACCTGTGGCGTTTCGCGACGGCGATTCGTCGATCGGTAGTTGTGGGTAGTGTGGTTGTGATTGCCAGCGCTGTGTTGACGCCGGTCGTTGCGGTCATTGTGAAAGCCGCGGTGATTCTTTGACTCATAATTTGGCATAATTTCTCCTACTTAAAATTGACATGAGGGTCCTGATGATTTTTTCCGAACAGTTACGGTCCTGAACATTATACCAAACTTTAGTGGTTGCCGGGGTTTTACGGTTTTTTCGGTAAAATGAAGCCGTTTCCATAGGCAAGCGAATGGGGGTTGGGTATAATCAATTTATATGCACAGTGGGCCCGTCCGCACACTCCCCGCTGTGTTAAATCTAACCGAGAAGGAGACTGGATTCGTGAGTTTGTTGGAATTGAAACAAGTTGGCTATCAGGTTGGCGAAACGCCGATCTTACAGGGAATTGATCTAACGATTGACGCTGGCGAATGGGTCACGCTCTCCGGGCCATCCGGGGGTGGCAAGTCCACGCTGGTCCGAATTATCGCTTCACTCCTCACCCGAACCAGTGGGGACCTGCGATTTGCGGGCCAATCCATCGATGACTACGATCCGATTGCCTACCGGCGGCGCGTGTCCTACAGTTTCCAGCAGCCAACGCTCTTTGGCGAAACGGTCCGGGATAATCTCCAGTTCCCCTACCAGATTCGGCAATTCCCCTTTGACCAACAACGGGCGGTGGCCGCGCTGGAATACGTGGGATTGACGGCTAGCGACTTGGATAAGGCCGTGGTCGATCTGTCGGGTGGTCAGCGCCAGCGAGTGGCGTTGTTACGCAACGTCATGATTTACCCGGAGGTGCTGATCTTAGACGAGGTGACGGCCGGGCTGGACGCCGAGAACAAGGCGTTTGTCTGGTCAATGATTCGGCATTTTAACGGCGACGACGGGATTACCGTGATTGCCATCACCCATGATCAAACGGAAATTGCGGCCGCTCAGCGATTGGTCACACTAGTTAATGGCAGAATCGTTGCAGGAGGTGCACAATGAATTTAACCGTCAATAATCAGTCGTTGTTGCTGGCGTTGGGGCTGGTGATGATTGCCCTAGCGATTGGCTGGCACGAGAAGCTCGGAATCGACCGGGACATGATTGTCGGGGTGGTTCGGGCGGTGATCCAACTCTTCGTGGTGGGGTACCTGTTAAAATACATCTTCCGCGTCAACAATGTTTGGCTAACGGCAACGTTGATTCTCATCATTATTTTCAATGCCGGGTACAATGCCAAACAGCGCAGTAACGGGATTCCCCACGCCCTGCCGATTTCCGTCGGGGCAATCCTGATCAGTACGGCCGTGACGCTGGGCGTGTTGATGGCCGCCGGCGCCATCGCCTTTATTCCGTCGCAGATGATTCCCATCGCGGGGATGATCGCGTCCAACTCGATGGTCGCCATTGGGCTGTGTTACCGCAATCTCAACACCCAATTCAAGCAGGAACGGCAGGCCGTCTTGGAAAAGCTGGCGTTGGGTGCGGACCTGAAGGATGCGTCGCGTGAGATCGTGCGCGCCAGCATTAAGACGGGGATGCAACCGACGATCGACTCGGCCAAGACGATGGGCATCGTGAGTCTGCCGGGGATGATGTCCGGGTTGATCTTTGCCGGCGTCGATCCGGTGCGGGCGATTAAGTATCAGATTATGGTGATCTTTATGTTGACGTCGGCGACGAGTATCGGTTCGGTCTTGGCCTGTTACTGGGCCTACCGGGAATTTTACAATGAGCGTAAGCAGTTAGTTGGTCCGTTAAATTAGGAGGTCAGGTTTATGGTACAGCGAAAAGTAGCGTTGGTTACGGGCGCGTCATCAGGAATTGGCAATGCGATTGCGCGGAGTCTCCAGCGAAATGGCGTCACGGTCTATGCCGGGGCACGGCGCGTGAGTCGGATGAATGACTTGGATGATTTGGGCATTACGACGGTGGCGTTGGACGTCACGGACCCCGACAGCGTGGAGCACGTGGTCGATCGCATCGTCAGCGAAACGGGCCGGATCGACATTCTGGTGAACAACGCCGGTTATGGTTTGATGGGTGCGGTGGAAGAGGTGCCGCTAGAACAGGCGCAGAATCAATTTGACGTGAACCTGTTCGGGGTCGCGCGGTTGATTCAATCCGTCTTGCCAATGATGCGCCAACAGCATGCTGGTCGAATCATCAACATCACGTCCGTTGACGGTAAGGTGGCCCAACCCTTTGGCGGCTGGTACGTGGCGTCAAAATTTGCCCTGGAGGGATTGTCGGATGCGTTGCGGCTAGAGCTAGATGCACAGGGCGTTCAGGTCGCGGTGATTGAGCCGGGCTCGATTCAATCGGAATGGGCGGACATTGCGGCCGACCACTTGCAGGCAACCTCTGCTAATGGGCCGTACGAGCAGGGCGCTGGCCGAGCTGCGGCAATTCTAAAGGCGGCCAAGAAGTTCGCCAGCAAGCCGCAAGTCATTGCGCGACTGGTTGACAGAGCGGCCCTGTCCCGTCGACCGAAGACCCGCTATACGGCCGGCGCGGGCAATGAAATTCTGATTGCGCGACGGCTGCTCTCGGACAAGATGCTCGATCATTTATGGCAATTGGTCGGTAAAGCGGCTGAACAGATTACCCGCCAACACGAGAATCGTTGACGTTACGGGAAAACCTGTTATGCTGGAAATAACCAGAACACTAGGGGTGTCCACGATGGACTGAGATGCGGGTGTGCCCGTGATCCCTTGGAACCTGTCAAGTTGGAACTTGCGAAGGGAATGTGTCGTGGCACGTAACGGGCTGCCGGTTCACAAACCTTGTGAGCTGACGGCCCGTTTTTTGTGGTCGCTAGAATCGGTTGAACGGGGCACGTCTAGTGGGTTGAAATTGGGAAAAGCGTGAGGGCGTCGGCTTACCGCGGTGCGAAGCGGTGTTGGAATGCGGAGATTGCCGGATTCTGAATAGAATATTGGGGAATGTCGGGAATTTGATGGCTGGTCGGTCGGAAACCGCTGCGGTAGCCGTGAGTGAGCGAAATCTGGGCTCAGCCGGGGCATTTTCGACTGGTGATTTACCAGTCGGAAATGGGCGACTTGGAAACGCTGGTTCTTGGCGGTTCCAAGCGAGGGCCAAGACCGCTCTTTGGCTTGGCCCGTCCTTCCCCAGCGTTCCAGCCCAGATTTCGCGAACGGTAAGGCGGCCAGTCCAAACGGTTTCCCAACCGCATCAGTCGTCGAATAGTTGTCAGCAGATTCCTAAGGGGGAAGAAATATGAAATTAGACTTGTTAACGACCTTACGCCAACAGAATCCGATTGTGTTCAACATCTCCAACTTCGTGACGGTCCAAGACGTGGCCAATGGTCTGAATGCATTGGGGGCCTCACCGATTATGTCCGAAGAAGTCGCCGAAGCCGGTGAAATGGTGGGGCTGTCCAGCGCCGTTTGCCTGAATCTGGGGGCCTTTACCCAGACGCAGGTTGAACAGATCCGCAAGGTTGGCGAACTGGCGAACCAGCACTATAAGCCACTGGTGGTTGATCCCGTGGCGGTGGGCGCGGTGACGTACCGGAAGCACGTGGCGGTGAACCTGCTGAGTCATTTCCAACCGGACGTGATTCGGGGCAATGCCGGCGAGATTGCGGCGTTGGCCGATGTGGATTGGCAAGCCAAGGGAATCGATGCTGGTGAGGGGACCGGGGATCTCGTGGCGATTGCCCAAGCCTGTGCGCAAAAATTAAACTGCGTGGTGATTTTATCCGGGCCCACCGACATCATTACGGATGGCGAACGGGTGGTTAAAGTGATGAATGGCACGCCGCTCTTTCAGATTCACGTGGGCTCCGGCGACATGTTGTCCAGTATCGTGGCGGCCTTTTGTGCCGTAGATGACGACTATTTCGAGGCGGCACAGACGGCCTGCCTGGTCTTTGCGGTGATTGGTCAACGCGTCGTCCAGGCCACACCAAACCTGGGGGCCGGGAGCTTCATCGTCCAGTTATTGGACGGGTTACAAATGACCACGACTGCCCAGATTGCGGCAATCGCGGCTTATCAGTAGAAGGGATGAATGTAGGATGGCAAATGAATTTCCACAGACGTTAACGATTGCGGGAACCGATAGTGGGGGTGGCGCTGGCGTCATGGCCGACTTGAAGACGATGCAGGAACGAAACGTCTTTGGCACGGCCGTGGTGGTCGCGGTGACGGCCCAGAATACGCTGGGTGTTCAGGACTTCATGGCCCTACCTCAAAAGTTGGTCGATGAACAGTTTGCCTCACTGGCGGCCGATCTAAAGATTCGGGCCTGCAAGACGGGGATGTTAGCGGATGCCGAGCACGTTCACGGGGTCGTTGAGAATTTAAAGCGCTACGATTTTGGCCCCGTAACGGTCGATCCCGTCATGATTGCCAAGGGCGGGGCGGCCTTGTTGGCCGACGATGCCGTGGCCACGGTACGTGACGAGCTGGTGCCACTGGCGAACGTGTTGACGCCGAATTTACCGGAAGCGGAACGCCTGACCGGGACAAAAATCGCGGATGAATCCGCAATGGAAGCGGCCGCGGTGGCGTTACAGGATTTAGGCGCCAGAAATGTCATGATAAAGGGGGGCCACGAGATCGCGTCGCAGGAAGCCCGTGATTTCGTGTTGCTCGCCGATGGCCGGTCCTTCTGGTTAACGGCCCCGCGCGCCGACACCGTGCGGACACACGGAACCGGCGATACGTTGTCGTCGTGTATCACGGCGGAGTTGGCGAAGGGCCAGGATGTTGAGACGGCCATTCGCATTGGCAAACGCTACGTCACGGCAGCGATTGTCAATCCCATTGCAGTTGGAAATGGCCATGGACCCTTGAATCATTGGGCATTTGGCCAAGGAGGTGCTGAATAATGTCAGTAACTTTTGAGCCCGGTCTTTTACGGGCCTACTTTGTGGCGGGGAGCCAGGACGTTCCCGGTCAAGATTTACGAGAGGTGTTGGCGACCATGTTACGGGCCGGCATCACCGCGTTTCAGTTCAGAGATAAGGGCGCCAGTACTTTGACGCCCGAACAGCGGGTTGCGTTGGGCAGTGATCTGCGAGAACAATGCCACGAGGCCAGCGTGCCCTTTATCGTGGATGATGACGTTGAACTCGCGCTGTTGCTTCACGCGGATGGCATTCACGTGGGCCAAAGCGACGAACAGATTACGAAGGTTTTGAGCACGGTGAACGGTCGCGATATGTTCGTGGGCCTGTCGTGTAATACGGCTGAACAGGTCGCACGAGCCAATCAGATCAAGGGAATCTCATACATCGGGAGTGGGCCCATCTACCCGACCACGTCCAAGGCCGATGCTGATCCCGTGATGGGTGTGGCCGGCTTGCAGGCGTTGGTTGAGCAAGCCACGGTCCCGATCGTCGCGATTGGGGGCGTCACGGTGGATTCACTGCCCGCCATTGCGGCGACGGGGGCGGCCGGAGTGGCTGTAATTACCCTGTTGACGCAGAGCCAAAATCCACAGGCGGATACGTTAGCCATGCGGACGGCCTTTGCTAAATAGACCAATAAAAGCTGATGATTGTGACGGTAAGCCGTCGTCAATCATCAGCTTTTTTGAATAATCGGTTGATAAATAAACTTGTAACTGGTTTGTAACAATTGATTAACACTGTAACATGGATGAAACGATGCCAAAATAAAAAACAGAACCAACTTTACCGCGTTTAAGTGACGGTAAACCTGATCCTGCATTTAAAGTTGAGGAAGCTAGTTGACTAGGGCTAACTTCACAAGTTCATAGTACCACGGATGGGTTGTAAAAGCTACCCAAATGCAAAAATTTAGGTTTTCCATTTAGGGCGTGCTGCGGAAGCCTCGCCTAGTGGAAGCGGCCCCTTGTTCGGTGAACTGGTTTACTGAATGATTTAATTTTATAGTGAAATGGTCTAGTCGATACACCGGCAAAAGGCTAGATTAAATGAAAATAGTCAGTCCGCGGTTAATCCGGCGGCTCATCTGCTTCGAAAACTGGAAGATAGCGTGCCGTTCTCCCCTCAACCGCAATGCTTTTAGCCGGGACAAGCGCGTCCCACAGTGTCGGGAAGAGAATTTAGAAAATCAGCTTGCATTTCCGAACAAGTGTTCGTATAATGGAAACAACAAGTGAGGGGGAACGGACATGGATTATCAAAATGAACCGCACGGCTTGTTCTTTATGATCGACAATAAGTCCTTTTATGCCAGCGTGGAAAGCGCGGCTAGGGGGCTCAATCCGTTGCGGTCGGTGATCGTGGTGATGTCGGAGGCGGATAACACCGGGAGTGGTCTGGTGTTGGCCGCGTCACCCATGGCTAAGAAGCTCTTCGGCATTAGCAACGTGTCGCGCCAATATGAAGTGCCCGATGACCCCCGCATCTTGGTCGTCCCGCCCCGCATGAACTTGTATATTCAGGAGAATTTGAAGATCAATAAAATTTTCCGGGAGTACGTGGCCGATAGCGACCTGTTTCCGTACTCGATCGATGAATCCATCCTGGATATGACCAAGTCTTGGCGGCTATTTGGCTCGACGCCCGAGCAGGTGGCCCGCCGCATTCAGTTGCGGATTCGCCGCGAGATGGGGTTGTACACGACCGTGGGAATTGGAGAGAATCCCGTGCAGGCGAAGCTCGCGTTAGACTTGCAGGCCAAGCACGACCACGAGCTGATCGGACGGCTAACCTACGAGAGCTTTCCACGCGCCATCTGGCCCATCACCAATCTGGAAAGTGTCTGGAGTATCGGCCATCGAACGGCGGCTCACTTACAACGGCTGGGGATTCACAGCATGCGGGATCTGGCCATGGTCAATCCCTATGAGTTGCGGGCGGAGATGGGATTGATTGGCGCCCAACTCTTTGCGCTGGCTTGGGGCATCGACCGGAGTCAGCTCCATCAGTTGCGACTGGCCAAGGAGAAGAGCTGGAGTAATTCGCAGGTATTACCGCGAGACTACCAGATTCAACAGGAGATTGAGTTGGTCATTCGTGAGATTGGCCAGCAGACGACCTCGCGAATGCGCCATCATCACCAGCAGGCCGGTTGCGTCAGTCTGGGGATTGGTCTTGCCCGGACAGGAGAGGCCGATGACGGCCGGAGCGGCTTTCACCATAGCTGTCGGATCGAACCGACCGATAATGTACAGGCGATTGCGGCCGCACTCTTACGGCTGTTTCGCCAGCACTGGGAGGGGCAAGCGATCCGCAACATCAGTGTGGGTCTGTCGCGCCTAAATACCAGTCGGGGCCTGCAACTCGACATCTTTCAGGAGCCCCATCGCCAGATTAAGAATGAACGTTTCGACCGGGTGATTGACGAACTTCGGGATAAGTTCGGCAAGACCGCGGTCATTCCGGCCAGCAGTCTCATGCCTGGGGGGACCATGCTCCGGCGGGCGGCACTGGTCGGCGGTCACAATGGGGGGAATAGTTTTGATTGAACCCAAACAAGAAGCCGATTTAATTTACGCGCGGCTAGCCGAGTGGTTTACGGCGCAGTGGCATTGCCAGTACCGAATTGATGTCGTGAACGATCAGTACGGCCAAACGTTTAATTTTTTCATGAACATTCAACGTCAGCATCATCGGGCACGCTCGATTCCCCTGCACACGTTGCGGACGACCGATTTGGCCGTCTTGGAACAGGTCATCCGGGCGCTCCAACAACAGACCCAGTTGTCTCTAAACTTCGTGAACTTTGGGCGAGTTCGGTGGCCAGTGAGCCAGCGGTGGATTCATTAAGGAAGTGGTGTGTCATGGTTCTCCATCAGACAACGGATGATCGGTTAGCCGCCGAGTTCTTTCGGCGTGATTATCGGGATCGCGGCATGTTGAAGTGGGGCGGCTTTTACTTGTCCGATCACACCAGTGCCTTGGCTAAAATGCACGCCGCGGAACGGGTCGAATCCGCCCGTCCCCAGGAAGCCTGGCCGGTATTGAGCCGGCGGTTGGCGGCGGCCTGGCGGGCGGGAAAGCCCGTGCATTTGCAGCTGAACAGCGTGGATGATAACGGGGTGTTGGCGACCGTAGACGGCGTGATTGCCGGTGTCGATGGGGACCAGATCGTGGTGCGGTTGGTGACGGGGCAGTACCGTCAGTTCCAACTCACGGAGATTCGGTGCCTGACAGGGGACCATCTTGACCAAACTTAACGGCGGGGACAGTGAGACCCGGCGCTTTTTGCTAATGGTCAGGATAGGCTGGTGGTTAACCAGCTTAATGGATTGCGGGTGTAAGAGTCGCAATTTTAAGCGCTTTCAGGTATGATAGGCAGTGAGAAATGGCCCCCAGACTAACGGTTAATCTGAGGACCATTTGTAGCCAAATAGATGAGTCGTCTAGTGAGCGAAAGCTGCGGTATGATTGACCTAGAAGCTAATGAGGAGGTCAACGACCATGGATTTTATTGACTTTGACCCGATTGCCCTGCGGCATACGCCATTGGGCACGCGCAATCAATTGCCCAAGCAACACGATTGGCAGTTGGACTGGGACAAATTGGCGGCCCTGATTCGGGACAACCACGATGTCATGGCGGTGGTGCAGGCGGGGCTGGCCGAGGACTGGTTGAATACGCAGGGGACCATTTGGGATGAAGACCGCGGTTATTACCGGTATCCCAATGATCCCCGTGAGCCGGACGATACCGTCTTCTGGGCGGCCTCAACCTGGGCCACGCCGGCCATCTTGGTGACGTTTCACAATGAATTAACGCGGGCCTTCGCCTGTTATCGTGTCGGACGCGATCCGGACTTTCACTATTTGGGCAGAACGCAGTAAGTGTAAGTGACGTGAAAGGAGGAACTAACCATTGGCAAAAAAGTAGAATAGCGTAGAAATGCGTAGATGAATATGGAAAATGATGATGTGCTATCCATAGAAAGATAATATGGAGGTGGATAGCGTGGCAATGATTAAACCAAATGAAATGGCAAAGCGTCTGGGCGTTACCGTTCGAACCTTGCA
>NZ_JAAVSC010000038.1 GCF_012641095.1 Lactobacillus sp. HBUAS51381
GTGACGCGAGATGCCGGAGATAATGCCGGAGAGTATGCCTATCACGTGTCTGGATTAAACAGCAACTACACACTGGGTAACGAGTCGATTGGGACATTGACGATTACGCAGGCCGCGCTTAACGTGAGTGTTCCTGACCAAACCATGGTTTACGGTGGCCAGGAGCCAACACCAACGCTTACAGTAACCGATGCCAATGGTAATGTTGTGACCGACTCAGGTTTAACGGTGACGCGGGTTGCCGGAGATAATGTTGGCGAGTATGCCTATCAAGTATCTGGATTGAGCGACAATTACACACTGGGTAGCGAGTCAATTGGGACATTGACGATTACGCCGGCTACGCTCAACGTGAATGTTCCTGATCAGACCATGGTTTACGGTGGCCAGGAGCCAACGCCTACATTAACAGTGACCGATGCCAATGGTAATGTCGTGACCGATTCAGGTTTGACGGTGACACGAGACGCTGGAGATAATGCCGGAGAGTATGCCTATCACGTGTCTGGATTGAACAGCAACTACACGCTGGGCAACGAGTCAATTGGGACATTGACGATTACGCCGGCCGCGCTTAACGTAACGGTTGCCAACCAAACCATGGTTTATGGTGGTCAAGAACCAACACCAACGCTTACGGTGACCGATGCCAATGGTAATATCGTGACTGATTCAGGTTTGACGGTGACGCGTGAACCGGGTAATACAGCGGACACCTATCACTATCTCTTGAATACGGATCAGTTGAACGCTAATTATAAAGTGGATGATCCGGATCTGGGAATCCTAACGATTGCCAAGGCTGCTCTTAATGTAGCAGTTGCTAACCAAACCATGGTTTACGGTGGACAAGAACCAACGCCAACGCTTACAGTAACTGATGCGAACGGTAATGTCGTGACCGACTCGGGACTGACGGTGACGCGTAAACCGGGTAATACGGTTGGCACCTACCAGTACGTCCTGAATACGAACCAGTTGAATAGTAACTACACACTGAGTAACGAGTCAATTGGGACATTGACGATTACGAAGGCCGCTCTCAACGTAACGGTTGCCAACCAGACCATGGTTTACGGTGGACAAGAACCGACACCAACGCTCACAGTGACGGATGCGAACGGTAATATTATTACCGATTCGGGCCTGACGGTGACGCGCGATGCCGGAGATAATGTTGGAGAGTATGCTTATCACGTGTCTGGTTTGAACGGTAATTACACGTCTGACAATGAGTCAATTGGGAAGTTGACGATTACGCCGGCTGTTCTCAACGTAAATGTTCCTGACCAGACCATGGTTTACGGTAGTCAGGAGCCAACACCAACGCTTACAGTGACGGATGCGAACGGTAATATTATTACCGATTCGGGCCTGACGGTGACGCGAGACGCTGGAGATAATGTCGGAGAGTATGCCTATCAAGTATCTGGATTGAGCGACAATTACACGCTGGGTAACGAGTCAATTGGAACATTGACGATTACGCCGGCTACGCTCAACGTGAGTGTTCCTGACCAGACTATGGTTTACGGAGGCCAAGAGCCGACGCCCGTCCTAACAGTGACGGATGCCAATGGTAATGTTGTGACCGACTCAGGTTTGACGGTGACGCGCGATGCCGGAGATAATGTCGGAGAGTATGCCTATCATGTGTCTGGTTTGAACGGTAATTACACGTCTGACAATGAGTCAATTGGGAAGTTGACGATTACGCCAGCTACGCTCAATGTGAGTGTTCCTGACCAGACCATGGTTTACGGTGGCCAGGAGCCGACACCTATCCTAACGGTGACGGATGCCAATGGTAATGTCGTGACCGACTCAGGTTTGACGGTGACGCGTGATGCCGGAGATAATGCCGGAACGTACGCCTATCACGTGTCTGGCTTGAGCGGTAATTACACGCTGGGGAACGAGTCAATTGGCGCCTTAACGATTACGAAGCTACCACTGAAGGTAACGGTGGGAAGTCAGACAATGGTCGTTGGGACGAAGGAACCCGTTGCGACTCTCACCGTCGTAGATGGCAGTGGCAACTCGATTACCGATTCGGGTTTGACGGTAACGCGGGAACCAGGAAATGGCGTAGGCACCTATCTCTATATTCTGAATGCGGATCAGTTGAATGCCAACTACAAAGTGGACACGTCTGAGCTGGGAAGTTTGACGATTACCGCGGCCGCTGATACCTTGACGGGGAGCGATTACACGATGACGGTGGGGGATGCCGCCCCAACCGCGGCCGACTTTAAGGCGGCTGCCACGGATGGTAACGCCCAACCGGTAGCCAGCGATCAGATTACGTTGGACCTCGGTAACGCCGATTTGACGCAACCGGGTCAGTATCAGGTGACGCTGAGCTATGGTAACGCCCAGCCGGTGACCGTAACGTTGACCGTGGTGGCGAAGACCACTGGCGGTAACGGCGATGGCGGTAATTCCGGTGGCACCGACCCCGTGGAACCCACCGATCCAACTGATCCAACAGGCCCAACAGACCCAACCAAGCCAACTGATCCTTCGACGCCGAAGGATCCCGACAACATCGATCACGAGATCATTAGTGATGGTGGGACTGGCGCACAGGTTCGGCCGGGCATTGATGTGACGATTACGACGGCTACGCGGGTGCCACAACGTCTCGTGACGAGTGGTGCCGGAGCCCACATCCAAACGGGCAAATCTGGTACGCCGCGAACGGCCGCACAATCAGTCGCAGTTGCCCAGCACTCTGGACACGATACGCAGATGGTCACGTCGTCTAAGACGATACCAGTGGCCCATAAGATGGCACCAGTGGATCATAAGGTAGCTCAGCAGGCGACAACATTACCACAGACCAATGAGGCACACACGTCCGGCTGGTCCATTCTGGGACTGATTCTAGGTGGCTTAGGTCTCCTCGGTTTCCGGAAGCGCCGGCAAGACTAGAGCTTCTTGGTGAGTTGTTTCACCATTGTTGAGATTTTTAAAACGTAAATGTCCTGTAAATAGAGGCCCGACCGTTGATTCGGGCCTCTATTTGTGCTGGTTTAGGGAGTAGTTCAAGGAGAATGAGTGATCTAGCATGGATTTAGCCAAGTTTTAACGACCAGTTCAGATCTAAGTCCAGCCTCAGCTAAAGTTAAAGAGTCAGTTAAATCGGTGGGTGTTCCGCAACAAAAACTGAGAAAAAAACATTGGTAAGAGTAGGGGGGGCAAAAAGGCGGGCCGCTCAAAATAGAGTAGCCCGCCAAAACGAAAGTTCTTTTAAGTTGGTCTTACATCAGAATCTTGGATAAGAAGTCTTGCGCCCGTTCCGTTTGAGGATTGCTGAAAAATTCTTCGGGCGTGTTGTTTTCTTGAATATAGCCATCGGCCATGAACCAGACGCGATCGGCCACGGACTTAGCAAAGCCCATTTCGTGCGTAACCACGACCATGGTCATCCCTTGTTGCGCGAGGTCTTGCATAACGTTTAACACTTCGCCAACCATCTCTGGGTCCAACGCAGAGGTCGGTTCGTCGAACAACATAACCTTGGGATCCATGGCAAGTGCGCGGGCAATCGCCACCCGTTGCGCCTGACCACCGGAAAGACTGGTGGGGAAGGCGTCGGCGTGATCATCCAGGTTCACTTGTTGGAGAAGTTCGTGGGCCCGTTTCGTCGCATCGGCGTCACTGATGCCCTTGACCTTCATGGGTGCTAATTTAATATTTTCTAGGACAGTCATGTTGGGGAAGAGGTTGAAGTTTTGGAACACCATCCCCATTTGTTCCCGCAAGGTATTAACCTTCTTAGTATCCAGCGTGGTTAAATCTTGACCATCAAAATCGACTTCGCCGCTGGTTGGCGTTTCTAGCAGGTTCAAGCACCGTAGAAAGGTACTCTTCCCACCACCGGAAGGGCCGATAACGACGATAACCTGACCCGGATTCACTTGTTCGGAAATATTCTTTAAGACTTGGTTATCACCAAAGTTCTTGGCGAGGTCCTTGACCTCAATAATGGGTTTAGTCATGTTGCATCTTCCTTTCGAAGTGGTTTAGAATCCGTGAAGCCGTGAAGGTCATGATGAAGTAAAGTACCATGATAACGGCGATAGGGGCGACCCCTCTGTAGGTATCGGACCGAACGATGTTGCTTTGGAAGATCAGTTCGGAGACCCCAATGATGGAAACGATGGAACTATCCTTAATCAAGGTAATAAATTCGTTCCCCAGTGATGGCCAAATGTTCTTTATCGCTTGCGGTAGGACGACATAACGCAGGGTGTAGCCACTGGTCATCCCAAGGCTCCGTGCGGCTTCGGTTTGGCCCTTGTCCACGGAATTAATCCCGCCCCGAATGTATTCGGCGATGTAGGCCCCAGAGTTTAGTGAGATCGCAATAATCCCGGAGGTTAACGCTGGGAGGTTAACGATTAAGCCCAAGCCAAAGTAGACAAACATGACTTGAACCATCATTGGTGTGCCCCGAATGAATTCAACATAGGCCGTGGCTAACCACCGTAAGGCCGTGGCGAAGACGCCGCCGTGGGCCATCCGTGCCAGTGACAATAAGACGCCGAGAATAAACCCGAAGAAAACGGAACATACCGTGATGATTAAGGTGTATTCGATCCCTTTCAGGAAGGCCTTCCAATAGTGGAACATGCTGGTGTTGACGGTGTTGGTCTTTAAGTATTTCCCAGCAGCGGGGAGGTAGTCCTTGTTGACCAGATTTTGTTTTCTAATCTGATCCACGGACTTGTTGGCTGCAGCGACTAGAGTGCCGGATCCTTTAGCAAAGGCCACGGAGGCACTGGTATCGGATGCACTTAAGTTGAATTTACTTGGAATCATGGCTAATTCTTTGTTGTTAGCGACGTAGGCTTGAGCGGATGGCTTTTCCATCGCAACCCCTTGGAGCTTGTGACTTTGCAGACCCAGGATTAAGTCGGAAACGGACGTCATTCCCTTAACGGTCGTGCCGCTGGTCTGTTTCTTAGATTCGTTGTACATCGTAGAACCGGTTTGGGCACCGATGGTTTTGCCCACGAATGAATCCTTATCTTTATAGATACCCTTGTCACTCTTGTTGATGACGATGCTGTACCCACCTTGATAGTAGGTATGGGTGAAGTCAACGTTCTTCCGCCGAGCGGGCGTGGGGTTCATCCCGGAAATGACCATGTCCACCTTACCCGTCTGTAGGGCGACTAATAGGGAGTCAAAGGACATCGACTTGACGACGAGCTTGACGCCCATGTCTTTCGCAATCTTCTTCCCCACGGCGACATCCATGCCGACAACTTGACTCTTGCCGTGAACGGTCGCCTGAAATTCATAAGGTGGATAGTCGGGTGAAGTCCCCATGACCAGCGTTCCCTTCTTTTGAACCTTGGCCAACGAGTTGTCGGTGGCCGCTTGTGCGGTTGTTGTGGTGGCCGTCCAACCGGCAACCAGTGCCATCAGCAGTGCGATGACCATAATTAATTTATTTTTCATAATGGCTTGCTCCTCTATCTGTGATGATGTACTTGAGTATAGCCGGTCTCGTGTATTTATACAAGTTTTATTTTGATAAATTTGTTTTTATACATAAATTATTCAATTAAAATTCGCTTCCATTCCCAGTTTAAAGGGAAACGACAAAATATTTATACATTTTCATTGAATAAGGCGCTTTTGGACGCTTAGTAATTGATTGAACGGGGAGTAAGTGCTAACATGTATAGTGTCTGTTTTAGACGGATATATCAATAAAATTTTAGAAAAGAGGAGTTACGATGTCAGGACATTCTAAATGGCATAACATCCAGGGCCGGAAAAATGCTCAGGATGCAAAGCGTGGAAAAATCTTCCAAAAAATCTCACGTGATTTGTACCAAGCTGCAAAAGCAGGTGGTCCTGATCCCGACGGTAACCCTCAACTTCGTTTGGAAATGGACAAGGCGCGGGCAGCTAACATGCCTAAGGACAACATCAAGCGGGCTTTAGATAAGGCCTCTGGTGTTGGTGGCGCTAAGTTCGAAGAAATCACCTACGAAGGTTACGGTCCAGCAGGGACAGCGATCATGGTTGCTGCTTTGACGGATAACAAGAACCGGACGGCTGCGGCTGTTCGTTCTGCCTTCACGCACCATGGTGGCTCACTTGGTGCAGCGGGTTCCGTTTCATACATGTTCGACCGGAAGGGTTACATTGTAATCCTGCGTGATGGCTTGGATACGGATGAAGATACGATGTTGATGGATGCTTTAGACGCCGGGGCGGACGACATGGAAACCACGGATGAAGAATTCAAGATTTACACGGATCCTTCGAGCGAAGTCGCAGTGCGTGATGCTTTACAAGACAAGGGCTACAAGTTGGACACCGCCGAAGTTCGGATGTTCCCACAAAACACAACCGAAGTACCAGAAGCCAAGGCTTCTCAATACGAAGGCTTGATTGACGAACTGGAAAACAACGACGATGTTTCCGATATTTACGAAGCAGCCGTCTTACCTGAAAACGTTGAATAAGCGTTTTTAACCCAATAATGTGAGTCAATGAACCCGCTACCAGGCGTTGTCTGGTAGCGGGTTTTTGTATGGAATTAATGATTTAGAATATAGGCCATGTTGGTGCCTAGGTTGTGGTCCAAGATCAATATTTTTATAGATGTTTAAGGGATTCTAAAGCTATCCCTTGTTTTGCCAGTATATGTTTTCCTAGTGGGGGGTATCCAGTATAATAAATAATCAAAATAGACGATACAACACAAGGGCACTCCTGACAAAAATTACAGATATGAGGTAGAAAATGAGCGCACAGGTAGATCTGCCACAACCGTCACGTTTTAGAATCGGTGGCTTGTTCAGTGAAAATAGTTTTGTTGTCCCTGAATATCAGCGGAATTATGCTTGGGGTCAAAATGAGGTTGAAGATTTTTGGGAGGATTTAAAGGACCTAATCGATGGTGAGCGTCGGAGTCATTTCTTTGGTCAGATTGTGACCTATAAGAATAGTCATGAAGAACAGGAAATTATCGATGGGCAGCAACGACTGACAACGAGTAATATCTTTCTCGCTGTGATTCGGGATATCTCACGGGAAATGTATCGGGAACACTTTCGGCAGAACGTTGCGGATGTAAATCTGGATAGTGGGGATGATTTACGACTGATTGGCAAACAGGCTGATGCGAATATTGGCGGTGGTAAAGGTCAACAGGCGTCTCTGGTCGTGCAGTTGGGCGAAGGAGCGAGTCTCCAGGAATATTTCTTTGATCTGACGCATGGGAGTATAACGGCGCGCAATGATCGCGTTTCGTCTGATCCCATGAAGAACATGCAAAAAGCCTATCAAGACATGTATCGGAGGGTTCAGGAGATCTTAAAGCCCGAAGCCAGTATCCGTGATCAGATTAATAAGCTACAAAATATTTACGATCAGTTCGTGAATAACTTTTACCTCGTCATGATTTCAGCGCCTAGCCTTCAGGATGCGTTTACGATCTTTGAAACGCTCAATAGTCGCGGAAAGGATCTGAAAGCTTCTGATATTATCAAGAATCACCTCATGTCCTTGATGGGGCATGAGCATATCAAGGAAGCTAACGAGATATGGCGACGAATTACGGCTAAGTTGGATACCAGTAGCAAACGAATTACCCGCTTTATCCGCACGTACTGGGCGGCTCAGTATCGGATTGTCTCGGAAGCCAAACTATATCGTGCAGTCAGCGACAAGGTGACAGACGTTAATCAAGCCCGAATATTCTTGAAAGACTTAGACGGCTTGGTTGATTTGTATACGGTACTTGAAAGTCCGGTATCACCTAAGGTTCACGCCACATTTTTTAAGAACGCTGGCATTACCCATCGACTAGACGTTTTTTCGAGATTGAATGTCAAACTCTACTATCCGGTTGTGGTTGCTTTGTACCACTGTAATTATTCGGAAAAAGATATCTTGAAGGTCGTTAATAAGATGGTGGCGGTCTTCATTCGCCATCGGACGATTATTAACGACGGCACCAATAAGCTGGAGAGTGGCTTTTCTGAAATCGCTAAGAAGATCTGGTCGCTGGAGTATACGGGGGTTGACGCGATTATTGACGCGATGAAACAACGTCTCGAAAAATCTAGTGAAGCCACTAAAATGGCGTTTAGCGTACTCAGCAAGGACGGTGGCCTTCGGGGAGCCAAGAAGTGGACGCTAGTCTATCTGCTGGCAGAACTCTATGAAACGCATTTCGATGATTTTGCAGAGGGCTGGTATCAAAAAGCATTCGATGATGACAATTACCAACTCATTCAGATTAGTACTGCCGACGAGATCGATGAGTATCAGACTTACATTGGCAATTGGAGTATTTTGGAAAAGAGGCTAGTTCCCACGCAGTTTAAGGATGTAGCCCAAGTGGCGGAGCAGTTACGTCAATCGAACTTGCAGGGAAATCAGGTATTAGCACGAAAACTCACGGCAGGAACGTGGTCTATCAATGATATCAAGCAAAGACAGAAAGATTTCGCGGAGGATGTCGTATTGATTTGGTGAGCGGGTTAAACGACTAATAAGTACGACCAAAATTCGGACTAAACATGGATAAGTTGAGGATAAAACTATCCTCAGCTTATTTTTTGATGGAACGAAGGCGTCGATAGACAGAAAAATTGGAAAATAAAAAAATAAAGCCGTCTCTTTCCCGGAGTTAAGTGAAAAGGGCAGGAGATGACGCGTGTGATTAAGGATTTTGTTAGTGAACTGCTGGTGGCGGCCGTCCAACAGCGGATCAGTGATGTCTACATTTTACCGGAAAAGACGGGCTATCAGATTCGATTACGTCAGTTGGGAGCCGTCTCGGTTTGGCGTCGCATTACGGCCAAGCTGGGATCCCAGGTGATTACGTATCTTAAATTTCAGGCCAACATGGCGGTGAGCGAGAATCGACGGCCACAGGTCGGGGCTTTGACCTGGCCGGGCGAGCCCCCTCTGGAACTCCGATTTTCCACAGTGGGGGATTACGCCGGTCGGGAATCGCTGGTCATTCGGGTGATTTATCCCTACCACACCGGGCAGATGGCCTACTTGGATCAGACGCAACCGGGCCAGCTCGACCACCTCGCCGCCAAACGGGGACTGCTCTTGTTTGCGGGGCCCACCGGATCGGGCAAGACGACCACGATGTATACGATTGCCAGCCGGCTAGCCACGACCGCCACCGTATTGACGATTGAAGACCCGGTGGAGATTAAAACGGACAGCTTCATTCAATTGCAGGTGAATGCCGCGGCGGGGATGAGCTACGAGGCCTTGCTCAAGGTCGGCCTGCGTCACCGCCCGGACGTCTTCATCATCGGGGAGATTCGTGATCAATTGACGGCCCAGGCCGCCGTTCGTGCCGCCCTCAGTGGCCATCTGGTCTTGAGTACGATTCACGCCCAGACGGCTAGTGGGAGCGTCTCACGACTGGCGGAGTTGGGTGTGTCGTTAGCGCACCTCCGCCAAGTGCTCACGGCCAGCTGTTATCAGCGATTGATTCCCCGAGTTTCACGGACGCCGGCGGTCTTACTGGATATTTTGACGGATCAGGCACTATGGCAGACCACACGGACAACCACGGAAAGGTGGCGCAGCACCCTTGAACAAGCCAGTCAGCAGCAAGTTATTTCATTGGAAACGGCCCGGCAGTTCCGAGCGGGGTAGGTGGTCGTGGGCCACACAACAGCAATTTTGTCAGCTCTTGGCCGATCAATTAGGGAGCGGTTTTTCGTTGCGGCAGGCGTTACGTTTTAGTCAGCTGGCCGGGAGCGGGTTGCCACGGAGTGTAGCGGCCATCGAGGACCAACTGTTGCGTGGCCGGGCGTTTGTCTCCTGTTTAGAGCCTTATTTGCAGGCTAATGTTTATTTTCAATTGCAGGCGACGACCGCCCATGGCGATCTGGCGGAAGCTTTGCAACGAAGCGCGACCCTATTAGGCCTGATGGCCAGTCAGCGTAAACGTCTCGTGCAGCTACTCATGTACCCATTGGGGCTCCTGGTGGGAATGGTGGGCTTGCTAATCACGTTAAAGTTTGGTGTGCTCCCGCAGCTACAGCAGGAAATTGTCGCGCAGTCGGCTCCGGTGGGACGGTGGGGTCACCTCTATTTAGAAGTCGGCCTCGGCTGTGGCAGCCTGTTGGGGAGCTATGGTGTCTGGCGTTGGTGGCGGCAGCAGACCCGTCTAAAACTAGCCGGGTGGTACTTGCGTTGGCCGGTGGTGGGGCGCATCTTTCGTGCTTACTACGCGTACTACCTGAGCGCCAATCTCGGCCAATTGCTGGCGAGTGGCTTGAGCGTTAAGCAAATGCTGACGGTGCTCCAACAATTACCGGAGAGTGCGCTCCTTCATCAGTTGGCCGATACCTTGGCCCAGCAACTTCAGGCCGGTGACTTACCGGTCGGGTGGTTGCGCCGGCAACCGTTCATTCCCAGTCAACTCATTATTTTGCTGCAAAAGGGCCAGACGCGTGACCAGTTGGCCCGGGAGCTGGCGGCCTATAGCCAGCTCCGGTATCGCGAGTTGGTCCGCCTAACCGAACAGGGCTTGGCGTTGGTACAGCCCATCTTACTGACGGTCGTGGCCCTGCTGATTGTTGGGGCGTATCTCAGCCTCTTGTTGCCGATGTATGCCAATCTACAAGGAGTCTATCAATGAGTAAACGGCACGGTTTTACCCTAGTTGAAATGACCATCGTGCTTTTCATCATTTCGTTGCTGGTGCTGATCATTTTACCCAACCTTAACGGGCAACGGCATCGGGCCAGTGGGATTCACCAGCACGCGATGGAAACGGTGGTGCAGGGGCAGGTGACGGCCTATCTAGAGGACCATCAGTCCGCCGAACATGTGACGTACGCGGCGTTGGAGGAGGGACGATATTTGACCGCTCAGCAGGTGAAACAGGCCAAACAGGAGGGCATTAAAATCCATGATGAACGGCCGAACAATTAGTCTCCGACACGGGTTCACCCTCTACGAGACGGTGGTGGTCCTCCTAATCGTGGCGGGACTGGCCACGCTGGTTGGTTTCCAAGCGGTGGCTCAGCGGCGGGCAGCGGCGGAACAAGCCTTTTGGCCCGCCTGGCAACAGTTGTGGACGGCCGGTCGGCAAGTCGCCTTGGCCCGCCACGAGACGGTCGGTATCTTTGTGGACCGGCAAACGGGGGAGGTCACCTTGGCTTCAGGACAGCCCCGGCGCGTCTTTCGTCGGTTGACGCCGCCACCCGGGCTCAAATGGGTCGACGGCAAGACCGGCTGGAGCATCTCACCGCTGGGCAACTCCGCGGCCTTTACCATGGAATGGTATAGCACCACCCACCGCGTTTGGTGGTATCAGACTTTTCAGTTGGGAGGCGCCTTAATCTATGTGGAAGCAACGAAGATTCGTCGCCAGCCGGCGGCACGGCTGGCTCCTCCCTGATGCCCTTTTGGCGTTAGGTATTGTCGCGTTGACCTTCATCATGGCCCAACAGGCGTTAAGCGTTACGCAACGTCAGGAGCAGATCCGGACGGCAAAGCTTCGGCAGGTGCGTGCTCGCCACGATCGGGCCCTATTAACTTGGGCGACAGCCAATGGTTAAGCGCCAGGGATTTACATTAATTGAAGCGTTGATGGCCTTGATCATCGCCACGGGAATGTTTGTGTTGGCCAGCGGGGCCGATCGGCAAGTTTTACGGCCGCTCAGGCACGATCCCATTGCGTGGTATCAGGCGGTCAGGGCCCTTGAACAACCCGGGCGATACCGCGCCGTTAGTATTGACCGTCAACAGCTAAACCTTGTCGATACTCGTCAGCACGATAAGCCCGTGGCCGTCTGGGTCGATGCCAAACACGTTTTGCGGCTGACTAACGCCGATCATCAGGGGTATTATCCACTGTTACGGCACGTGACGACCGTCCAATGGCGAGCAACCAAGTATCCTGGCCTGGTACAACTACGACTTAAACAGGAGCGATTGCCTTGGCAAACCACAATTCTCGATTTACGCGGCACGGTTTCCTAACGCTGTGGGCGCTGTTCCTTTTGGCGAGCGTTAGTTTAGTTCTATTATTAGTTTTAGCCGAGCAATCGGCGCGCCAACAATCGACCCTTGAACTGATAAAAGCTTATAATCGTTCGACTTCACAAATAGAACGAACCATACGAACGCCACATCAAGCCATTAGGCGGCTGCCGGAACGGTAAAACCCGGAGATTAACCGGAAAGATTGCTTGAATAACACTTAAAAAATCGGTAGTATAGATAACGGAAACGTTGAGTCATGCAAATTTCACAAGGAGGCGAAGCGTACTGTCACAAGAACAGACTGAAGCGCTCTTCAAGGTTTTGGACGAGTCGACCACAACCTTGCAGACGGCGCTAAGCACATCTTACCTGGACGCATTTATTGAGACGGGAGATAATCTGCTCAATGGACAAGTTCAGGTGGAAGATGGTCAGCCCGATGAGGAGACCGCAGCGAAGTTAACCGCGCTGTACGCCCAGGTCGACTGGCAAAGTGACGATGCCGAAACGGTTCGCCGAGCAATTCAATTGGTCATGCTCAAAGCGATTCGGGTGGATGAAATTCAAGCCAATCACCAACTGACGCCGGATACGATTGCCTATATTATGGGGTACCTGGTGACACGATTAGAGAAGGGAAAGTCCGAGCTGGTCGTGACTGATTTGACGGTCGGCACGGGGAATCTCTTAACGGCCGTGCTCTCGCAGTTAAAGACCGTGGTCGATGGCAAGATCAAGGCGTACGGTGTGGACAATGATGATACGATGTTGGCCATTGCCCAAACGTCTAGTGATCTCCAGCGACTCCCAATCGAACTCATTCATCAGGATGCGCTGGAACAGTTGTTGGTGCCCGCAAGCGATTTGATTGTGGCGGATTTACCAATTGGCTATTACCCGATTGATGCGAACGCGACTAATTATCAGACGCGAGCGGCGGAAGGTCATTCGTTCGTGCATCATTTGTTGTTGGAGCAAGCGCTCAATCAGTTAAAGCCGGGTGGCGTGGGTGTCTTCTTGGTACCTTCGCAGCTCTTTCAGACCAAGGAAGCCAAGGGTCTGTTAAAATGGCTGGCTGGCAACGCTTACTTGCAGGGCTTGTTGAACCTTCCAAGTGAGCTCTTTATGAATGTCAACGCGCAAAAGGCGATTCTGATTCTTCAGAAGCCGGGCGCTGGCGCAAAGCAGGTTGAACAGGTAATGTTGGGTGAGTTCCCATCATTTAAAGAACAATCAGCATTTCAAAAGTTTGTTGCGGAGATCGTCCAATGGGAAGAGCAAAACCTGCTGACGGACCGCTCATAAAAGGAGAAATTACCAAATGGGAAAATCATTAGCAATTAACGCCGGAAGTTCTACGTTAAAGTTCAAGTTATTCCAAATGCCAGAAGAAAACGTCATCGCTGAAGGGGCCATTGACCGGATTGGTCTGGGTAACTCTTTAGTTGAAATCAAGTATGGCGATGGCGAGAAATACAAGACGCATGAAGATGTGAACGATCACAAGGAAGCCATCCAATTAATGTTGGATCAACTGACCGAATTGAAGATCATCACGGACTTCAACGAAATTACTGGGATTGGTCACCGGGTCGTTGCCGGTGGTGAAGAGTTCAAGGACTCCGCCGTGATTGATGACGATGTTTTACAGAAGATCAAGGACTTGGCTGAATATGCACCACTACACAACCCAGCCGCCGCTATGGGAATCGAAGCGTTCAGAAAGATTTTGCCTAATGTTTTAAGTGTGGCGGTCTTTGATACGTCCTTCCACACGACGATGCCAGAAG
Organism: Lactobacillus sp. HBUAS51381; assembly: GCF_012641095.1. Lineage (GTDB taxonomy): Bacteria > Bacillota > Bacilli > Lactobacillales > Lactobacillaceae > Levilactobacillus. Next base: position 13,794 of record NZ_JAAVSC010000038.1, read on the forward strand.
TGAACTATATGTACGCTATCCCTTATGAATACTACGAAAAGTATGGGGCCCGGAAGTATGGGGCTCATGGGACCAGTCACCGGTATGTTGCCCACCGTGCTGCAGCAATGCTCGGCAAGCCGTTAGAAGACTTGAAGCTCATCACGCTCCACATTGGTGCTGGTGGGTCGATTACCGCAATCAAGAATGGGAAGTCATACGATACCTCCATGGGCTTCACGCCACTGGCCGGAATCGAAATGGCAACGCGTTCTGGGGATATCGACGCATCCTTAGTGGCCTACCTGATGGAAAAGCTCAATATCGACAAGCCAAGCGACATGATCAACATCTTAAACAAGAAGTCCGGCTTGGTCGGTGTTTCTGGCGTTTCCGCAGATATGCGTGAACTAGAAGCCGTTCAGGATAAGAACCACCGTGCGAAGTTGGCCCGGGACATGTTCATTAACCGGATCGTGCGTTACGTTGGGGCTTACCTCGCTGAATTGGGTGGTGCTGATGCCATCGTCTTCACGGCCGGTGTTGGTGAAAATGACATTATGATCCGTCAAGAAGTTGCCGACAAACTGAACTACTTTGGCATTGCCGTTGACCCAGAAAAGAACGATATTCGTGGGGTTGAACGGGACTTAAGTGCTGCCGGTTCTAAGATCAAGACCCTCTTGATTCCAACCGATGAAGAATTAATGATTGTTCGGGATATCGAACGGTTACGTAAATAGGTTTAGCGAAAACATCTCGTCAAATAGGGCGGGATGTTTTCTTCAACTAAAGGTGAATAATTATCACGTAAATGGTTTTAAGTTGAACGATGTTCTTTCATGGCGGGCTTCAGCGCTGTTTAGTTAGTCAAACTAACCAGCACTGGTACTGGCATCACCCATTCAGATGTGTATAATATATTTCAACAAAGGGGCGATTAAGATGAAAGAAAGTCAATCGAATAATAACCAGGAATTTTCGCGGGGATTGCAAAGCCGGCACGTCCAACTGATTGCTCTTGGGGGAACAATCGGGACTGGACTCTTCTTAGGTGCCGGCCAGTCCATTCATCTGGCTGGGCCATCGATCATTTTGGCTTACTTGGTGACGGGGCTCATGTGCTTCCTGCTGATGCGAGCACTCGGGGAACTCTTACTGTCTGACCTCGGCGTCCACTCCTACATTGATTTTATTAAGCGCTATTTAGGTGAAAATATGAGTTTCGTGGCCGGCTGGACCTATTGGATCTGCTGGATCACCATTGCCATGGCCGAGGTTACCGCCGCTGGGCAATACATGCACTTTTGGTTCCCACATTTACCGGCCTGGGTGACGGCCTTGACCTTACTGGCCATCTTACTGGCCCTGAATTCAGTCACGGTCAGCGCCTTTGGTGAAACGGAATTCTGGTTTGCCATTATCAAGATTGTGGCAATCGTGGCGTTAATCCTAGCCGGGGCCTACATGGTAGCGGTGCACTTCCCAACGCCGGCCGGGCACGCCAGCGTCACCAACTTGGCGACCGGTGGTTTCTTTGCCAACGGGGCGAAGGGCTTCTTCTTGTCCTTCCAAATGGTTCTCTTTAGCTTTGTCGGGATTGAAATGGTCGGGATGACCGCGTCCGAGACGGCTAATCCCAAGAAGGTTTTGCCTAAGGCGATTAATGAGATTCCTATTCGGATTATTCTCTTTTACCTGGGCTCCTTGCTAGCATTGATGTGTATCTACCCGTGGCAAGCCGTTTCACCGACCAGTAGTCCATTTGTTCAGGTCTTTAAGAACGTCGGTATTCAGTCAGCGGCTGCCGTGATTAACTTCGTGGTCTTGACCGCTGCGGCATCGGCCTGCAATAGTTCACTGTTTACGACCGGCCGAATGCTCTTCTCACTGACGTATGGTGGTCATGGGCGTTTTGCCAAGCATATGGGTACCTTATCGCGGGCACAAGTTCCAACCCGGGCCCTGCGGTTCTCAACGCTCATCATTGCCGTGTCGGTGTTCTTGAACCTGATCATTCCGGGACACGTCTTCGCCTTTGTTTCCAGTGTCGCGACGACCTGCTTCCTCTTCATCTGGAGTGCCATCGTGGTTGCTCACATCAAGTTCAAGCGGCAACAGACGGCCTTGGAACGGCAGAATGGCGAATTCAAGATGCCATTCTTCCCTCTGAGTGATTACTTTATCCTGGCCTTTCTGGGCATGGTTGCCGTTGTGCTCCTCTTCCGGGTGGACACGTTGATCGCGTTGGTCGGGTCAATCGTCTGGTTGGTTGGCTTGAGTTTAGGCAAGCGACTGCGGGATCGTCAGGCGACGAGTGTGATGGATTCTGATAAATAATTGGCAGACCAGTTGTCCCTAGATTCGCGTTGCACCGGGGAATAAATAGAATAATGGGAAGAGTCTGGGATAGAACACCCAGACTCTTTGTGTCTCTGAACTTAAATTGTCCCAATCCTGTTTAAGGTCACGGGACAAATGCGCGTTTCACGAGAGCCGAGTCAGCGAAATTAGCCGTGAAGTGCTAGGATGGAAGTAGTGTTTGTTTACGGCGTTCGTTATCCGATTCGCGGGTAACGGCAGACAAAATTAAATGAGGTGTTAAGATGAAACAAGTCAAAATTGCTGGTCGAGTGGTCCCTGCGATTGGGATTGGAACTTGGCACATGGGTGACCGGCCCGCACAACGAGAGAGTGAGATTGCGGCGATCCAAGCCGGAATTGCTGCTGGTGCGCGGGTGATTGATACGGCCGAAATGTATGGCTCCGGGCGCGCGGAGACCCTGGTTGGGGCGGCGCTGAAGCCCTATCAACGAGAGGATTTATTCCTGATTTCCAAGGTGTTGCCGGAGAACGCGTCTCGTCAGCGCATGGCATCCAGTCTGGACGCCAGCTTGCAACGCCTGCAGACCGATTACTTGGACCTGTACCTCTATCACTGGCGAGGCAATGTCCCCTTGGCCGAAACGGTTGCTGAACTCCAACGGTTACAGCAGACCGGTAAGATTCGGGCATGGGGCGTCTCGAATTTTGACATCGCTGATCTAAAAGAGTTGTGGCAACTGCCCGGTGGCGATCAGGCGGCGGCTAACGAAGATCTCTATCATTTGGGCAGTCGGGGCTTAGATTACGCGGTTTTGCCGTGGCAAAAAGACCATCAGTTGCCGTTGATTGCCTATTCACCGATTGCGCAGGGGGATTCTTGGGGCCAGCAACTCACGACCAATGCGACGGTTAAAGACATTGCCGTGGCGCATCAAGCCAGCGTTTATCAAGTGCTACTGGCTTGGGTGATCCGTCAACCACAAGTCTTGGCCATTCCGCAGACGAGCTCGGTGGCCCACATGGAACAGAACTTGGCTGCTGGCGATTTGGAACTCTTGCCAGCAGAATTGGCCGCCTTAGACCAACAATTTCCGCGGCCAACCCATAAGGAACGTCTCGATATTATTTAACGATGAAGGAGTAACGCTATGCAATATTTCACGTCAGACACGCATTTCTTTCACAAAGATTTACTCGGCATGAATGACTTTGCGCCCCGGCCGTTTGCCACCGTCGAGGAGATGAATCAAACCATTATTGATCACTGGAATGCGCGGGTAACCCCGACGGATACGGTTTACCATTTGGGCGACATCGCCCTGTATTTCACACGACCGGCCGTTAAATCCGATGAGGCAGTGGCCAATGTCCTCTCACAACTGAATGGGCATCTGGAGCTCATCAAGGGCAATCACGATAGTCGGGCACTCTTCAAGTACTTGGCTGCGCACAATCCGGTGGATCACGGGCAGCCAAAGTATGCCTTCCATGACGTGGGTGCCCTGATTAAGTATGACCACCGGCAGTATTATATGACGCATTATCCCATGATGCTGGGGATAGTGAATCAGATTATTAATCTTCACGGACATATTCACCATTATGCCGTGCCGGTTAAGGAAAACATCAATGTGGGGGTAGACACGCCGGAGACGCGTTACCTCAAAACGGCTATTCCATTTGGCACGCCATTTTCGACCAGTGAGATTGAAGAGATGGTCGTGGGCAAGGCCAAGGAGTTCAGCGACAAGCAGTAAGCGTGGTTGTTAGCCGACACCCTTGGCTGTGATTGTTCCTTGGGGGAATCCACCGTCTTGCGCTTGACCGCGAGCCCTTGATGCCGTAGGATTAGACACAGTGTTAAGAGGAGTTAAGAGAACATGGAACAGTTGACCATCCTGCATACAAATGACCTCCATTCTCACTTTGAGAATTGGCCCCGGATTCGGCGGTATTTGGCCGCCGCAAAGGCAAGTGCTCAGGCTGCCGGTCACACGGTGTATACCTTTGATCTGGGAGATAACATGGACCGTGAACATCCGGTGACGGAGGCGACGAACGGGCAGAAAAACGTCGAATTGATGAACCAGATTGGCTATGATGCGGTGACTATTGGGAACAACGAAGGCCTGAGTTACATGCGCGCTCAGTTGGACCACCTGTACGATTACGCCAATTTTCCGGTTGTGCTGGGGAATCTGGTCACCGCGGATACCCATGAACAACCGAAATGGGCGGTCGATCACCGTATTCTAACGACTTCGGCGGGTACTCGGGTTCTCGTCTTGGGACTGACGGCACCGTACCAACTGACGTATCCGTTGGCTGGGTGGGCGCCCATTGGGGTCGATCGGGCCCTGACCGCTCTTTTGACGACGTACGCTGGCGATTTTGATGTCTGTGTCCTGCTTTCCCATCTAGGGGTGGATGTGGACCGCCAGATTGCCAAGCGTTACCCGCGAGTCAACGTCATCATTGGTAGTCACACCCATCATCTATTCGTGAATGGTGAGCAGGACAATCACAGTCTGTTGGCCGCCGCTGGAAAATTTGGGCGTTACGTGGGTAAGATTGAGGTGACGGTTGATGATCGGCACCACGTTAAGGCCGCAACCGCCAGCGTCGTTGAGACGGCAACGTTGCCTGAAGATCCGGGGGATGCCGCAGAGATTCAGGGGCTTCGCGACCTGGGAACGGATATCTTGTCCGAACAGCGTGTGGCCGATCTGCCGGTGTCTATGGAGGCCGATCTGACCGGTCAGCCGCGGTTAGTCCGTGAGGGATTACACGCGATCGCGGAGTATGCGGGGACGCAAGCCGCCATTTTAAACGCGGGCCTGTTTCTGGAAGACTTGCCGCGTGGCGTGGTCAATCAAAATCAGCTACACCAGATCTTGCCGCACAATATGCACGTCATGACGGTGACCTTGAGTGGGTACAACCTCTGGCGATTAATCCAGGAATTCGAATTGGCCCGGTTATTTTTGCGGCATTTCCATCAAAAAGGCATGGGCTTTCGTGGGAAAATTTTCGGGGAGCTCAATTATCTGGGAATTGCCTATGATCCGCAGACGCATGCGGTGACGTGGCGTGGTGAGCCACTTTCACCCAATCGTCAATATAAGATTGCGGTGTTGGACCATTACTTATTTATTCCATTCTTTCCAACGATTTCGATCGTGGGCAAGAATCATATTTTATACCAAGACCTATTGCGGGAAGTGTTCGCCCAGTATCTCGGCGACCACTATCCCTTAAATCAAGAGTAGAGAGGATGACGACGGTGGATCGCAAAGATTTAGAAGCACTGGTTGCCGAACAACGAGAAAACCGAGAGCCGGCAGCGGAGGTCGTCCGTGTGGATGATACCCACCTGACCATCAATGGTCACCCCTATGAGGTGGTGGCGAACGTCCGCGACGGCTTTGACTTCGCTGAGTTTTCACGCCGGTTTAGTACAATTTTGAGTAAGTTTGATTACATTGTCGGGGACTGGGGATTCGAACAGTTACGGCTGAAGGGATTCTATGCCGAAGATCGGGCTGGCGCCAAGCAAAATCAGATTGATGCCGTACAGGATTACCTCTATGAATCCTGTAACTTTGGGTGTGCCTACTTTATTCTGCACAACCTAGACGTCAAGGCGGCGCCAAAGCCCCGGCGGAGTCGTTCCCGGCGTCGAAATAATAACAAGACGACGCAACAGGGACAGCCAACTGGCAAGTCGCAGACGCAAACGAAGCGTCAAAATGCCGAGAAGACGGCGACGACCACTGGCAAGCCAACAACGGGTAACGGCAATCATCGGCGGCGTTCCCGGCATTCGCGGCATCGAAATAGTAATCACCCGTACACGGAAGAACGGCGAACGACTGCGCAACCGAAGCAAGAAACGGCCAAAACGGTGACCGTTGCGACGGGCGGACAGGGACGGCGCCACTTTACCATTCGGCAGAAAAAAGAGAATTAGGGAGAAGTTGCAATGAAAAAATATCAGGCCTATTTAATCGACTTGGACGGCACGGTGTATGCGGGTAGTAAACGTTATCCGAAGGCCCGGGCCTTCGTGGAACGCATTCAGGCGGCCCACATCCCCTTTAAATTTGTGACGAACAATACGACGAAATTGCCCGTGGACGTGGTCGCCAACTTGGCTGATAACCACGATATTCACGTGACAACGGACAATGTCTATACGGCTGGGCTGGCGACGGCGGATTTCTTGGATCAACGCGCTGGCAAGACGGGTAAGCGGACGGTGTACGTTGTGGGCGAGATTGGGCTGAATCAAGCACTGGCGGCCAAGGGGTTCACGGTCGATGAAGAACATCCCGAGTATGTCGTGGTGGGTCTCGATAGCGACGTGACGTATGAAAAGTTTGCTAAGGCCATTTTGGCCATTCGCAGTGGGTCGACCTTTATCGGAACCAATTCGGACTCCAATATTCCGAAGGCCCGGGGGTTGATGCCCGGGGCTGGCGCGCTAGTCGATCTGGTCCGCTATGCGACCCAGACGGAACCGATCTTCGTGGGGAAGCCGGAGCCGATTATTCTACAGAACTCCCTAGAGATGATGGGAATTGCGCCCGACCAAGCACTCATGGTAGGGGATAATTACCAAACGGACATCCTAGCCGGTATTCGTGCGGGGGTGGACACCCTATTGACGTACACCGGTGTTTCGACGCCGGAACAGGTTGCGCAGCAGCAGATTCAGCCAACGTATACCGTACCTGACCTTGCCCATTGGGATATCGAGGTGGGGCCGATTGACTAGGTGGCAACGTGGTGTGGGGCTGACGGCGCTGATCTTATGTCTGCTGACGCTGAGTATCTTTTTGACCATCAACGCAGTGTGGCTGTATCGATTAGACATTCATTGGCTGAATATCAGTCACACGGTGCAAATGACGCCCGGTAAGATTATGCATAACTACTATCAAATGCTGGGTTATCTGGAGTTGCCTTGGGTGACCGACCTGAAGATGAGTGATTTTCCCACGTCCTTTACGGGGATGATTCACTTCCATGACGTGAAGAATTTATTTTTGCTGAACAACGTCGTCTTACTGGTTAGTCTTTATCCGGCGGTCTGGTACTTCCGACGGTTGAAACGCCTGAAGGAACGTTGGCGGCTGATCCGCCCCATGCAGGTGGCCACAGTTGTGCCCCTGGTATTGGCGGCGATTATGGCGGTGGACTTCAATGATTTCTTCATTGATTTTCATAAGTTGCTGTTCCGCAATAACGACTGGCTATTTGATCCGAGTCTAGACCCGATTATTACCGCTTTACCGGATACATTCTTCCTCCACTGCTTCATCCTGGCCTTTGTCTTATTTGAAGCCGGTTTGGTGTGGTTGTATTGGTTGGGACGACAGTCTTTTAAGCACGCCGGGGAACCGGATTAGAGTGACAAACTAAAAAATCGCAATCGGCAAGAGAATTTGCTGGTTGCGATTTTTTTGAGGGGACTTAGATTTGGTGGTGACGACGAAAGTCACTGGGAGTAGTGTGCATAACCGCAGAGAATTTACGGCTGAGATAATAACCGTCAGAGTAACCCACTTTGGTGGCAACGGTATCAATGGGAAGATCGGTTGTAATTAAGAGTTGTTGGACCGCCCGCATTTTGGTTCTAAAATATCTGTTGTTGGTAATCAATTTAATTGATTACTGGCAACGGATATTTTTGTATACTGTGTAGAGTAAAAAAAGTGTATAAAAAAG
>NZ_JAAVSC010000039.1 GCF_012641095.1 Lactobacillus sp. HBUAS51381
CGCTTAAAGCATGGAAGAGATGGCCCGCCCTCAAAAACCGAGGACGGGCCATCTCTTTTTAATTTACAATTCAATACGGTCAGTTACTCGGTGCTTACATTGGTGTTTGCAAACGCCAGCTAATGAAATACGGTCAAACCCCGATTTTGGAGGTTGACCGTATTTTCAATTTGTCAGTATTTAGTTGGCCACATTCATTAATGCTTTGGGACACCACAAAAACCATCGCAAGCACACTTGCGGTCCGAAATCATGGGGCAGTGGCAGACACCATCGGCACTGGCACAGCCACAACCGGGGGCACAGGTCATGTCGGCGTGGCAGAATGGATTGTCTTCTGCCGTCTTGTTCGTTTGCGTCTTTTCAGCCATTAATTTTCACCTCACCTTCAGCAGCTCTCTAAGCCATCAGTACTAATGACGCTAAAATTGTCGTCCAGTTTCTGAGTCAACCGGGCTTGTTCTGGCGGTGTTAATTGCGGGCGTTCGCTTCCAGCAACGGGGTGCGTTAAGACCTGTTGGTACAACGCAGCCTTGGCTGTCGCTGCATCGGCGGCCTTCACCGCCGCGGCAACATCCAGTCCCGCCGCGGTATCCACGTAGGCCGCCTGGTGATTGACGAGAAAGCCAGTCGCGAAATAATCCTGCTGGTTAACCAGAAAGTATTCAGTCATGGTAAGCCTCCTTGGGATCAATGAATCATCGTACATCTTGAGTATACTACAGCGCTTGGTCACTTTCCCTTAAAAATTTAAGCGGCCGCGGTCATCGGTGAGTCGCCGATTCCTAGATATATTTTGTGCAAAGCAAAAATGACTAGCTAAGTCATACAACCCGACTAGTCATTTTTAATGTGTGCTAGAGATTTTATTGAAAAACCGTTTAGTGGATAATGGTTCCTAGCCAGGCAATTGAAATTGAAGTCACTTGCTTAAAGATTATGTCGTTGCCACTAAGTAAATTGAATAGATGATCAGCCGCTGGAATTATGGTGAATTGTGACAATGAATTGGTAGATTCTTCGATGATTTTTTTCGCCGTAATTGATGGGACAATGGTATCTTGGCCACCTGCAATAGCATAAACAGGCGCTTGACTTTTTCTGAAATTTTTTGCAACGTTAGTCTGTTGGACGTCTGTCATCCACCTGTGACCAATAGTCATAGGCGGTCGAAACCCAAGATCTAGGTCGTATGTGCTTTGTTGATAGGCTTTCGCTGGAATCAATCCAGACATATCCAGTGCTCCTGACCACAGAAGGACAGCGCAGTACTTAGTCTTCCCCGCAGCCAACATAGCAATCGTGCCTCCCTGACTCCAGCCCATGATACCAATCTGGCTGGTGAGGATAAGTGGAGACTGATGGAGAAATGCAGTGACGTCAAGCGTATCGTTAACGGCACTGGTAAAGCTATAATGTTCATAAGGAACTTGACTCTCACCATTTCCGATAAAGTCAAATCGCAATGAGGCAAAACCTGCCTCCGCTAGTTTGGTAGCCATCAGGACATAGCCTTGTCCAGCTTCATCCTTATTTGTTCCGGTACCGTGGCACATAACAATTGCAGGAAAACGTCTAGATGCTGCTGGGAGTGTTAGGACTGCTGGGATGTGATAGTTTCCATGTGAGCTGGGGATGCTTAGATGTCTTGTGATCATAATTAATGCTCCTTTGGTTTAATCCAGGTAAAGACATGGTCGTAATTTTCTGGAGTCATAAATAGGACAGAACCGTGAATAGCACTTGGAATGATCTCGCATTGTACACGATGATCTTGAGTAATTTGTTGGGCTTTGAATGCAAATGTTGTGGATTGTTGCATTGGAATAATTTCATCGCCGCTACCATGTTGAAGAAGCATGGGAGGAATTGTGTTGGTTAGATAATTAATAGGGCTAGCCAGAATTCCTTTTAAACTATCATGGGCTAATGATTCACCAATAAATTGAGAATCAAGGCTATTTGCAGTGTTGTGGAAAGGAAAATCCGAGCTTTCGGTTAAGGGTGTTGCCGGAACATAAGTTTTATCATGATCACTGGTACGTGATGGTAGGAATTTTTGAATGATTTGGTTGCTAGCCAGCTGTGTATCTATCTGAGGAAAATCGGTAATGGGATACCATGCCACTACTTTTTTGACCCAATGTGGTCGTAATAGGCCAGCCATCAGAGCAAGGTAACCACCAGCACTTCCACCCCAAACGATGAGATTAGTGACGTCGAGTTGAAACTCAGTGGCATGTGCTAAAACGAAGGCAATCGCTGACTGGATATCTTGCGTTGTTTCCATGTAGTGTGCTTTTGGTAACATGCGATAGTTGAGACTGACGGCCGCGTAGCCGCGATGCAAAGCTTCAATAACAACCGGGCTACTTTCAGATTCACGCTTGTCTAGACTAATGAATCCCCCGCCGTGAATGAAGACAATGGTCGGATAAGTCTTTGCGGTCTGTTTAGGTAGCCAGATATCCAATTTTTGGGCGGGATCAGTGCCATAGGCGAGATCAAAGTAACCGGGGTGACTCGTGTCAAGATGAAGTGAACCTGCTGCCCACATACGTTTAGTCATTATTCATTACCTCCAAATAAAGTCTTACGTGTTCCTAATGTCAATCCCAGCGTTAGCATAATCCAAATGATAAAAAGTAGTAACAGATTACTAAATGAGACGGACTTGGTTGACAGAAATGGGAAAATGCTAGGAGTGTGTAACCATTTTGCAGCAAGTAGAGTCCCTGTAATAGCGGTTCCTAGAGACATTGAAGTACTGAATACGAGACCGTAAATACCACTCCCGACGCCCACTTTGTCTTCGGGAAGAGCTGAGAACATTAGTGCCTGAACTTGAGGAGCGAACAGCGCCATGCCGCCACTGAAAATGCTGGAAGATATGACGAGAATCCAGACACCAGATTCTAGGAACGCAGCCCCTAATAGCAGACCGATCAGGATTAGGGCGAGTGAGATCAATACAGTGTGTTCCAGTCCCCAAAGTTTTGCAACGTTACTGGCAAAAGTGGCAACTAAGATTGCGATAATATAGCTTGGGATCAAGATCTCAGACACCTGAAGCGGTTGTGTATGGTAGATGGCTGCGCAGAGAAAAGAGAACATGAAGGGATAGGCAACCAGAAGACTGTTAACTAAACCGCCTAAGATGATGGCCAGAGTGTATCGTTTGTTTTTGAAAAAGTCGAGACTGACGAAGGCATTTGCGTGATGACTGATATGCAGATATAGGCCGATTAAAACCACAATTGCCAATAGCAAGACTAACCAAGAATGCTGATTGAAGAATAATGATAGCAGGAAAGTGAAGATTGTAAGTAAAGAGATTCCGAAAATATCAAGTTTTTGGCTGGATAGTTTAGAATCTTTGGGTAAGTATTTCAGGACAAAGTAGATGGTAACGACAGAAATAAGAGGGAAAATAAACAGATAACGCCAGCCAATCCAACTGGTTAGAAAGCCACCTAAGAGAACCCCCAGGAGTTGGGCAGCATTAATACAGGCTGAGTAGTAGCCAAAATAGCGATCGGAGGCTTCTTTGCTAAGGTAGCGAACGGCGGTGACTAGCAGTAGTGCGTTGGCACTTTGACCGCCCAAAGTGGCGAGTGCACTGGCAATGATGACGAGAAGTAAATTATGGCTAAAGAAGAAACCGAGTAGTAAGCCACCAGTCATCAGCGCCAGTCCAACGCTCATCAGCTGACGGATGCTGATATAATCGGCTAAAGTGGCATAAACAATACCGGCAACCCCCATTGAAAGCGTAATAACAACAGTTTGCCAACTCATGGTGGCGGCATCAACTCTGAAATAATGAGCTAATAATGCGGGAATAATACTGAAAGCGTTGAGGAGAGATGACGCACTGACCATCACGAGCATCATCCAGGGAAGAACACGGGTAACCTTTTTTTCGACATTCATTTCATTCGCCCTTTTCTGTATAGACATATTATTTTGTATAGATGTAATATAATCTATTATGAGAGCGCTGTCAACAACAAAAAAAGATCTGCACTTGGCAGATCTTTTAGAGATGTGATAGGGACTAGTTTGCCGTTAGATTAAGGGTCATATTGACCTCTTCAATTGGAACGTAGTACTTGGTGAAGAGAAGAAGCTGATCTTGCTGATCAAAGAGTGATTCAAATGTGATTAAATAAGTGTTTGATAGGCTAGAGAGACTTTTTTGTTGAACACTTTCGGTGCCCACCCCAATCTTGAAAGTGAGTTGACGCCGACGAATCAATTGGTAGATATCTTTAGAGATGAAAGCCTGCATTTGTTCTTGATCTTCTAAGTCTAGCTTGAACTTTTCAGCGGAATCAATCAGCATAATACCGTAGGAATAAGCTACGCGTGCCCCTTTCGATTGGTAGACGCAATCAAAGTGAACACCTGCCGGGCTATCCCGACCGAAGAGTTGGCGTGTATAAGCATTTGAGTAAGACAGGCCCATCGTAAAATCGACGGCAGTGATTGTTTCTTGACAGATAGACCGGATGGGATTTTCGGCATTCTCGATACCGACTGTGGCTGGTTGAACGGTATCATTCACCACTGTCCCCGAACCCTTGCGCGTCACTATTCTTCCATCTTCGCGAAGAAGCGATAGTGCTTGACGAAGTGTCATCCGGCTGACACTGAATTGATTGGCTAAGACATCCTCTGAGGGTAGCGCAGTACCGGGCTGAAATTCGCCGGAATCAATCGCTGCAAGTAAGTCGTTATAAATCGAGACATATTTGGGTAGTTGTTCTTTTTTATTTGGCATGAGGTAGCTCCTCGAAAAAAATATTAACTATTAGTATGTACAGCATACCGCGATAGTGAAATGCTGTCTAGTTTGTTGGTGCTTATTTGGAAATGTCATTAAAAAGTATGACAATGATACAGAAAAATTAATGTGTGCTAAATAGCAGCAAACAATTATTCGAGAATCAGTAGGCAACGAGAAATTTAAAAATCAGTTGTATAATTCAACAGTTATCGGAGGAAATCCTATTAAGGATGGAAAAGATCCATGTGGACAGCTGATAATGACGCCTTAAAAATTTCGTATTCATTAGGTACTCTTCAGTCTTCTGTATAAAGTAGGGTCATTAAAACGACTGCTCCCTGAGGTGTATCTGAGAACAGTCGTTTTTTAAGAAAAATTGGCATTATTAAATAACAGTTAGCCACAACTCACAAGAACCAATCCCGCAAGTGGTTCGCCACGGTTTGTTGGAATTTGTCGAACCGGGTGGGATTAGCCGTGTTGATCTCGTCATACAGACTGGCGTTGATCTTGGTTAGAATGGCGGTGAACTGGTCGAGTTCCGCATCGGTCAGTCCCTTTAAGAAGTCGGGGACCTGCGCCGTCTCGTTGGCCACCGTTTGCCGCCCCAGGTCGGTTAACCGAATGATCGTTTTGCGGCGGTCTGCGGTGGACTTTTCCTTCGTCACCAGTTGCTTTTTGACCAGCTTGTTCACGAATTCCGCGGTCGACTGGACCGTCAGATTCAACCGCGTCGCCAGTTCCTTTTGCGACAGCCCATCTATTTGGGACAGGGCCAGTAAGATCTTCCCTTGGCCCTGAAAAACCAACTGGCGATCGGGCCCGCCGCGATGATCGCGGTGAATCAGTTCATCAGCGGTGTGGCGCACCATGCCAAATTCGATAAGTTTGCCAGCCGCTTTTCGTTGTTTGTTTAAATTAGGCATGCTAACCAACCTCCTGAGCCCATTATACCCGACAACGAGCCCAGTGCCAGTCACGATTTTGGCAAAAGTCTTGACAAATTAATCAGGGGACCTTATTATAATTTTAGTCAGGTAACCTGATTAAATTAAGCATACCACGAAGAGGGAATTAACATGCCAGAATCACAAGCAATTGAAGTCTCACATTTAACGAAAAAATTCGGTCAACAGACGGTCGTCAATGACCTGTCATTCACGGTTCATCGTGGAGAGGTCTTTGGCTTGCTCGGGCCCAATGGTGCCGGGAAGACCACGACCTTACGGATGTTGACCACGTTACTCAAGGCCAACGCGGGGCAGGTCAAGATCTTCGGCCACGATACGGTCAAAGAAGGCCGATTGGCGCGGTCGTTGTTTGGGGTGACGGGTCAGTACGCCTCCATTGACGAAGACATTTCGGCGCGGGAGAACCTCATGATTTTTTCGCGGCTGAACGGGCTGTCCCGGGCGACTTCTAAGCAACGGACGGCGGAGCTATTGAAAGAGTTCTCGTTGGAACACTCGGCGGATCAGGCGCTCAAGAACTTTTCCGGGGGGATGCGTCGACGGTTGGATCTGGCGGTGAGCTTAATCACGCGGCCGGCGCTGGTCTTCCTGGACGAACCGACGACTGGATTGGATCCACGAACGCGAAACCAGATGTGGGCCACCATTCGCCAGCTGGTCCAGCAAGGCTCGACCATTGTGTTGACCACGCAGTATCTGGAAGAGGCCGATCAATTGGCCGACCGGGTGGCGGTGATCGACCATGGCCGGTTGGTCACGATGGGCACGCCGGCTGAACTCAAACAACAAGTTGGCGGGACGGACCTAACGTTTACGGTGCGCCGAGCCCAGCAGGTGACCCAGGCCGTCAAGCTATTGGCCACGCACGTCACCGGTAAGATTCACACCGCGGGCCAGCAGCTTAGCCTACGTTTATCGCAAATCAATCAATTAGCCCAGATCTTGGACGCTTTAGCCCACGCAGGCATTGAAGTTAGCCAATTGTCCGTTCACGAACCATCCCTAGACGATGTCTTCATGAAGTCCACAGTTGGTCTGAATTAGAAAGGCGGCAAATAATATGGATATTCAAACGCATCAAGGCACCTTGCTCACGAATACGGCGACAATGGCTTATCGAAACTTATTGAAAACGGTCCACAATCCCGATCGCTTTATGGATGTGATCGTCCAACCGGTCATGTTCATGCTGTTATTTGGCTACTTGTTCGGTGGGGCTATTGCCGGTGGCGTACACGCCTATCTACCGACGATTGTGCCGGGAATCTTGATTCAAACGATGTTGTCGGCGGCTTCCGGTTCGGGATCACAGATCAGAGAGGACTTGGACTCCGGGGTCTTTGACCGTTTCAAGTCGCTACCGATGGCCCACATTGCGCCGTTGGCCGGGCAACTGTTTGCCGATAGCCTTCGCTTGTTACTGGCGGCCGTGACATCCTTGGCCACGGGCTACGTCATGGGTTGGCGGCCGGTTGCTGGCTTCGGTTGGGTCGTGGTCAGCGGTCTGTTGGCCATCTTCATGGGCTGGGCCTTGTCCTGGCTCTTCGTTCTGCTGGGCTTGTTGGCTAAACGAGCAGCCACAGTTCAGAGTTTCTCAATGATTATGATGATGGTCTTATCGTTTGTCTCCAACGCCTTCGTTCCCCTCAGTTCCTTATCAAAGCCACTGCGGTTCATTGCGGACTTGAATCCAGTCACCTACGTCATCACGGCGATTCGCCAGATCCTGGCGACGGGCAGTTGGACGCCGGAAGCCCTGTGGGTGCTGGTCATTGGGATGGCGGTTGTCGTCATCTTCGCGCCCATCGCGGTCTGGATGTACGACCGTAACTAGGGCTGACCTGGGTTAGACGATAATCAAAAGAATAAAACCGAGGCGGTTGCTCACGATTCTTCGTGGGTGGCCGCTTTTTGTCCAGCCGCTAGCTGCCGCGAGTATTTTTGATTTACAAATGGGAGTAAATGACTAATAATCAGAATTAGTTAGCTTAACTAAGGGGTGTCGAGATGGGATTAGTCATATCAACGGCGGTATTGGTCGTTGCGGCAATGGTCAGCATTGTCATTAATCGGCGGTGGTTACCGCGGTTGTCCGTAAACTACGTGAGCATGCTGCTAGGGGCGGTGCTCGCATTGGTGCCGGTCTTAAATGACCTGGTGGAAAAATTTAATTCGGAAATCTTTATCGGGTTAATTGTGGCGCCACTGCTTTACTTTGAGGGACAGAGCACCCGGCTGAATCTCGTTGGCCGCCACGTGAAGGAGATCATCAGCCTGACGGTGGGGATGGTGCTCCTGTGTGCCGTTGCGGCCGGCCTGAGCAGTCATTTCATCACGGGCGTGGGGCTCCCGCTCGCCTTTATTTTGGCGGCGATCAGTACGCCAACCGACGCCACGGCGACCGAGTCGGTGACCATGGGGCGTGTTTTGCCCCGGCGTGAACAGATTAGCCTCAAATTGGAGTCGTTGTTCAACGATGCTTCCGGCATCATCCTCCTGAATATGGCGATCCTGTGGTACGTCAACGGCTACATTAACTATTCGCAAACGCTGTGGGACTTCGTCTATTCGGCGGGCGGTGGCGTTGTCTTTGGTGGGGTAATTAGTGCTCTGATTGTCTACTTACGTCAGCTGATGTTGCGTTCCCGAGTGAATTTTATCAACAATACGTATAACAACGGGACACCGCTGAAAGTGGTCTTCTTGATGACGCCGTTCGTCCTGTACTTTGGTGCCGAGGCGGTCGGGGTCTCCGGGATTATCGCGGTAGTCGTCGCGGGACTGGTCCACAATGCGGAGAGTGAACGGAGTGCTCTGGCGAATCCCCAACTGTCGAGCGATACGTATCAGCTGACCGGGCTCTTGGAGGACCTCTTAAACAGCATCGTCTTTCTGGTGTTGGGCATCGTACTGACGCGGACCACCTTCGACCAATCGGTGACCGCGCAAAATTCTTGGCAGTGGGTCACGTTGGGCGTGGTCCTGTATCTGGCCAACCTGCTACTGCGGTACGTTTACGTCCGGCTGATTCATCGCGTTCCCAATCGCGAGGCGTGGATCTTTGCGCTGGGCGGCATTCACGGTGCGGTGACGTTTGCCTTAGCCTTTACGGTGGCGGAGACGCAGGTGAAGACGGCCGACTTTAACCTGGTCTTGATGTCGGAGAGCCTGCTGATTATCTTGAGCCTACTGGTGCCGACGATTCTCTTCCGGTGGTTACTGCCGCGGGTTCGCGTAGATGGGGACTTCGCTGCGCAGATGGCAACCGTGCGTGAGCAAATGATCGAGGTGGGCGTCCAAACACTCTGGGCACTTCCCATTTCCCACGAGTTTAAGGCGGCCGTGACCTTTGATTTGAAATCGCAGAATGGGCATACCACGCTACGACAGTTCGTCAAAGAGTGGCGGCGAATGGTGCAGCACGCCGAGTACACGCCCGACCAGATGCGGGAATTAACGGCCGTGTACCGGCAAGTCTTTCAAACGGAGCGGGCGTTTTTGACGCAACAGTTTGAAGCGGAGCACCAGATTAGCGAAGACTTGTTTAATAGCCTTTACCGTGAAATTACCATGGCCGAGATGGTGATTTTGGAATATGGGGTTGGGAAATAGGGGATGAAGAATGGTCGTCGATGTCCGCTAAAGTTTATACGATATTTAATAATACTGGACCTCAAAGCAAAGCGAAGAATAACTGATCAGGATGAAACTGAATAAATGTCAAACCGTGAGCAACTTAGTCTAAATAGCTAGATTAAGCTGTTTTTTTGTTATCTAAAGTTCAACTTGGACGAATTATTAGTGACGCTATTCAAATAAAATTCATAATGGAAAATGTTACAAAGATCATAATATGTGCTATGATGTGGATGTGATGAAGCACCGAAATGGTTTTTGGGGAGGACGATTACGCATGACTGAAGAAAAACTTCGCTTCAAGTTGTATAAGTCTAAGACAAAATGGGTGGTAGCTGGGATTGCCATGGTCTCGCTGCTGGCGGTTTCGGAGACGGCACAGGCCGACCAAACGCCACAGAATGGCGTCCCGCATGAAACAACGAGTACTAGTACTGGACAGTCCGGGAGTTCTGCGGGCCAGACGGTTACTTTAAAGCAAACAACGCCAACAACTGAGACACCACAATCACCTAAATCGAGTGAGCCTACCGTGGCCCCGGCCGATAAGCCGGCGAACTCGGTGACGCCGGCCACGCCGACGCACGGTCCGGTCGCTGATTCAGATGCGACCACGCCTAAACAGCCCGTACGACCAGTAACACCGGCCACGCCTTCAGTGCCACAACGGACGTCAGTTAAGCCAGCGGCGTCGACCCCGGTTCGCACCCAGTCGACGGTTCAACGGTCAGCCGTATCAGGGGCGACGAGCGTTCGGGCATCTCAGCCGATTGTGGCGCCTAAGCGGCTAGCTGTGCAACCGCGCGCCGCACAGTTACGCACGGCGGTTAGCCCGATCGTGGCCACAACGCCGGCGGCCGTGGCCAACGATCAGCTGGTTTATGATAATGCGCCCATCGACGAGTGGATGCCCAATACGTGGTTACAGGCAATCTTACTCAAGACGCTTCAAGGTAACGGGGGAACGTGGAACAATAACTTTGTTGATCCCAACTATGCGGTGGAACCGGGCGCTAAGACCTGGTCCTCGGTTGCCGACATTACCAAGAGCGATCTATTATTGTTGAAATCATTTTCGATTCAAACCAGAAACTCAACCTATATTGATGGCAAAACATCGTATTCCATTGAGGGACTTCAGTACGCGACCAACTTGCAAAGCTTGGATCTACTGAATGTACTCGATCGCACGAATAATAATCAGCTCGCGGGGTATTGGCACGGGGACATTACCGATTTGTCGCCTATTAAGAACTTGACGAATCTGACCTTTCTACAGTTCTCGAACAACCGGGTCAGCGATATTAGTGCATTGGCCAATATGAAGAAGTTGACCTACATCTCGGCGGTGAACAATGAAATTAGCGATTTTTCCATGTTAGATGCCACCCAATTCGGTCAGGGTGGGCTCAACATTGGTGGTCAGGATATCTGGCGGTCACCGGTCTACTTAAAGACAGGTCAGGATACAATTCTGGTCTCTAACTTGGGCTTGAAGCTCCCACAGAATTACAATGCGGTGGTTGGTCATTACGGGGAGCCAGCCTGGTCGGCCATTGATGTTGACTACTGGAGTTGGTATACCATGAATCCCTCAGTGATTAACGTTTATCGACGGGGTGCTAACGGAACGGCGGTCGGCGATACTCAAGTTCAATTTAAAGTGGTCAAGCCTCAGGTGACACCTGGCCCTCTGACCAGCTCGGCGGCCGGTTCGGGGATTGGTATTCATCGCCAGCCGTATACGTATTATCTCGTTGCGGGGTATTATGACGCGACGGGCAGTCGGATTACGACGTACTACATTCCTTACGTGACGAATGCCCAGGCGGCTGCACCGGTGACGGTTCATTACACGAGCCAAACGGGAGCGACGATTGCCCCGGACACGGTCTTAAACGATGGGGCAGTCGGTCAGACCTATACCGCCACGCCGCAGACCATCACGGGCTATACGTTGGATCAGAGTAAGCTACCAGTCAACGCCACCGGTACGTTTAGCACGACCGCGGTTGATGTAACCTACGTTTATGATCAGAACGATGGTGCCCCCGTCACGGTGACTTATGTGGATGAGGCTGGTGCGACGGTGGCCAAGCAACAGGTCTTGACTGGTAAATACGGCGAGGCCTACATCACGCAGGCACAGTCAGTCACGGGCTATACACTACAAAAGGTACAGGGGCCGGCCACGGGGACCTTTACGGATCAAGCCCAACAGGTGGTTTACATCTATACAAAGACGCCGATTGTGACGCCGCCAGCGACAACGCAAACCACGGTGACGGTACACTATCAGACGGCTGATGGGACAAAAGTGGCTCCAGACGTTGTACTGACGGGAAACGTGGGCGATGTCTATACCACGGTACCGGCGACCGTGACGGGTTACCGGCTAGTCACAACGCCAGCCAATGCTCAGGGAACCTTTGGAACGAGTGATTCGACAGTCACCTATCTTTATGAAAAAGTGACGAGCGGCGGAGATGGTGATCGGGTGACGCCAGAAAAGCTGGTTAAACCGACTAAGCCAACATCACCGACTAAACCGGTTACGAAGCCGATGCGACCGGAACAGGGCCAGCAACCGGCCCGAGTATCGGCTGGTGCCAGAGTCAACCGGTCCAACACACGATCAGCGTTCAAACAGGTCTCAATCCAGCGGTCCGCGGTGCCCGCAAAGTCCGCAGAAATGACGACGTTGCCCCAGACTCATGAACGGACAACCTCGAGTTGGTGGGGCTGGCTACTGCTCGGCTCACTGACTATTGGTGGCTGGTTGGGATTGAAACGAAAGCGAGAATGAGAGTGAGTGTCACGTGGCGGCTGGTTCTCTCAGTCATACCGAATAGTCGGCGTAGACGTGTAATGTTTAGCCGGCGAGGAATTCTAAACCGGGAAATGGGCTTGCTGCGACTGAATATTCCCAAATAACTTGAATAATTGACTAAGCGACCGTTGACCTTCTTCGAGGACAATGGTCGTTTTGCTTGATGTGGGGTGAAACGTTGGGGAAAATTCACCTTACCAAATTGACCGCAAGTTTCTGGCGGTTGGTGTCGATTCCCGGTAGTGAGGTATGTCGGTGAGGGTGGTGCGTTCGTCATATAAAGGCGTGAAAATTGTCCTTTAAATTCTTTGCTAAAAAGTTAGTCAACCCCCTGTTGGGTATGGCGTTTGGCCCATTTTAAATAGGTTGAAAAGTTACAGGAAAAAAACAAATTTTGTGCTATACTAAAATATGTATAAGAGTTAATTAATTGTCGATTTAACAGTTTGATGATAGTCAAGATTGACAAATCAAGGTAATTTGTCACACAAGTCGGGGTCGGGGCGATATTAGTTTACATATAGAAGGGAGATTGAGAGCAACTCAGCGACCAAAGTTACCCTCAAGTGTATACATGATGAAGATCAAATCTGGATTATTAACTTCTGCAGTTGTGTTGGGAATGGCTTTACCGTTGGCGTTGCCGGTTGTGGCGAATGCGGCGGATACTGCTCCAGCGGACACTGCTACAAAGTCGGCTAGTGTGGATGTCACAGCTGGTAGTTTGCAGATTACCAAGACTGGTGGGACAAATGATGATGAATACCAAATGGCACCTTCATTTCAGTTCACTGCAAATATTGGCGATACAGCAGGTAAAAAATCTGGAAACCAAACAATTGATACATCTAACAAAGCAACAACGGATGGCTATACAGGAACTAATCTAGGAGTTGATGATGAAACAGGTTCCGGTGATGGGTGGCAGGTAACAGCAGCATTAGGTGAATTTAAAAACACAGATGCTTCTGGTAAGACTTTAGGGGCAACGTTAACGATGCCTGCGACAACGGTTGGTTCAGCGACGCCGACAAACAAAGAATTAACGGCTGGTGGTGCTGGCCAAGTTGTATTTCAAGCTGATACCGGCAATACAGGAATGGGTAAATCAACGGCTGATCTTTCTGGCACCAGTCTGGCATTACCAACGAATGCTTATGCTGGGACTTATGTTGCTTCTCTGAAGTATACGTTAACCTCAGGCCCTGCCGCCTAATCGCCTAATCCCAAAGTCTATCCACTAGCAACGAGGGGAGGCTAGATGATGGCAACGCAAAAATCAGTTGGCGTGACGATTGGCGAGGAATCCAGCCAGAGCTCGAGTCAGAGCTCGAGTCAGAGCTCCAGCCAAAGTTCCAGTGGGTCGGCTAGTCACGAGTCTGGTCAGCAACCGGGTAACCAGCCGGCGACACAGCCTAGCCATGCCTCTAGCCACCGTACCAGTCACCCGTCGACGCCATCGATGCCCACACAGATTCCCAATCAGGCGTTACTGGTCTCCGGCACCAAGTTGCCGCGTAGGCCCCTGTTTAACTCCGTTTCAACCGGTTCGCCAGTCAGTGATCGACGCGCGACAATCGTTCGCCCACGACCGATTCCGGCTAAACGGACGCAATCGACGTTGGCCGTTGCGTGGGGGCGTTTGCCGCAGACAGGTGAAGTTGCGGTAGGGTCTTCGGTGCTGCTAGGGGTCATCTTACTGATAGCCCTAGGCTTACGGGCCTATCACGTCTTACGTCAATCACGAAAAAATCAATAAGCATTCGAATCGCTAGCGGTGATGTCATCGGGCATCCCGTTAGACGCCATGAACAATGGTGAATGGTTCACTCTAAAATACCAACAGGCCAGGTGAAACTTTACCCGGCCTGTCGTATTTTGGGGCTACATATTCATTAAGGGAGAAGTATTTGATGATGAAACTGCAAAGTAAATGGGTTTATTCGCTAATCCTCGTGTTGTTCACCGTACTGGGAATGGGTTTGGGGAACCCGTCCACCGATGCGCATGCCGCCGGAAATGGGACACCAGCGAGCTTCACGGTCGCACCAGAATTACCTTCTGACAATGCCAAACAGGTCGACTATTTTGATTTCAAGGTCACCCCGGGGCAGAAGCGGGTTCTGGTGTTATCGGTCACCAACAATGCCAAGACAACCACGACGTTTGACATCACGCCGCGGATTGCGTCGACCAATACCAATGGGATCCTGGACTACGGCACGAATAATACCAATGCAAAATTGCCGGCTCAGATCAAGCAGATTGTCTCGCCGGCCACAACGAAATCAGTCAAGGTGCTGGGCAAGCATACGGTCAAGGTACCGTTCAAATTCACGGCGCCCGCTAAGCGGTTTACCGGCGTCATGCTGGGTGGCTTTACGATTGCGGAGCACGGCGCAAACCAGCGGTCACAGACGAAGAGTAAGGCGACCGGGGTTGTGGCGCACGTCCAATACGTCATTGGCTTGGAATTCTACAACGCGGTCAAACGCAGTGTCTCGGCACCAATCGTCAAGATTTACCAAGCGCATTATGGTTTAGCCCAGGCTCGGCCAACGTTGAGCCTAGGGATGGCGAATCAGACGCCGGGATTGGTCGGTCAAGGCAAGCTACACGCCACGTTGAAGGATGACCGGCAGAAGGTAGTCAAGCACTTCACCAAGGAACAGATGACCTTTGCGCCTCAAAGCAAGTTTAAATTGAATATGGATTTGGAAAACAAGCAACTGGCCGCGGGTCACTACACCTTAGCCGGGACGATAACATCTAAGGGCGGTTACTCCTGGCATTTTCAACGGAACCTGACCGTCACCAACGCTCAGGCCGCGAATGTCAAAAAGCATGCGGCCAACTTTGGCCCACAGAAGACCTGGAAAGATTATCTGATGTACGCCATCGTCATCTTGGCCGTGTTGGTCTTGTTGTACGAATTTTACAAATGGCTCAAAAAACGCTTGGGGAAGAATCAAGATAAAGCGTAATTAAGCATCACGGAGTCGAGGAGGTGCGCCTTGCCAAATAAGTCGAAAAAAATGATGAGATTAGTTAATTTACTGCTGATGCTGACGATTTTAGTGGCAGTCCCGCTTCAATCGGTCAGTGGGGTCGCTTTTGCGGCGAGCACCACGAGTAGCTCGAGCTCGACGACTAGTGATGAGTCGATTGATGATTGGATGCCGGATAAGACACTGCAGGGTGTCGTTCTGGATGCGCTTAAAGATAGTGGGTGTTCTGTGAATACCGGCACTAGAAGCGATTTGACTTTATCAGAGATTACGCCAGCAATGTTGGCTGATCTTAGGTATCTCAATACTGGAGCTGGAAAGACAACGCACATTACCGGGATTACCGACTTGACGGGATTACAGTATGCGACAGGTCTTCAGCAATTTAATTTTAGTGGATCCATGATTGAGAAAGCACCAGGGGATGATACATCAAGAAGCTGGTCGGTTCTTGCTAATGCCAACTACAGCAATTTGGGGTTCATAGATGTGAATTCTAAAGATATTGATCTGACAGGGTTGGCAAACCTTGATAGAAGTAAAGTAGGTATCTCTAATATTGGGTTGTCGGATGCTGATTACAGCGGAATAACGCCAGGGCCTCAGGTTACTAAGTTAATTGAGGGCCAAAATATTACTTACAATCCAGTTTTTTCCAAAAGGGAAGCCTATATTCCATTGTCGAATTGGTATCCAGGCTTTATGAATTCTGATGGGACTTTTACTTATCATACATTGACGACTGGCTTAGCGAGTGCGGCCTATCCAGGCAAGATTGCGGGAGTCGAATATGACAGTGATGCCAATCGTTTAAAAATTGATTTTGATAACCTTGAGAACCAAACGTTAAATATATCGGACTTTGATATTAAAGATGTGGTAACTAGTGCCTTGGCTCCAAGTGGGACCGCTACGTATTATAGTGGCCAAAACAGTTTGGATGCAACAATTCCAGAGCCGACACAGAAAGCACAAACAGTTCAGGTGAGCCAGTCTGGTAAAACTGGAAGCATCGACACAACAGGCCTCAACCTGGGTACAACAGACGCTTCTGGTGTCCAGATTCAGGTACCCACTGACTATGAGGATTCGAATGACACCAGTAATAGCAAGTACCTGACGGCTGATGATATTAGCTTTGATACGTCTGACCTAGCGAGTGGTAAGATTAATTTCACATTGACGGCTTCGGGCCTTAAAAAGCTTAGTGCCAATGATCTGACGTCGGATGTTATGATCACTGTTGATGGGAAGGTCATTGATCTTACGTTAACAGTAACGGCAGCGCCAGAAGATTGGATGCCAGACCCGGAGCTTCGGGAGCAAGTTCAGAAGGTTATTTCGTCTAGACCTATTGGTGACGGAACCTTAACGAAGGCGAACTTAGCGCAGATAGGTACGCTAGATTTAACGGGGGTTAGCAATTTAACGGGATTGGAATATGCTAGTGGTTTATATAATCTTAACATTTCCAATAGTGACTTGTATGACGGTGGGCTGAGTAAGGGACCCAATAGTCAGGTTTTATCTAAGCTAACTGGTTTAGGAAAAATTGAAATTGATAAATCAGATTTAGGCGGTTCGTTAGCTGATTGGGGGCTAAAGGATGAGCCTAAGTTAAACTCTATTATTGCAGACAATGATAATCTGACAAATCCAGGAACTACGGATTATTCGGCGGACTCAAATTTGCTTACTCTAAAACTTACAAATAATCCGTTGGCCGGAGATATTAATCAGTTGGTGTTGGATAATAATCAATGGACGAAGTTAACTACGTTGAGTCTCAATGATGATCAGTTAACTGGAGACTTACCTAAACTCGCCAATAACTCATTGTTGGAGAACCTTTATCTGAAGAATAACCAATTAACCGGAACAATACCCGATAGTTATGGGGATTTGCCTGACTTGATTGACTTTCAGCTGGACCATAATCAACTGTCTGGCACGTTGCCAGCAGCATTGGGACAGGCGAAGAACCTATCAGCGATTTATCTCAATAATAATCATCTTTCTGGAACTATTCCGACTAATTGGTCCGACTTACAGAGCCTAACAACACTGGACCTTGCCGAAAATCAATTGGGCGGAACTTTGGATGATATTGATTCATTTACCAATTTATCGACAATTTATTTGAACAACAATGAATTCATAGGGGAACTGCCAGCCAAGTGGTTTACATCAAAGTTAACCTACTTTGAAGCGAGTCAGAATTACTTTAGTGGTTCCTTACCAGACCTAAGTAAAGCAACTAACCTGACAACGTTAAGTGTTCACGATAATAAATTGACGGGTGACTTGCCTGATTTAAGCAACCTACCAAATTTAACGCTGGACTATGGAAAAAACCAGATTACTAGTGGCTGGACAGCCGCCGGTGCAAGTGGAAACTACCAAGCGTTTTCAATTGAAAAACCCAACTGGCAGACCTCTAGTGATGGAAAAACGATGACATTAGACTTGAGTCAATATTATCATGGTGAGCAGGGACAAACTGGTTATCAGTATCTTGGGTGGAACTTGCCTAGTGGGGAGACTGGCATTGCATTAGACCAGAGTGATTCAAAGCATCCGTTGCTTAAGATTGATAAGGCGACTACTAACGCGGGGAGTAAGCTTGAATTGAACTTGTATGATCAAGCCGGCAGTCAAGCCGTCTTAAATAGCAATATGAACTATGAAGCGGATATCACGATTCCAGTTGATGTGGGTAAAACGTACGGCATTACGACCAACGCTGTTGATTTTGGTTCACATCCAGTTGGCACGGGAATCGTAAAAGCTAGTGATTTCAATTTAGCAGTTAATTCGACTCGTGCAAGCGGTGATTCCTATCAATTAACCGCACAAACGGCAGGATTGACGGCTAGTGGGCATGATGTTCCACTCTATTACGGTAATGGGCAACACCAGACACTACTCACTGATGCGGCGCAATCCATTTATGATTATCAGCCAACCTCTGATTCAGATACGACGGTTGTGGGTAATAGTCAGGACTCAACGAAAGGAAATTTGCAAACGGACATTCCCTCAACTGCCTATGCCGGTCAATATTCTGGTAATATTACCTACACATTAGCCAGTGCTCCAGCCAGCGATTCGACTACAACGAGTCAATCTAGTGATGTCAGTCAAATTACCGCTGCAACGCTGAACCAGATGACGCCAACCATTGCCGCAGCAACGTTGCCGGTAGAAGAAGAGGCCATGCGGGCCAAGTTACAGACCAACATGACTAACTTTGTTGGGAATGAGTTGGCGGATAATTCTGGTGTGCTTTATTCTGGCTACCTAGCCTCACAAGGAAAGGGTGATAATCCCTATCAAGAGCTTTCAGAGACCAACGGTTTGTGGCTACTGGCCTTGGCTGAATCAGGTGACGAGACCAGCTTTGACACTAGTTTTAACGCCACGGTTAAACGATTCTACGATGATAATACGCAAACGTTTAACTGGCAGGTTTCGGGAGTCAATCATGATTCATCAGCAACGAGAAATGCTTCGGTCGATGACTTGCGAATTATTCAGGCCTTATTGGTCATGAATGCCAAGCATCCTAGCAACGACCGAACACTTTGGATTAATAAATTGATTGATGGCTTCACGAAGCATGATTTAAATGCTTATTATCAAATGATTGATAGCTATAGTACGGCTAGTGGGCAAGAAAAGAAAATCCGGCTGGACTACTTGGATCTTGCCACGTTAAAGGCGATCTATGAGGCTAAGAGGTTGGGAACAACCACTGGAACGTCTGGTGGAACGGCTTATCAGCAACAGTTGAAATTGATTAAGGACAGTTATATTAGCGACAAGTTACCGATGTTTGCGACCTACTATGATTACAGCACGGGTAATTATCAATTTCATGGTGATACGGCTGACGATCAGCTCAACATCACGGATGGTTTGCTAACGATGCTGAATCTTGCCAAAGTTGGCGAGTTGCCACAGACCTCGTTGAATTGGCTTCTGCAGCACACGACCACTGACGAGAAGATCTACAATAATTACAACTTGGCTGATGGCACTGCAGCTGACGGAGATGATGCGCCTTCTAACTATGCTTACGTCGCACAGATTGCGGTGGCGTTAAGCAGCGATCCATCGCTGCACAGTCAGGCCGTAACGCTGTATAGTCAAGCCTTAGCCAAGCTCAATGAGAAAACGACCACTGATCCAACACATCCAGAGCTCGATGGTTCTGCCCAAGCCAACGGCGAATCTTACGCCTTCAACGACCTAAACATGTTGTTGGCCTACAATTCCGTTGCGTTTGGGACGACCTCCACGGGTGAATAGCTTGGACGAGTAAAACAGAATTTAAACGACCGCATCGCCAGCGTCATTGGAGATGCGGTCGTGTTTTTTTGGGCC
>NZ_JAAVSC010000004.1 GCF_012641095.1 Lactobacillus sp. HBUAS51381
AGTCAAATTTGGTCTCAGCCGTGGGATTTACCAAGCGATTTTTCTTGGTAAATGGCGTCTTTGAGACGCGGGCTGACGGCTCAAAGCGAGGGAAAAGACTGTACTTTGGCTTTTCCCGATCCTTCCCACCGCGATCCAGACCAAATTTGGCGAACGGTAAGGCGGCCAGTACGCGATAATCATATTATAATGGGTGATATTCTTGTCACACCAAGGATTCTAGCTGGTTTCTATCTTTCAACCTTTAGTCATTTAAGTTCAGGAGACACCAAAGCGTCTGGACGATTGGCCCAGACGCTTGTTTTTTGCAGAATGAAAACGGAATTTGTAAACTCGATGGCTGTAACTGGCTAATTAGGCTTGGTGGCGATCAGACTCTTCAAGGCACTTTGCTCGTCACTGGTTGGTGCGAGCTCGCCTGATTTGATGGCGTGATACTTTTCGACCGAAATGCGAGAGCCGAAAGCCATTTCACCGTCAGTTTTATCGTATTTCTTTTGGTAGGCGATGATTGCTTCAGCAAGATCATTTAATTCTTGACTCATTAATATCCCTCCAAATGATAATCCAAATTACTGCTTACGTTTATTATACTAAAGTTTTGCAAAAGCGGTGAAATAACCCTCGATATCTGCAAGTTTTTTTGCATTCTACTTGATGAACGGGCGAAAATTGCGTAAACTTATATCCAATATAACAATTCCTGTCGCATAGTGGGAAAATTGTTAACGCAATTTGGTCAACTTGTCACGGTTTTGTGATATTGCTGTCTTATGCTAGGCGGTAAAAAGATGAAGGGGTGCCAGGATGAATCTCAGACGTGTTATCTCTAGTTTGACCATGGCTGTGGTCGTGCTAGCCATTGTGAGCGGAATTTCCTGGTTCACTATGGGGAAGCGCACGATCACCCACGTGGTCACGCACGCGGAGACCGTCAATGTGATGCGTACGCGGGCCTCACAGATTCGTCTAAAATAAACGCGGGAACATGCCGCCACTGGGGTCGGGGAACCGGCTGAATCACTTTAAAATTCGGTAATCATATTGATTACATGACTACAGTCTCTTGTAGTTTATCAAGCGGGGAAACGGGCTAACTTCGGTTAGTCCGTTTCTTTTTCGGTTAAAAAGAAGTTTGTCGAGAAATAAAAAGGAGGCTAAACTGGCCGCCTTACCGTTCGCCAAATCTGGGCTGGAACGCTGGGGAAGGACCAGGCCAAGCCTGATGAAGCGGTCTTGGCCTTCGCTTGTAACCGCCAAGAAGCGGCGTTTCCAAGTCGTCCATTCAAGACTGGAAGTCCACCAGCCTTGAATGCCCCGGCTGAGCCCAGATTTGGTTCACTCACGGCTAGAATGGTGACGGACTTGTCTTTTGACCCAAAATGATGGGAGGGAGAAAAAGTTGGCCAGTATGCCGTGCTAATGGGTAGTATCGCCGGAGGAGGCCAGGGATGGAGCCAGTCGTGGGTGCAAAGTTAGCTGGTGTTTCTTAGCCAGGTTACTTTGCAGGACGACCTTGGAGACGTGATTTTCGGCTCTAAGGCGAGGGGCAAGACCGCTTTGTGGCTTGCCCCGGTCCCCACAACAGGCGGAATCCCTGGCAGCCGCAGGCGACTGTTGCCGGTCAAGAGCTAGCCTCGGATACATGGTGAGATTTCAGTGACCAAATAAAATCGCGCGCCCCGATTACCGGGACGCGCGACGTTTAGCTGTAAATTAGAAGTGAAACCAGTCACTTTGGTTGCGGCGAACCTCGCCACGTAGACCAAAGAAGTAGATCATAAAGGCGGCCACGAGAACGGCCAACACAATGGTCCAGAGCCACGCTTGGGTGTAAATAAAGGTGAAGTACGCAAAGCCCAACGTGCTCAAGATGATGAGCACCAGATTCACCGGCAGATTCTTGCTGTGAATAAAGGCGGTCGCTAGCGTCAAGACCACCGCACTACCGAACATGTTATCGCCGGATGCGCGACTACCCAGGCCGTTAAATAGCGCATAAACTGCAATCAGCAGTCCCACCAGTAAGGCCAGATAACCAAAAGACTGTAAGAACGTTAATTGTCGTAATCGTTTCATTGCCGACACCTACTTTCTCTCGTACGGTGCCTTTATTATACCGCATTAGTTTTCGGCTGAAAAATCTGACGGCTTTGTTGGGGTGGGCAAGTCCCAGGTCTCATGATCGAGGGCCATTTGCCAGAAGTTCAATTCATACCAGCTACTGCGCGCGAAGATCGTCAGGAGATCTTCCTGATTTTCCGGCGTGGCCACGTGGTTGGCCAACGCCAACTGATCGGTCATCATCCCGGTATAATCATCGGCATCGTAAGTGTTGAGCCAATCCTGGTAGATAGGCACGGGCGAACCGGCCTGGGCGAGCTCCTGTCCAATCTCGGCGTAGAGCCAGTAGCACGGCAGCAGTCCCGCCACGGCCCCCGCCGTTCCCGCCGCTGCCAGTGCGCGGTACAAATGACTCGTGTAGGCGTATCCGGTTGGCGCAATGGGCGTTGCCGCCACTTCAGCGGCCGTGATTTGCAGGCGGTCAAAGAATGTTTGCCGCACAGCGATTTCCCCCTGACGAAGGTGTTCGGCCCCGGCGTGGAGTTGGCGGGCAACCCGCGGATCGGTACTCTGATCGGCGGCTAAATCGTGTAGCTTGCCGAATTCTTGTAGGTAATAGTGATCCTGAATGAGATAGTACCGAAACGTCGCCAGTGGCAGGGTTCCTGCGCAAAGCTGCGTGATAAAGGGATGGTGTTTGGATGCGGTCCATGACGCTAATGTCGCTTCGTGTGCGCGATCAGTAAACATAGCAAAAAACTCCTTTGTGAACAGATAGTGAGACTAGGGTAGACCCACGAATAGGCCGACTTGAACCAGTAACAAGCTAATGCCGAATAACCACCAATCACGCGCCACGAGGGGCACCGTTAAGGCGTGTGTCCGCGGTGCGTCCTCGACGAATCCGTGTGACGTCATGGCGGCGGCCAGTTGATCTGACCAATTCATGGCGGCTAGGATAACTTTGAAATACAACCGGGGCGACCACACGTGCAGGACCTCACCGCGCATCAACGCAGCGGCGCGGACGGTTGCCACTTCCGCTTGAATCTTGGGCATCAGGTTAAAGGCCGCCAGAAAACCATAGGCGAACTTGCTGGGTAGCTTGGCGTTTTGTTCCAGCGAACGGGTCAGCCACAGGGGCTTCGTGGTCAGCGTAAACCAACCGCCCATGTAAACGTAGACGAACATCCGCGTGAAGAGTACGATCAGAAAGTGGGGCGAGGCATTCCCCCGTAGCATTAGGGACCACACCAACGTGCCGGCAAAGAATAGCGGAACCAGCGTCAACCAGAGCAATCGCCGCCAAGGGATGTGGTTAATGAGCATCAACCCTAGGCTAACCACAATCAGGGCCACGTTGACACTCCAAACTTGTGCGAAGGAGACCTCCAGCGCAATCAACACGAGTAAAGCGAGTTTGAGTGAAGGATTCATGTGCGCACCCCCTGATAAGTGAGTTGGTGGTCGGCCAGTTGTAAATGCAGATCGACCAGATCGTTTAGACCACTGAGCTGGTGGCTGATCAGAATTAGCGTGAGATTTAAGTCGCGTTGAACCGTCGTGAGAATGTGCATGACCGCTTGAATGGAAGCGTAGTCGAGACCTTTGAGCGGTTCGTCTAAGAGGAGGACTGCTGGGGCCATGATGAGCATACAAAGCAGTTGTAACTTCTTTTGTTGCCCACTGCTGAGCGAGTAGAGCACCCGATCATCGCGGCCCGCCAGGTTTAACTGCTGGAGCAGCTGTTGAATTCGGGTCGACGTGAAATAGGTACTGTTACCGTATTTCTGCGATAACGCCAGTTCCTCCGCCACCGTGACGTTGAGAAATTGTGCGGAAGCGGCTTGAAACATCAGGCCAACCTGCCGCGCGTAGTGCCGCTTATGAATCTTCTTGATATCGGTGTCGCGGTAGGCAATGTGGCCCTGATAGCGACCTAAGCGCACGAGGGCCTTAAACAGCGTGGACTTGCCACTCCCATTGGGGCCGGTGATCAGCGTGGTGCGATGCGCATAGAACTTGAGATTCTGTGGCGTCAACAGCTGCCGGTCACCGTGTGTCAAGCCTAACTGGGTGCCCCGGAGGCAGACGGTCAGTTGGTCGTTGGGTAGTTGAACGTGTGTCAGCTGAAGGCGTTGTGGCGTAAAGGCGGCAAACCGGGTTTGCGTTTCTGCGGTGGAGAGCAGGTGAAGTTGCCCGTCCGCTAAGACGGCGAGGTGGTCAACCCACTGCTGATAACCACTGAGGTCGTGATCGGCGAGGATAATCGTTTTCCCCCGTTTTGTGCAGAGGGCGACCAATTTTTCAAGTAAGACCAGTCGCGTTGGGGGATCGATGCTGGCGAAGGGTTCATCGAGGAGAATGACATCGCTGTCCATGGCCACGATGATGGCCAACGCCACTTTTTGTTGTTCGCCACCGGATAGTTGCATGAGTTTCCGGTGCTTCAGTGGGGTGATCCCAACGAAGGCCAGGGCCGCATCGCTTCGCCGTGGGATTTCGGTGGCGGGAACTTGTTGATTTTCCAGTGCAAAACGTAATTCGTTTTCCACGGTGTCCATGGTAAATTGCGTGCTAGGCTCCTGAAAGAGCATGGCAACGGTGCTGGCCCGCTGTCCGGGTGCAATAGCGCTGAGCGGCTGATCATCAAAGGTGATGGACGCCGGTTCATCGTTTGGGAGCAAGCCAGCGATGAGTTTGAGTAATGTAGACTTTCCGCCACCTGAGACACCGGTCAGCAGAGAAAACTTGCCCGCTGGAAAGGTGCCAGAAAGCCGATCCAACACAGGCCGAGCCTGCTTGGGATAGGTGTAAGTGAGTGCGTGTACCGTGACGGTTGCCAAATGAATTCCCCCAATACTTGACGTGACTTCATGGTTAAATGCCCGCGGCTGGCGCCATCTCCAGCCTTCTCCGGCTAGTGAAAATTGGGAACATCATGCGGTCATTTTTAGCCAATCGTTGCCGCATATAGGTGCGAATCCGATTAGCTCAAATGAGTGGTTGAGGCCGAACGAGAAGAAAGACTGCGCGATGATCGGCACAGCAGCCGTGGGCCAAAATACAAGCGCAAGTTAGTTCTTTAGAACGTGAGCCCGAACCAACAGATTGTTGATGAGCTTGGTCAGTACCCCGCCGAAAAGGAAGACGGAGACGAACCGAACGCAGACCAACAGGAGCAACAACGGCAGATGGTAGGCCGCATATCCGTTACGAAACAGGTCCCAAGTAAAGGTCACAACGGTCGTGGTCAGTGCGCTCAAAGCCAGCGTGAACCAGCCGTAGCGCTTGTAACCGGTGAAAATGAACCCGAGTTCGGACCCAAAACCTTGAAGGACACCGGAAATCAATGTGCTAGCGCCCCACATGCCCCCAAGAAACATTTCAACAACGGCTCCAAGCAGTTCACCGAGTGTTGCCGAACCCGGAATCCGAATAACAAAGCCGGCCAGTGGCCCCGCCATGACCCAGATACCGATGACCAATTCGTTCGCCAACGGTGACAGGCCCACGGGTGCTAGTGCCGCTTGTAGAATGGTGTAAACCGGCCCAATTGCCCAGAAAATAACTCCCATAAAAAATGCAATAATTGTAACCAAAATAATATCTCGAATATGCCAACGTTTCATAAACAGTCGCCTCCAAAATTTTAGACGCTGAGGGGCCACCAATGCTAAAAAATCCCCACTAAGTCCATTAGTGGGGTTCATTGATAGCTATTGATTACGCGTTCCCTTCGCTGGTATTAGCCAGAGCAGGTTCAATGGGTTTGTTCTCAGCCGCGATGGCACCCCAGTCGTATTTGATTAATTTCTAGCTTAACGAGTTCGCGAGAGAATTGCAACCATCGCTTAGAAAATTCGTTTCTAGCCTATAAGCAGTTGTGCCACGCAATAGTTTTTACGAATACGTTACATCAGCGTCGATGAGGGTCGTGTCGCCTATCACTGGGAGGGAAAGAGTGCTATTCTAATCATTAGTCAGCTTAATTATTGTAAGATTGGAAGGATTCGCAAGATCATGCGTAAATTACAGAAGAACCGCGGTTTAATCGCGTTTGCCGTTGCGATGATGGTCGGCGGTGTCGTCGGTCCCACGACGCCCGTTCACGCGGCAGCGGGGTATCGGACCGTGAGCACCAGGTCAATTAAGAAAACACCCTATCACAAGAAGAGTCGCCGGGGCGCCATTTTCAACAAGGCGCACACACGTAAGGTGATTAACCTAACTGCCCATCCCAACACCACGTGGTATGCCACCAAGCGGGCTACGCTAAAGCATGGGAAGACGCGGGGCGTTTACCTGTACGTTAGAAATGGTAAGGGCAGTATCAAGGGCTGGATCTGGCACAATTACCTCAAGGTGGGTAAGGCCCCCTTTACCTTGCGTAAGGCCAAGGCGGCAGTGGCGATGGATGCCAAAACGGGTAGGGTGGTCTGGGCCAAACACGCCAATACGGCGCGGCCGATTGCCTCCGTTTCCAAAGTGATGACGTTGTATCTAACGTTGAAGAAGATTGATGGTAAGGCCAGTAACTGGCATCATAAGATTAAGATCACCAGTCGGGGTTTGGTGTCCATGAGTCGAAGTGCAGCGTATGGCGGTTTTCACTTTAAATTAAACCACAAGTACACGGTGCGTCAGCTCTACTACGCGGCTTTCCTGGATTCGTCCAACAATGCGGCGATTGCGTTGGGACAGTGGGTCGGTGGCAGTAACGGTAAGTTCATTCGGAAGATGAACGCGCAAGCCAAGGCCTGGCACTTAGGCCAAGCACACTTCGTTTCCGCTTCCGGGCTGGAGAATAGCGATCTGCGGACTTACGGTTACGCCTATGGTAAGGCCAACGCCAACAAGGTTTCGGCCAAGGATGTCGCGTTGATGGCCCGCCACCTTATCACGCGCTACCCACGCGTCTTGAGGGATGGCAAGATTGGGTCGATGAAGGTCAACGGCCAGACCTGCCATAACTATAACAATCTGTTGAAGGGTCGGAAATACTACCGCGCCTCACTGAGGGTGGATGGTCTGAAGACCGGCTACACGCCTTTGGCCGGGTACTGTTTCGTTGGTACGGGCCAGAAATCCGGCAAGCACCGGGTCATTACGGTCGTTTTACACGATGAAGATGAATTTACGGAGACCAGATCGGTGATGACCCACGCCTACGGATTGCGGAGTATGAACAACTAATTGCTATTTAAAGTGCCTACCGGACAAAATGTGCGGGAGGCATTTTTGATCGAAACAGTCCTGCAACCACTTCACCGGATAAAGGTAAAGCTGATAAGTTGTTAAGCGTCCAAACGGTGGATTACGGGAAAATTACGTCCCCAACAACTAGGTTACAAAGCCGGCTTGCCCCTTGTTGCTTGGTCATTTTACATGGTAGGCTGGTTGATAGTGATAACCAAAGAGGAGATTTACATACGATGAAAGTTTCAAAGTTTAAAGGCGCGCTGATGGCCTTGCTCTTTACGGTGACGCTAGGGGCCGCCGTGAGTGTGCAAGTGACCGCCGACGCTGCAACGTATACGACTGTTTCGAGTAAGACCGTCAAGAAGACGGCCTACCACAAGAAGAGTATGTCGGGGGCCATTTACAATCAGGCACATAACAAACGGATTGCCACAATGAAGGGCTATCCAAATACAACGTGGTACGTGACGAAACAAGCCACGTTAAAGCACAGCAACTCCAAGGGCATTTACTTCTACGTGTCCAATAAGGGCGGCTCGGTCAAGGGCTGGATCTGGCACGGTTACCTGAAGAAGGGGAAGGCGCCGTTCGGCCTGAAATATGCTAAGAACGCCGTTGCGCTTGATTACACCACGGGAAAGGCCGTCTGGTCCAAGAGTGCCAACACGGCGCGGCCAATTGCATCCGTGTCGAAGCTGATGACGCTGTACCTGGTCTTGGACAAGGTCGACAGCGGTTCCGGTAAATGGACGGACATTGTGAAGACCAATAACAGCGGTCTGGTTGCCATGGGCAACAGTGCCAGCTGTGGCGGCTTTAAGTTCTACAGTAACCATAAGTACACGGTTAAAGAGCTTTACGATGCCGCACTATTGGATTCATCCAACAATGCCGCCATTGCGCTGGGCCAATGGGTCTCCGGAAGCAACGCCAAGTTCATCAAGAAGATGAACGCCCAGGCGAAGAGTTGGGACCTGGACAAGGCCAGCTTTGTCTCCGCCTCAGGCTTGGAAAACAGTGACCTGAAAGTCTTTGGCTACAGCTACGGTAAGGCTAACGCCAACATGGTTTCCGCCAAGGACGTGGCGCTGATTGCCCGGCACCTGATTCAGGACTATCCGCGGGTCTTAACGGACGGTTCCGTGGGCTCGAAGACGGTGAATGGTCAGCTCTGCTACAACTACAACAACATGCTGCCCGGTCGAAAATACTACAAGTCCAGCCTCAACGTGGATGGTTTGAAGACGGGGTACACGCCACTTGCCGGTTACTGCTTCGTGGGGACCGGTCAGAAGGCGGGTAAGCACCGCGTGATCACGGTGGTCCTGCACGATGAAAATGAATTCACGGAGACCCAATCCCTGATGAATCACGCCTACAGCTTGGGGATGGATGCGTAATTAACCATTACCGTTTGCGAAATCTAGGCTGGTGATTATCCGCGTCATCTGACTCAGACTGTCGTGGTTAACATTGGATGACTTAGCATCTGGTCATCGAGGTTTAGCTTAGATATGAATTGAATAGATTTGAAAATCACGTTAGCGGTCGCTGGCGTGATTTTTTGTGACCAACAATTTCTGTCGGCGACTAATTCAGTTAAATGTAATTCTGCCAACAAGTCGTTTACCCTACCGGAATCGCCGTTGTATCAACGTTTGTTTTATGATTTTATTTGTAGGATTAATGCGTTGTGCTCGGCGTTTTCATCAGGTATGCTGGGAGTATGTTCAGTTCAGAAAGGGTGGAGACGGATGCGACCCAAAGTGATTGCAACGGATTTAGATGGAACGTTTTTAGATGATGCGGGGCACTTTGCGGTTGCCCGTTTTGACGCACAGCTGGCCGCCTTGGCGCGCCGGGAGATTCACTTTGTCGTGACCACTGGCGATCCCTTAGACCACGTTCAGGCGTTATTTGCGCCCCTGAGTCGGCGGGCAAACCTGACTTATATCGTCGAAGATGGTGCGCTCACCGTGACGGGACAGGGTGAACAATTGCAGTCTCAAGCGATTCCGACGGATGATTGGCGTGCGGCCGTGAGTTGGCTGAAGACGACCCCGGTCATGGCAGGCTGTTTCGTCATTGCTTGCGGTCGGGATTGCGCGTATACCGAGCTATCGGCAACCAGCCAACGGTTTGCCGACTCCCAAGCGTTTTATCCGAGTCTGACGAGTGTTGCAGACCTCACACAGGTCACGGACGCGATTCTCAAGTTAGATGTGACGTGGCTACGGACCGAGGTGAGTGCGCAGGTTACCGCGTTCAACCAGCACTTTCAAAACTGCCTCGTGGGTACCAGCAGCGGTCTGGGCGGGATGAACGTCACGTTACCGCTGGTGAGCAAGGCGTCCGCCCTCCTCGCACTCGGACGAATTTGGGGCGTTTCGCCGGATCAAATGGCGGCGTTTGGTGACTCCGGGAATGATCACGCCATGCTAGAGATGGTGGGGCAGGGATTTGCGGTTGCAAATGCCGATCCGGCAATCATCACGGGGCCGGTCAAACGGTTGGCAGCGACGAACCAACAGGGGGCCGTGAGTCACCAGATTGATCAGTGGTTAGTTTAGGTGACTGCCACACGAACCGAGTGGCCTGATTAAGTCACGCCACTCCCTTTGCCGTACAATCAACGGTGTTGGGGGGATGACGGTGATGGTTGAACAAACAAGTGAACTAGGTCGGGGCTTCATTAGTCTAGAGATCAAGTTTCGACGCAATCGACAAATACGGGCGATTTACCAGGCCTTCCGTCTGATTTTTCCGTTAATTTTAGTCGGGACCTTGGCCGATTTCATCAATCAAGCTTGGCTACAGCGGAGTGGTTATTACTACCAGACTTTGCACGTGGCCAAGTGGGCATTTCAGCTTAATTTATGGCGGGATTATCTGGGCCTCTTAAGCGCAGGCGCACTGGGATTAACGGTCATCCTAGTGGCGTTTGCGGTGAGTTTCTACCTGGTGATCCCGGCCACGCCAGTGCTGGCTGACCGCTTAATGGCGGGAATCCTCGCCATGCTTACCCTCAGTGTCTGCAACGTGAACCGTCAATCGCTGGTGACGCATCGGCCCATCCAGTGGGTTGCCAGCAACTCGGACTTATCCGGGATTTTGATCGGTATTTTAGTGGGATTGATCGTTGGAAATGGGTATCGGTGGCTGATTAGACATCAACGGGTGACCCAGCATCCGTTAAGACAGACAGTGGGGACGGTCAGTCTCTGGCTCATTGTTTTGACGGGACTTGGTTTTGCCTGGGCCAGCACCCAAACGGTGGGCCTCAATGCGGCCGTTCAGACGTTGACACGGTGGCCCTTTCAGTTGCCCCATACTCTAGGAACCTTGTTGGGCTTTGGCCTAGTGACGGGCGTCGGTCAATGGCTCGGTCTGCTGGGGCCAATCGCCAGTGTTGGGGGCCAATCGGTAGCGGCAATTCAGAACTTAGCGGCCGTTTTAGATCATAGCGGTTGGCAGATTCCCCATCCCATTACGGTGCATACGGTCGTGGATGTGTACGCGACGAGTGGTGGGCCGGGGATGGTCTTAGCCCTGTTGCTGGCAATCTTTCTGGTACAACACAATCAACGACAACGGCGGCTGGGCTGGACTTGTTTGGTCCCGACATTAGGGAACTGTAACGCACCGCTGTTAATCGGTCTGCCCGTCGTCCTGAGCCCCATCTTACTGGTGCCCTTTATCTTGGCGCCACTACTCTGCATCGCCATGAGCTGGGGCTGTCTCGTGTTGCGGTGGGTCCCCGCTGTGGCTTACCCCTTAGCAAACGGCACACCGGGCATCTTGCAGGCCTATTTAGGAACTGGCGGCAGTTCGGCGGCTTTGTTACTATCAGTGATCGAACTCGTCTTGAGTACGATGATTTATTATCCGTTCGTGAAGTGGGCCAGCATAGCGGAGGAGGCGGTGACTCATGATCCAACGATTTCGTAGTGTGCTCGTGATTGGCTTGGCCCTCATCTTGCTGTGTGTCCCGGGATTTCTCTGGCGGCCACAGCAGCGCGCCGATGTTCAAGCGACCTATCGTAGTCAGATGGCCCCGGTCTTCTTAGTTCCCGGGTCGAGTGCCACACAGAATCGATTTGACGCCCTGGTTGCGGGTCTTAATCAGAAGACTCCCCGGCGGCACAGCCTGTTACGTGTAGAGGTCATGACGGATGGTTCTTTGAAATACACGGGGAGCATTCGCGCTAACGATACGCAGCCAATCATTGTTGTGGGGTTTGAGAATCATCACGATGGTTATGCGACGATTCAAAAGCAGGCCAAGTGGTTTACGATTGCCTTTCGAGCCCTTCAGCGGACATACCATTTCAATCACTTCTCTGCCATGGGGCACTCTAATGGTGGCTTAGTCTTGACCATCTTTTTGGAGGATGATTTGGCGAAAACGCAGGCCCACGCCGATCGGTTAATGACCATCGCCTCGCCATTTAACCTTGAGGAACCGGACCAGAGTGTCAACACCCCCTTGTTTAAGCAACTCATCGCGGGGAAAAATCGCTTACCTAAGGCGTTGACCGTTTACTCGATTGCCGGCAGCAAGGGGTATGATGGCGATGGTATCGTGCCCTTCGACAGTGTAAACCGCGGGAAACTGATCTTTCAGGGGCAAGTTAAGAGTTTTACACAAATGACGGTGACCGGTGCAAACGCCAATCACGCCGACTTACCAGAGAATCAGCAGATTATTACCCTTATCCGGCAGGACCTTTTAGCCTAGACGTGGTTCACTTCACGACCAGGAACGTGTAAACTAGAGGGTATACGGAGGACAAAAACGAATGATAAAAATGATTGCGCTCGACCTAGACGAGACGTTACTGAACACCGATAAAACGATCAGTGAAGAGAATGCGGCCACTTTACGGCGCTTGCATTCAGCAGGCATCAAAGTGGTATTGTGCACGGGACGCCCAATCAATGCGATTTGGGGTTATCTGGAACAGCTGGGCTTAACGACTAGCGAAGACTACACGATTACCTTCAATGGCGCGTTGGTCATCCAAAATACGACGAAGGAAGTACTGGCGCAGAGCGGGTTAAGTAAGCACGATTTCCAACCACTCCATGCGTTTGCGCAGGAGAATGGCTACCCGTTAGACATCTTGGACTTTGATCAAGTCTATCCTGTGGCGGATCTGACGCCCTCGGTCTATCAGCACATGCTAAAGGCCCCGATGGACTTCGTGCCGACCAAGTTCGCCGATTTACCGGATCACCTCTTCAGTAAGGCGGTTATGGCGACGGATGCCCCGATCTTAGATCAGGTCGTCAACAACTTGACGCCGGCCTTGCATGATCAGTACCACGTAGTCCGTTCACAGCCAAAGATTCTGGAATTCTTGGCGGCGGATATGGACAAGGCCGTTGGCTTAGGCCAATTGTTGACCCACTTTGGGTGGGACTTCAGTAATCTAATGGCCTTTGGTGATGCCGAGAACGACTTGGGCATGATTAAAGCCGCTGGCGATGGGGTGGCCATGTTAAATGGGCAACCGGAGATTAAGGCCGCCGCTGACCACCAAACACCAACGACTAATAATGAAGCGGGCGTGGCTGCATACCTGAAGCAACGTTTTGCAGATCTCTTAGCGTAACGGGAGCGATTCGTTGCAATTTTAGAACAGCCATGGCAGTATAAAAGATATATTGCGTGAATGAATAAGGAGGAGTATGGTCATGAAACGTTTAGTGGTTAAGTTAGGATTAACAGTGATGGCATTGGGGACTTTAGGTGGTGTGGTTGCGCCCAGCATTTCGGCGAGTGCGGCCAAGAAGCCAACTATTAACAATACCGATCTGAAACGGTACTACAAGAGTGCCAAATCCAAAACGGCTTTTTATTTTAAGACGTACAAATCAGGGGGCAAGACCGGATCTATGCTGATCCTGGGCGACTTTGGTTCGAAACCTAACGTAAAGTATGGTGTGCCAACGTCGACCAAACTCAGTAAGAATCGGCAAACGCTGACGACGAAGTATAAGCTGATCCAATTTAAGACGGCTAATAAGAAGACCACCACCTCGTTGACGAAGAAGACCTACACCTTCAAATTAACGAAGAAATCCAGTAACAAGTTCACCGCCAAAATTGCCGGAACCAAGGCCAACCGGCATTTGGCAACGACTGGTAAGACTTATACGTATACCAGAACCAAGACGAGTCCAGCAGCGGCTTATAGTAAGAAATATGCGCGGCCGGTCCTGTATAAGGAATACATGAAGGCCTTCTCATCCCTATCGGCAGCTCAACAAAAGAAGTTTGCGAACCAATATGCGGATAGTGGCGTTAAGACCATGACCAATAACTTTAATTACAAAGTCAAATAAGTGAAGCGCGAACGGTACTGCCAGAAGTGGTGGTACTGTTTTTGATTTTCGTCGCGTTAAAAAAGCCCCGTCCATCACGATCGATGGGCGGGGCTTCAAATCATTAAAGAATTAGTTCTTCTTGAACAGTGCCGTCAAGTATTCCATAAAGGTCTTCAAGTAACGGTCCTTATCAACCGCTACGGCAACCTTGACGTTGGTAGGTTCGTTCAACCGGTTATCATCACCGATAGTCCGGCCATAGGTTTCCTTGTTGTAGTTAACGACCATGTTCAGGTCGATTGTCGTCACGAAGCTTGGGTCCAAGGCTACCCCAACGGCGAGGGGATCGTGCAAAGCACAGCCGCCTAAGTTATCGTTGACGTCAACGTAGGCTTGGATGTAGTAGTCCACGATGTCGGCAAACTTTTCACCGGCATCGGTACCCAAGTCACGCCATTGTTGGGTTTCCTTCTTGGTTAAGAGGGTCCGTAGCGTCACGTCCAGACCCACCATTGTTGAATGCATAGGGCTGGTTAAAACGGCGTTAGCGGCTTCAGCATCTTGGTTGATGTTGGCTTCGGCGTAGGCCGTTACGTTGCCGGGAACCGTCAAGGCCCCACCCATGAAGGTCATATTGCCGATTTCCGTAGCAATTTCTGGGGCCTTCTTGATGGCAGCGGCCAAGTTGGTCATGGGACCAGTTGGGACTAACGTCAAATCTTTGCCATACTTGTGAACAGCATCGATTAAGAAGTCCACGCCGGATTCCTTTTCGATAGACCGCTTAGGTGCGGGAAGTTCGACTTGGCCGATCCCGTTTTCACCGTGGATGTCGGCACTCACTTGCATCCGGTCAAAGTGATCGCTGGTTGAGGAGTGACTTTCACCCAAGTATACGGGAATGTCGGTGTGACCGAGCAGTTCCAAAATCTTCAATGAGTTTTGGCCACCAGCTTCGACCACCACGTTGCCGTAAGAACCGATAATCCCGATTAAGTCTACGTCTGGAGCACCCAAGGCGTAAGCAATTGCCAAGGAATCATCGATACCTGTATCTAAGTCTAGAATCATTTTTCGTTTTGCCATGATTTCGTCTATCCCCTTTGATCGATATATATTAAATGGGCTGAACACCTACTTTAACTATAATGTAACGGTTTACATTTAGCAACCCTTGTTGGAAGCAAGTTGAAGCTAACCGGCATTCACGGTAAACTAGAAGCCAAGTCGAAGCACCGTGTAAGGGGAGTAGATCATGGCGAATAAAGAGTCTGTTAAGCCGGTTAAACGGCATTTTGAGTATCACAATCATTTATTGGACGATGCCACTAAAGAGATGAACGAGTGGACGGGCGAGAACAAAGTCGTTGAAATTCATTTATTTTCAATGTTTTCGGCCGTGTTTAAACATCATGATTTGGATGATGCCGAATCCCTATTCATCGTCGGCACGAAAGAAACCACGCCTTCGCTGGAGGCCGTCTCTGCGGCGCCAGTGAAGCCCTGGCTGTTTTCTCGTGTCTTTGCGGTGTTGGGCGCTAGCTTTGTCCTATTAGCCTTGTTGTTTCTGGGATTTCGGAGTAACAATGCCGTCCCGGGGATGATCTTTATCGGGTCGTTGGCCGTTCCGTTTTCACTCATGATTATGTTTTTTGAAATTAACGTCTTCCGCAACATTTCTGTCTACCAACTCATGGCCGTATTCCTAGTGGGGGGGATTCTGTCCCTGGTCGCCACGATGATTCTGTATTCGCTGATTCCGTCCGGCAACGGTGTATCGTGGGAGTCGGCGTTAATCGTGGGTTTTATTGAAGAGACCGCGAAGATGCTGGTGATTGCCTTCTTCATTAACCGCTTCCGGCTGAACTATATCTTCAATGGCCTGTTGGTGGGGGCCGCTATCGGTGCGGGCTTCGCCGTCTTTGAGACCGCCGGGTATACCGGTCAGTATGGACTGGTTACACTGTTGATGCGCAGTTGGCAGGCCATTGGCACCCATACCATTTGGTCAGCCATCATGGGAGCGGCGATTATTTTAGCCAAGGACCGGCACCAACCCGTCACTGGGAGTAATATGGTTGCGCCCAAGTTCCTGCGGTTCTACCTGTTGGCGATCTTGTTACACGCCGGTTGGGATTGGAACGCGCCGTTTGACGTGCTGGATATCCTGTATCTTCAGCAGTGGGCACTGATTGCCATCGGCTGGCTAGCCATCTTCGTGCTGATTAACGCCGGTCTGCGAGAGGTGCGCACGCTTCAGGGACAACGCATCTTGAAGAATAGTCAGCTTGGTGGATAGAGAAAGCGGATGATCTGCCGGTCGATACCCGGATTTTCGTGGAGCAAGGAATGTTGCATGTCCCAGATGGGGCC
Source organism: Lactobacillus sp. HBUAS51381 (assembly GCF_012641095.1). Taxonomy (GTDB): domain Bacteria; phylum Bacillota; class Bacilli; order Lactobacillales; family Lactobacillaceae; genus Levilactobacillus. Next base: position 15,970 of record NZ_JAAVSC010000004.1, read on the forward strand.
ATCTAGCTCCTCGAAACGGTAACTGCCGACGCGACCGGCCACGAGTTGGCGTAGCGGCAGGGTCGTGTTCACGGGGACCTCGCTGTCGTTTCCCGTCCGGCCAATATTACCGGCTAGGTTGAGAATCTGCAGGTGGGGGTAGGTTGTACGTAGTGGTGCGCAGCCCGGAAAGTCGGCCGCAATGCAAACGATTCGGCTGATGGTGACGGGCGCGTGCTGAGATTGATTCAGATAGTCGTAGGCAATGGTGCCCCCGGAAGAATGGCCGATGAAGTTGACGTGGGTAATCCCGTAGCGGTCGTGAAGCTGTCGTAAGACGGGCACCAACTGAGTCGCTTCTCGCTGGGCGTGCGTGTTATCCTTAAAGAGGACGGGCACCAGCACGTTGGTGGTGAGGCGCTGGTGTTGTTGCCAGCGGACGTGGCCATTGTAAGCGACTTTAGCGGTTAAGGCAAAGTGGCCGAGGTGAGGGCGGTTGAGGCTGAGCACCATGTCGCGCATGGACAGCCAGCCACCGCTGTTACCGGGCAATAGTAAGGTTGCCGTGGTCGTTTGTGGGACGCGCAGGTTCGTCAGTGCCGCTTGGCGCGCGTGCCAAGCCCCGGCGAGACCGCCAAGGGTCAGTAGAGCGGTGAATAAAATTGTCAGACCACGCAGATGTTTCATGACGGTCATCTCCTCACAGAGTTAGCATTTCAAGAATGGAGTACAGATAATGACAGAAACTTATGATATTACGATTATTGGCGGCGGTCCGGTCGGCATGTTTGCGGCCTTTTACGCCGGTATGCACAACGCGAAGACCCAAGTGATCGAAAGCCTCGCAGAGCTGGGGGGACAGGTCAATGCCCTGTATCCGGAGAAAACAATTTTGGATGTGGCGGGTTTCCCCGGCATCAAGGGCCGCGACCTCATTGCCGGTCAACAGGCCCAACTTCAGCAATTTCCGTTGACGATTAAGACGGGTGAGGCGGTCACCAACGTGGTGGCCAATGCCGATGGGTTTGCGGTGACCACGGCTCACGAGACGAGCCAGACGCGGGCCATCATCGTGGCTGTGGGGAATGGCGCCTTTACGCCGCGTAAATTGAATGTGGCCAACGCCGACGCCTTAACGGGCAAGCATCTTTTCTACAGCGTCCGTGACCTGGAGCATTTTCGAAATAAACGGGTGATGGTTGCCGGGGGCGGGGATGCGGCCATCGACCAAGCCCTGATGCTGGAATCCGTGGCTAAGTCTGTGACGCTCCTACACCGGCGGGCCCAGTTCCGAGGGTTGGCGCACATGGTGGACCTGCTCGAAGCCTCCACGGTAAACGTACAGACGCCTTACCTGATTCGCGATCTTCAGACGACGGCGGATGGCGCGGTCGATGTCACGTTGAAGCCGGTTGGCGCAACGGCAGAGATGACCCATCAGATCGTTGATGATTTGGTCGTCAGCTACGGCTTTACGGCGGATCATTCGGCTCTAGCCGCGTGGGACGTAGACCTAGCTGAGGATCATCGACTGATTGCTGTTGACCGGCAGATGACCACCAGCGTCCCGGGCATCTACGCCATCGGGGATGGGGCCACCTATCCCGGCAAGTCGCCACTGATTGCGATCGGTTATGGGGAAGCGCCAATCGCCGTGCAGGCCATCATGTCCACGTACTTCCCCGAGCGCCGCGGGCCGGTGCACAGTACGTCGATTTCACTGAAATCGTAGGACTGAATTAAATCCGGCAGTTGGCGCCACGAGACGGACTGGACGCCTTGCCGTTCGCCCCAGATGAGCTGGAACGCGGTGGGCAGGACGGAGAAATCCTGAGAAGCGGTCTTTCTCCTCGCTTAGAACCGCTACAGACCGGCGTTTCTAAGTCGCCATTCCCTAACCGGCGAGGACCAGCCGCTAAGGGAATCCCACGGCTGAGCTCATCTGGAGCTTCACTCTCGGCTAGGTTAGCAGTTGACCACGGCAATTGGTTTAAGTGCAGGCCATGAGTGAACGTTGACCTGTCGTTGTACCTGCCAGCAGTGGTGGGGGTGTCCTTCCTCAGCACTCCAACCCAGACTCTGCGAATGGCAGGTCGATCGGCTCGGACGATGTCGACAAGAACGTTTGGCTAGGACCTATCGGTGAGTCCCGCTCAGGTCGCACCTCCAGTTAAACTTTAAAATGCACGCTGATTAAATGCAAAGAAGCTATCCACTCAACCTAACGATTGAACGGATAGCTTCTTTATTTTGTCCCGAGATAACCAGTTTTATTTACCGCTGGTGTCATCTGGGTTGGTAATCTTGATCCGGTTAGAATCGGTTTGCTTGTGGTTGAGTTCCGGTGCATCCGTCTTGTACAGCCCTTGCGTGGATTTATCGCCATTCCGAGAGAAGAGGCTTGTGGACTTCAGGCCCAACTTCTTCTCCAACTTCTCGGCCTTCTGCAGGCCATCGGAGTAGTTATAATCGGCTGGATCAACGGCCGTGAAGCCCTTTGGATGGTAGAAGCGCAACAGGTTCTTGGAATTCAAGGAATCCGAGTAATTCAGTCCCTGGTTCACGTGCTTCTGCATCTTCTCAATCTTGGCCTTGAGCTTGCCCGTCGGATGAATCTCCTGCTGGGTCTTATTGCTGTAGATGGTGCCATCAACGGAGGTGTAGCCCGGGCTTTCCCAGTCGCGATTACGGAAGGCCACGACCTGGTTGTGTTCGCTTGAGAACAGGTCGGTTCCAAACTGCAGGTACTTCTTAGTGTTCATCCCCATCAGGTGCATCAGCGTTGGCAAGACGTCAATCTCGCCGCCATAGGTGTGTTCAACCTTACCTTTGGTGTAGCCGGGCATATTAAACATCAACGGTACGCGTTGAAGCTGGGCATTGTCGTAGTCGTTCCAGTCGTCCGGATCGACACCTAGCAACTTGGCCAGACTCTTGTTGGACGAGTTAGAAATCCCGTAGTGGTCCCCGTAAATCATGACCAGCGAATTCTTTGCTAACCCGGATTTGTTGAGGTAGTGGTAGAATTCCTTGATTGATTGGTCGAGATAATTGGCGGTCTTGAAGTAATTATCGACCGTTTTATCCCCGGTATCCGGTGTCTTGAAGTTACTATCCTCACTATCCAAGGAGAACGGGAAGTGATTGGAGACGGTCAGGTATTTGACGTAGAACGGTTGTTGCAAGTGTTGGAGATACTTGACGGAATCATTGAACAACAGTTTATCCTTTAAGCCATAGCCTAATGATTTATCGCCAGAGGTATCGTAGTAGCTGGCATCAAAGAAGTACTGGTAACCGAGGTTCTTGTAGGTGTTGTTCCGGTTCCAGAAGCTCCCGACATTTCCGTGGAAGACCGCGGTGGTATAACCGGCTTGATTGAAGATCGCCGGTGCGGCCTGGAAGGTATTATCGTTCCCCAGCTGGGTGAACAACGACCCTTGTGACAGGCCGTACGTTCCTGTTTCCAGCATGGTTTCGGCATCGGAGGTCTTGCCTTGGCCGACTTCATGGAAGAAGTTGTCAAAGCTGTAGGTGGACTTGCTCCGGTAGAGCTTGTTCAGAAACGGTGTGACCTCTTGGCCGTTGACCTTCTTATTGATCAGAAATTGTTGGAAACTCTCCAAGTGAATGATGATGACGTTTTTCTTCTTGGCCACCCCGTAGAGCTTCTTGTCGGGGGCCGCGTAGTTTTTGTGGACGTATTTTAAAATGCCGCTGAGCTCGGACTTCTTGGCATGGGAGCGCATCTCACTGGTGTGTCCGGACTTGATGCCGTCGTACACGGTGAAAGCGTCGAGGCCTAGGTACTTGACCACGTAGGTCCGATCGAAGGTCCGCGTTAGGAGTTGTGGCCGGTCCATTTCGCCCAACGTCAGGTTGACGGAGAAGGCGAGAAGGGCGGCGGAGGTAACGGCCAACCCCACCCGTTTATTGACGGGACGAGGATCAACGTAGATTCGACGCATTAACATCAAGACCAAGACGATGACGAGGTCCAGCCAGTAAAGGATATCGTGTGGTGAGGTCAGCGCCAGGGAACTGCCGGAGAGTCCCTGATCCACCTTGGAATAGCCCAGTACGGTGCTCACGGTCATGAAGTCGGTGAATTCCCGGAAATAAATGACGTTTATGTAGAGCAACAGGGTATTTAAGATGTCAATCAGAAAGATAAAGGGGTAGAAGAACCGTGCCCGTTTAAGGTAGAGTGCCAGTCCGAAGAGCAGCACCGTGGTTGCGAGCGGGTTTAAAATGACGATGAGGAACTGGAAGGGGTCGCTCAGTCCTAATTTGAAGTCGACGAAATAGGCGACTAATGTCTTTAGCCAGAAGAGCACAACCAGCAGGGTGACAAAGCCCATTCGTGTGCCGGTTCTGGCCCAGATTCTTTTGAAACGTTCCAAGTTATTTCGCTCCTTCATTTGTAGATAAGTAGTCTTATTCTACCATAGTTAACGGCACTTGGCTGTTGCGCGTAACACGGGTATTTTCCCTATCCTAGCAAATAACGCCGCTAGATAGTAGCTCTAGCGGTAAGTTTAGGAAAAGTTTAAGTCCCGGCCGCCAACAGCTGGCTGAAATGGGGTCCCGCCCGCCGCCTTACCATTGGTGAACTCTAGGCTGGCATAATCATCTGTCTGACAAAGAAATCAATACCATTGTCAGCGTTATTTGGTACACTAGAGTCAGAGAAAAAAGTGTCAGTAAACGAAAGGTGTGAAGACGTTATGGACAAGCAAATCACGTTGTATGTGGTGCGGCACGGACAGACTTATTTCAACATCTATAATAAATTGCAGGGTTGGAGTAATTCGCCCTTGACCGATGCCGGGATTGCGGATGCCAAGGCAGCCGGTGAACGGTTGAAAGACGTGTCGTTTGCGGCGGCGTATTGTAGTGATACCACACGCGCTGAGCAGACGGCTAAGACGATTTTAGCGGCCAACCATTCTCAGCCAGCGGCTAAATTGACCACGGCCCCGTATTTTCGTGAAGAGTTCTACGGGTACTACGAGGGCACCGACATGGCGCAGGCGTGGTACGTGGCCGGGGCACCTCACGGGGTGCCAACATTTAAGGCCATCGAGGAGAAGTACTCTATTGGCAAGGCCAAGGATTTCTTAAAGGAAGCCGATCCCTTCCGTCAAGCCGAAAATAACGAAGAGTACTGGGCACGTGTCGATCAGGCCTTTGAGCTGATTCGTGCCAATCCAGACCTCAAGGATGGCGATAAGGTCTTGATGATCAGTCACGGTAACACTCTGCTGAGCCTGATGGAACGTTATGGTCAGGGAAAATACGACCTGAGTGTGCGGCCCGCCAATGGCAGTTTAACCAAGTTACTACTGACACCGGACGACATTCAGGTGTTGAGCTACAACCAAAAAGATTAGAACGAGGATGGTTTGATGGAAATTAGAATGGCTTGGGGTAAGTTGAACCCCGTCTATCAGGATGCCTTACAGATTCGTAAGGATGTGTTCATTGGCGAACAGGGGATTGACCCACAGATAGAGCTGGATGGCACAGACGAGGATAAAATGCACTACGTGGGCTACGTTGACGATCAGCCCGTGACCACCGCGAGAATTGACATGTTGGCGGGCAACCGCGTAAAGATTCAACGGGTAGCCACGGAAAAGGCGGCCCGGCGCCACGGGTACGCCGGTGAGCTCATCAAGCAAATTATGGCGGACGCTAAGAAGTCTGATGTCACTAGGGTGGAGTTGGATGCCCAACAGACGGCGTTGGACTTCTACCAAGAGCTCGGATTTACCGTAATCGGTGAGGTCTTTGAAGAAGCGGGCATTCCGCATCGGACCATGCGCTATACGGTAGCGTAAACTTAAATTTAAAAAGTCATCACTTGTTTGGGCGCAAACGCGACAAGTGATGACTTTTTTGGCGACACAAGACCCGTTACCGCAAGCCATCTGCTTACGCGTAACGGGTCATTTTTAAGATCGTTCATTTGAATTCATGAGGTTCAGACAGAACTAGTCGGCGTTAGTAGCGGTATCCACGCGGGCATAACCAACAGCGTGCCACCATGGGGCATGAACGGCTTCACGAACCACGCCACGGTTTTGGGCGTCAATCATCTTGCCGCCACCGATGTACATCCCAACGTGGGAAATGGAACCCTTGCTGTAACCGAAGAAGACCAAATCACCCTTTTGAATGTTCTTGTAACTAACGTGCTTGTACTTGTTGTATTGGGCTTGGGCCGTCCGAGGTAACGTGGTCTTAGCACCCTTCTTGTAGATGTAGCTGGTAAACCCAGAGCAATCAAATGCAGAAGGACCAGTGGCACCATAAACGTAACGCGCACCTAAGTGGGACTTCGCAACTTTGTAAACAGACTTAAAGTTAGAATTGGAACTGGCTGATGCCGTGGTTGTGGTACTCATCGAAATAGCGAAGGCCCCAACCAAAACTAACGCAAATGCGGCTAATAGTTTAACAACTTTCTTCATTCCTACTGACAACTCCTCATGAATTATTACAATTACTAGACTACCAATGTAATGTGACAAATATGTAACAACCCGTTTGCAAACGGGTTAAATGTCTTAAACAAATCGTTACTTTTTGCAATTTAGTTGCAATATTACCCCAAACCTTGGTATTATCTAACAGGATTGGTAAGTAAGTTAACATGGGGAGGAAGCGTGAGCAATGGCAGTATTTTCAGAACAGATTCGCGAAGCCTTTGACTTTCATCGGTTAGTTTTTCGCATCGGGGAGTTATCAACCATGACCGATGTGTCCGCCCGGCAGCTACGTTACTGGGAGAAGAAGGGACTCATCACGTCACGTGAACGGGACGATGGTCAACAGGCCCGCGTTTACACGTTTAAGACATTTATTAAAGTCTCGATCATGAAATATTTTCTGGACAGTGGGTACACGTTAGCCGGTGCGGCCAAACAGGCCCAGGCACGTGAGGACCGCGTTAAGGATATTCACAAGTTTATTTCGACCGGTATGAAAGGCTTTGCCCAGATTGACGGCCAGATGGCGCTTAACCTGGGGCGTTTTGATGACGAGCGGACGTTGATGGCCGTGTTGCCAGATGAAGGCGACGTGCAGTATAAATTGCTCCCCAACGCTGAAGCCCAACGGTTGACCGCCGAAATTGATATGTAATATTAGCTAAACGGACCTGAGATGACTGCATCTCGGGCCCGTTTTCACTTTCAACTGACGATTACCAACAGTTTTTGTGGTATATATCGGGCAGATATACTATAATGAGTCACCGATAAGGGAGTTGATGCGGGTGTACGAATTATTTATTCTAGGTCAGCTGATGGATCATGCCATGTCAGGCTATCAACTGCGCAAGGCCCTAGCCACGGTGGTGGGGCAAGAACAGACCGTGAGTTATGGTGTGCTCTATCCACTGTTGGAACGATTGGCACAGCGCGAACAGATTACGCTGGTGACCGAAGCGGGGCAGTCCCGTTCGAAAAAGGTGGCCCGAATCACGTCGTTGGGCCGAGAACATTTCGCCCAGCTCGTCATGGTTCCGGTCACAATCAACAAACAGGCCCAGTTGGTCTTTCAGATTAAGTGTAACTTCCTACACCTGCTTTCGTTGACCGATCAGCGGACGATTTTGCTGGATTTTCAGAAATTTAGTCAGTTACAATTGAAAAATTTACGGGCGGTGCGCGACTATCTCGCCGATCATCCCCGGATGGTGCCGACCGATGTCGTCGATGCCCAGCAGGTGAGTCAATTACAACAAGTTCGGGCACAGGCCCAAGCCACTTGGGTGGCCGCACGCCTCGCCGAACGGTAAGTAAGGGAGCATGGCCGATGAATGGTAAACGTTTTGCGGATGATCCGCAGATTCAAAAACATCGCTGGTGGATTCTGGTGGCGGTCTGCCTCTTTACCTTTATGTCCACTCTGGACGCGAGCATCGTCAACATCGCGTTGCCCGTCATCAGCAAGGACCTCATCATTCCGATGAATCGGGCGGAATGGGTGGTATCCATCTATTTAATTGTGATTTGTGCATTATTGCTTCTGTTTGGGAGGCTCGGGGATACCCGTGGGAAGATTCGGATTTTCAAAATAGGGTCCATCCTGTTTACGGTCGGCTCACTTCTCTGTGGTTTCAGCGTTGGACTGGGTTTTCTGCTGGTGGCACGGGCGATTCAGGCCGTTGGGGCGGCCATGACCATGGCGACCAACAGTGGCATCATCACCGAAGTCTTTCCGTTTAACGAGCGCGGCCGGGCCTTGGGAATGATTGGCTCGTTTGTGGCTTTGGGAAGTATTGCGGGCCCCGGTGTCGGCGGCCTGATTCTGGCACACCTGAGCTGGGGGTATATCTTCTGGATTAACGTACCGATTGGTATCGTGGCCTTTTTGATCGGGCAACGCATCCTGCCGCGAGACATTACCATGAGTCGGCAACCGATCGACCGGGCCGGTGCCACGTTGTTTGCGCTCATCATTGTGACGTTGTTTGCCGGCGTCTTTATTGGCCAAGAGATTGGGTTTGGCCGGCCGGCGATTCTGGGTCTTTTTACCATCGCCGCGATCACCACGATCGTCTTCGTGCGGCTGGAACTGCGGTTGGATCAGCCGATTCTGGCGCTTCATTTATTTGCCAATAAGCGCTTCACTATCAGCATTCTCTGCGCCTTTCTGATCTTTGTGGCCAACTTTTTCTTCAACGTCATTGCACCCTTCTACTTGGAAAACGCGCGTAACATGCCCGCCAATTACGCCGGGTATGCGTTGATGACCTTTCCCATTGTGCAGGTCGTAGTGGCGCCGATTGCCGGGACCATTTCGGATAAGATTGGACCGGAAATCTTGACGTTTGTGGGGCTAATCCTGATTGCCATCAGTCAGGTGGGCTACATGCTGGCCAATCTGGCCACGCCATTGTGGCTCTTCATGTTTTTTGTCGGTCTCGTTGGTTTCGGCAACGGTGTCTTCATGGCCCCGAACAATGCAATCGTCATGAGCTCGGTCCCCATGAAGCACCTAGGCGTGGCCGGTGGGGTCAATGCCTTGGCTCGTGAAATGGGGATGATTGTGGGCATCTCGGTGGCCACAACCGTCTTATTTTCGGCAATGGGCCACTATGCGGGGCACAAGGTCACGGCCTACCTGCCGGCACACCCGGATATCTTTATTGCGGGGATGCACGTGGCGTTTATGGTGTCGTTGGGGATCTGTCTGGTTGCCAGCGTGATCACCGGTTGGCGGGTCTTTCACCGTGCCACGCCGGTAAAGAAATAAGCTGTCCGGCTGCGATTCGAGTCATGTTTTGTGAACGGTGAGGCGATCAATTTCGACTAAAAAAGCAACGCCCATTTGTGGGCGTTGCTTTTGTGTAGTCGTTACTTCTTATCGGTTGTGTCGTCATGACGTTTGGCCACGCGAACGGGTTTACGATCGGCACGCTTGCGTTTCCGGAATTGCATCGGCTTTTGTGCCGGGATAATAACGGAAAGCTTACCGAAGGATGACGCCATCAACGGCAAGGCCAGGTTGAAGATGATGGCGGTGAAGATCGTGATCAGCGTCACGGCAGTCAACGTCTGGGATTCTGCGGCTAAGAGACCGAGAACACCCGCAATGATGATAAACAGTGAGTGACGCATGGTCTGACCGACCTCGTGAATTCCTGGCAATAACCAGTCGAGGAGGGGACCATCATTCAGCCGATAGCTCAAGGCCAACTGGGTCAACTCGACCACCGCGAGAACGGTGAGTGGAATGAAGGCCAGCAGAGGAACTTGCCAGTTGAATTCACTATTTCCGGTAATCCAGCCCATGATGAGTTGGGTTAACTGGTAACCTGCCGCAGCAGAAGCCAGGAACGTCAAGAACCAGTAACCGGCTTGAAGCAGCGACCGACTGAACAGAACGAGCAGGAGTAGCGTAATGCCAAAGACCAGAATTAAGACCCGTGGTAAGTCGTGTTGATATTGCGACTGGATGGTGCTAGCAACGACTGGCTGACCACTGAAGGTGAGTGTGGCGTTGTTCAGTACCGTCCCACGTAATTGACTTTGGGCAACTTGTTTGAGTTGCTTTAGGGTTTGCGTGGTGGTCTTCGCATTCGGTGCCTGCTTCAACGTAATCGTTAAGTAGGTCGATTGCACCTTGGCATCCGTGTAGTTGGTCAAGGATTGTTGGAAATCACCGCTGGCAATCTGCGTTGGTGACAAGTATAAGGACTTGGCCGCTTCAGAAGACTGCAAGCCACTGAGGTAAAGGTAAATCTTATTCAAGGACTTTTGCATGCTAGACACTTGTTTTCTGGACGTCTTCAAGCTATCGCTAACCGCCTTGATGGCTTCGGCATAGTTGCTCAGACTCGATTGCGCGTTGGTTACCCCGGTGTTCACCGTGCCGACAGAATTGGAGATGGCCGTTAAGTCGTTGACGGCGGTGTTTAACTCTGTATTGACGGCGTTTAACTGGTTGATGTAACGCGTGATCCGTTTAGACGTACTCGTGGTGCCCGCAGCAGTTGAACGACTCAGTGCTGCTTGGAGCGATGACTGCAAGACGTTACTGTCACTCATTAAGGCCGTAGTCTGCGTCGTTAACTTATTGAGGCGTTTGACTTCGGACTTCAGCGTAGACTGTTTCAGATTCGTCTTATCAGACTGGAGGTCATTGCGGACGGTGCCCAACTGACCGACGATTCCCGTAATATTTTCGTTAAGGGAACTCAGTTGGTTAGATACGTAATACTGTGTAATGGGCTGACCACCCGGTTGGGTGACGGAAGTGACCGAGGCAACCCCTGGTTGTGCCTGAAGTTTCTTGGTCAGATTATCCAGTTGATAGAGTTGATTTTGATTGTCGAGGCGTTGATTGGTTGAGATGTACAGCGTGACTGGCGTTGCTTTCCCTTGGCCAAAATGCGCACTTAAAACCCGAGCACCCTGCACGGCTTGATTATTCGGAATGTCTTGGGCGTTGTCATAGTTGAGGTTTGTCCGGTTGGCAAAGACAACGGGGACAATTAGATACAGAACCACGGCGACCGCAATCCAAGGTTGCCAGAGACCGAATTTGGTCAAATGGAACCATAACTTGTGATCCTTAAGCCGTGGCCGCGTCTTCTTCGGCCAGAAGAGACTGTTGCCCAGCATTCCCGTAAAGACGGGAACCAAGGTGACACTGGCGATCCCGGTGATGGCGAAGCCGATGCCCAATAAGCCAAATGCCCGAATGGTCGAGAAATCAAAGAGCATGAGACTGCCAAAGGCGATGGTTAAACTCAACGTACTGATTAAGATCCGATAACCCAAGTCATTGACCACTTTAGAGGTGGCGGCTTGGCTGTCGGCACCATCGTCCGTCAGGTTACGCAGTTCCCGGAAGAACCAGAAGCTGGTCAGTAACGTGAAGAGGCTGATTCCCAACAGCAGGAAGATCGGCGTGTACTCGGAGTACGCAAAGTTCCAGTGATAGGCCAGGTTGGTCGCCAGGGAGAGTGTCGCAATATAACTAATTAAAATAGCTAAAAATGTGATAATCGGGGCGATGATTGACGCGAATAAAATCCCCATGGCAATTAACGCAATCAGCATGGTCATCAAGATGACGATTAACGTGAATGATGAGATGTGCTCATTGGCGGCATCACTGATAATCTCGGGGCTCGTCACGTAGGTGTTCAAGCCGACCGTTGAGATCTGTGATTTCAGTTGTGAGGTGATTTGCCGTACGGTTCCTTGATTGTGGCTGACCTCGAGTTGAACGATTTCCGTGGATTTATCCTTGGAAAGGAGTTGGGTGCGGCTCGTTGGTGTGTTGGTCATGGTCGTGATCTTTTGGACACCATAGTAGCTGGACCGCTTCTGCAATTCGGACACAGTCTTGTTGACTGAGGCCAGTTGCTTGTTTGTGAGGGCACCATCAGGGTTGTTAAAGACCGCGTTGACAGTGTACGTTCCGTTCAGGTTACGCCCCCAGTTGTTTTTGAGCTGGGTCGCCTTAACGGGTTGACTCGTATTTGCCAATTGTGGTTGACCATCATATTGAATAATCGTCTTGACATTTGGCAAGGTGACAATGGCCGCAAAGACCACGATTAACCAGAATACGAGTGCAAAAATCCGGTTGTGGTGAAGCTTTCTTATCCGTTCTCGCATATGTAATCTTAGTCCTCTCTATCTAATCAAATTCCCGCCGTGCAAGCAGGGTGCAGTTCACTCTCAATTTTACCATATCAAGGGGGAATCGGGCCGATTTTGGCTTTATTTAAGAAAGTTTAAGAAACCCTTTCGTTGACACTGAGAATAAAGCGGGTAAAGTAGAAGACCGCATACTAACTAAAAGAAAGAACGTGAAAAAATGACGAAGCACCAACAGGCTTACCATAGTCCTTTCGCGGCCATGCTGACGCGTGACCGGTTTGCCCTAGCCACCCGATTGGCGGCCCAGTACCATCTCGACGAGAGTCAGGTGATGTTTGCGTACCTTCAAATCACGGCGGCCGTTGCCGAGTCAGGCAAGACGGTCACTGCGCGCCAACGAGAGATTGACCGGCGTTTCCAAGCATTCCTGGACGATGCGGCAACGCCGAAAACACTTTGATTGCAGTTTTAGGTGTTTTCCCGTAAACTTAATTAATTAGATTAATCTTGTTTTGGATGATGGGTTTGTGGGAATGCGGGTCACGGGGCAGTCAATCGACCGTGGCCGTAAGGTTGGGGCATGTTTCCGGCAGATTACCCGCGCTACGGGCGATAACGGACATAAATTTTTTGAAGTCAAGCATACGGAAGGTGGGCGGTTGCCATGTGTACCAGTATCTTACAGATTGCCAAGGATGGGAGTCACATCTTGGCCCGGACCATGGATTGGCATGCGCTCTACGTCCAACCCCTGTTTGTCCCGCGGGGGTATCGGTGGCAGAGTGTTTTTGATAACCAGTGGCATACCAATCGTTACGCCATGATCGGTGGCGGTGGGGCCCACCACCACGAGATTGATGTTTCGGATGGCGTCAATGAGATGGGGTTAAGTGTTCAGAAGTTGACGTTTGCCAACGGTTCACGGTTGGTTGAACGGCCGACCCCGGGACAGGTTCATCTGGCACCGTATGAATTCTCCTTTTATCTGCTGGCTAACTACGCTTCCGTGGCCGACATTGAAGTGCACCTGGCTGAGATTCAGTTGATGAGTGGGGCCTACGCCGTCAACAATATTGGCGATTCCGAGCTCCATTTTGCGGTGGTCGATCGGACGGGGCGTACCGTGGTGATTGAACCCACGCATTTCCCCATGCGTATTCGAGAAAATCCGTTGGGCGTGGTGACCAACAGTAAAGATTTTGAATTACAACTTGAACGGCTGGGACAGTACGTTAACTATACCGATGATTTTGAAATGGGGACGGTTCCGTTAAACGCCCCACGGGTGACGACCGGCCGCTTCTCCGGCAAGCCCGTGCCGAGCGGGTCCTACACGCCGGGTGGCCGCTTCGTGCGCGCCGCCTACTATAAGGAACGTGCCGATTTGCCCGCCGATGAATCGGAAGGAATTATCAGCGCGTGGCACCTACTGGACAGCGTGGCCGTTCCCAAGAGTCACCAGTACCGTCCCACGTATTCCGTCTACCGGGCGGCAACGTGCAGCGAGTCGCTGACCTATTACTTCCAGCCCTACAACCGGTTAGACGTGGTCCAGTTAAAATTAACCCCGGAAATGTTGGCGTGGACCAAGCCTAAATTTTACAATGTCAGCAATCAGTTGGCGGTTACGCCCCTGAACTAAACTAAGTGACAAACAGCAGCGTGGGCCCAGACTCACGCTGCTGTTTTAGGACTGAAGGTTGACAGGTAAAACACAGATTGAAGACCTGGTGTGTGACTATCATCATCCGATAGTCACGTACTGGCCGCCTTACCGTTCGCCAAATTTGGTCTGGGACGCGTGTATGAATGTTCGATCTCAATTTAAGGAAGCATCCACAACAGGTTGGTGGCGATCATGGCAATGAGAATGCCGCGATGCAGTCGTGGATGGAGCATGATCAAAGCGAGGAACTCCCTGGCCCAACCGATGACGATGTATCCTGGTCGGGTGGGAGCGGGGTAACCGCCGGCGTGGATGCCCAGTTGGTGCGCGAGAAGTCGGGTACGGAAGAGATGGTAGCCGTTGGTAATCAGAACCACGCGCCCTCCTTGATGGGGTAATCGCCACCAGAGCTTCTGGCTATTGATTAGGTTGGTCCGAGTATTGGTCGCAGCGGTCTCTTGAATGATGCGTTCGGCGGGATAACCGTGTTGCGTGAGGTAAGCGGCCATAGCGGCGGCCTCGCTCAACGCTTCGTCGGGGCCCTGACCGCCGGTAACCACCAGGGTGACGGGATGGTCCTGGCGTTGGGCAAAGGCTAAGGCGGTATCCAGCCGCGTGCCGAGGACCCGGCCAATTTGGTCTCCGTTGAGCAAGCCCGCGCCGAGAATGACTAAAGTATCGGCGTGCCGGGACCGCAAACAGATAACGCGCAGGTAGCCGACGAGTCCCGCACCGAAGAGAACGCCAAGGTAAAGGCTAAATGCGGGAATGAAGGTCAGCCAAGGCCACACGGTATCGTTGAAGGTGCCGTGACCGACCGCGTAGATCCAGGCGACACCCAGAAAGAGCCAGACCCAGATGCCGGCGAGAAGTCCCAGCGTTAAGCGTTCGCGTTTGCGGACAATCAGCCGGGGCGTTCCCAGGATGAGCAGTAGCGTGAACAGCCCCCAAGCACCAATCAACGCGATGATCAGGCGCCCGGTACCCGCAATAAGCGGTGCCCACGGCCGGTGGGACAGGGTGGCGAGTAGCGTGATTAAGCCACCGCTAAGAACGGTAACCACCGCACTGGTTAGGCCGTGGGGGTCCCAAATCGTTAGTAAAATAACCAAGCAAATTAAAACCATACTCGCACTCAGTAGCATGGGCGGTCTCCTTTCAAGGTAAAGTTTAAGTTTTGTTGAGGCTTTGGATAATTCATTCTATCTAAAGAAAAACTCGTTATAATTGAGAACATTATAACCGAGATTGGAGGAATCCGGGTGCCACAGCGTCGAAAAGCCAAAAGAAAAACAACCCACAACCCAGCAACTGCCACCTGGATCTTCGTCATGGTCTTACTCGTCTTGGGTGGCGGGCTGCTGGCTCGCGGTAAAATCAAGACGGAAATTCAGAACCAGCGCATTGCACAAACGGCGAATAGTTCTACTGATAATGAATCTGCGGCTCAAAAAAAGTTTATCACAAAAATGGCCAAGCCGGCGGTACGCGTCTATCGACAAAACGGTCAAGTGCTACCCAGCATCGTGATTGCTCAGGCCATTTTGGAGTCCAGTTGGGGGACCTCACAACTCTTCTTGCAGGCCAATAATCCCTTTGGGGTGAAGGGGAGTTACGAGGGCCGCACCAAGTCCTTTTTAACCAATGAATACGTGAATAATAAGAAGATTTCAGTGCACGCCAATTTTCGGGATTACCCGACGCTTACCGCGGCGATCTTGGATCACGATGCCTTACTGAAACGTAGCTATTTCAAGCAAACCGTGACGGATTACCAGACGGCGGCCAAGTTGCTACAGGAAAACGGCTATGCGACGGATCCCAGCTATGCCAAGAAGCTTACCAACCTCATTGCCACCTACAACCTTAACCAGTACGACACATAGACGAACGGTAAGGCGACCTGCGTTGCTGAAAGCTGGTGCCAGCCACAGGCACTCACAAGCTAATAATATGTAACCCAAAACGGGACGGTACCGGCAATTGTGCTGGTGCCGTCTCGTTTTGGTTGAGCGAGCCGTTGCCGACTAAAAATCCGGTCGGTCAAGTTTAGTGTTCGTCATAGTAGCGTGCCAGATCATAGAGCGTCTTGGCCAAGCCATCCATCGACCGTGTCGGTGCTTGGTTGGCGAACAGGACGACCCCGGACTTGTTGCCCTCCGAGCCGTACAGGACCGTTTCATAACCGGCGCCGCTGAGGGTTCCGCGAACGCGCTTCATACTGCCACTGTAATGGTATAGCCCACCACCATAAGTTAACTTATAGTCGTTGGCCAAATCGTAATACTGATTGGTCGTCAGGATCTTACCATTACGAAGGCCCTTTTGAATCGCGTAGTAGTCAGCCGGCGTTGAGTAGTAATTACCGGCGCCTAAAAGCGAAGAGACCAGCGCTTGAGAAGCGTTGTCTGGGTTATAGTTCTTGCCATTGGCGTAACTGTAACCATTGGCCACAACACCACTCTTGGGCAGGTTGCTCCAAGCGAAGGTGTGCTTGAGGTTCAGTGGCGCAATAATCCGATCTTGGACCAGCTGATCGTAGCTCTTACCGGTGACCTTAGAGGCGATTCCGGCTAACAACGTAAAGTTGGCATTCGTATAGTTAAAGCTACCACTTTTCCCAACTGAAAGCTGGTTTAGCGTATAGTTGATTTCGGCGGATTGTGTCGTTAACAGCGTCGAAGGCGTGGACTCGGACATGTCGATGCCGGAGCGTTGATTTAACAGTTGTCGGAGCGTAATCTGGTTACTATTCTTGATGCCAGGGTAGTAACGACTGAGCTTGTTGTTCAGCGACAGTTTTCCTTGACCAGCCAACTGTTCGATGAGGGCTCCCGTCATGATCTTCTGTAGCGAAGCGATGGGGTAAATGGTCGTCGACGAATTCAACGTCTTGGTCGTAGCATCGGCGTAACCGACGTTGACGTGACTCGCACCAGTCGCGTAACTGTTGAAGAGCATGGCACTCCCTTGAAAGTGGGCGTTGTTCAAGAGGGCTTTTGCATTTTGACTGCGACTAAACGGTTCTAGTGCGCGGACGTCAACCCAGCCGATCGTGTCGCCGTACCAGGAAAACTTCGCGAATTGCACCCCGTTAGACAGCGTCGCAATCTGACTGACCTTGACGAAGCGATGTTGCCAGTTTTTTCCACTGGCATCGCGGGTCTTGGCCGAGCGTTGCGTGTAGTAGGGGGCGTAGTAATAAATCCCGTCATTACGACTGCCTTGATTGACAAAGCGGGCGTTGTAACTGGTGTTCTTGGTACTCTTAATACCCAGGTAGCTGCTGGCATCGGCGGAAATCGTCGATAGACCACCAGCGAGGGCACAAGCGAGCGTGACCCCCAAAATTGTCACAAATTTCTTCAAAATCATCATCCATTCCCTTAAAGTTGAAGCTAAGTTTCTCCAAAGCCAGTTATATGGTAACGCGGCTCCGTTACATTTTCAACATTTTATCCAGTAAACGGGTTAAGTGAACTAACTAATGCTATAAGTGGTTGTGGGGCACACTGGATAAAACAGTCGCAAGTTTAGGGGCAGTGTGGTAAACTAATCCAGATAAAAATATATTTATTCTATCGTCAACATAGATATTGAGGAGCTGAAAACACCGTTGTTACACTTTCTGGGCCAACTCTATGGGCCTTTCTTTGATCTTCACAATTGGGAAACCGTGATTACCTCGGGTAACGATTGGCTAATTATTTTTTCACTGGTACTCATCGAATGTCTACTTTCCGTAGATAATGCCGTCGTGCTTGCTGCCCAAACGCAGTCATTGCCGACGCGTAAGCAGCAGGAAGAATCCCTGTTCTACGGGATTTGGGGTGCGTACATCTTCCGGTTTATCATCATTGGACTGGGAACGTATCTGATTAATTTCTGGGAAATTAAGGTCATTGGTGCACTATATCTGGTTTTTCTGGTGTTTCAGTATTTCACCAAGACGCGGGTTAAACACACCCGTAAGCTGGTTAAGGATAAGAAAAAACGATTCTTACCCTTATTCTGGTCCGTTGTATTACAGATTGAAATGATGGATATCATCTTCTCCGTGGACTCCGTTCTGGCGTCGTTAGCGATTTCCAGCAATCCCGTGATCGTGTTGATTGGGGGCTTGATTGGGATCCTAGCCATGCGGGGAGTCGCCGAGGTGATTATGAAGCTCATGCGGCGGATTCCGGAACTGGAACCGATGGCGTATATCTTGATTGCCTTAATTGCGGTAAAGCTCTTCGTCTCGATTCCCGCCATTGACATTGAGATCCCGGCCACGGCCTTTGGGATCATTGTGATTGGCGCGATTGTCGTGACCTTGATTATTCATGTGATTCGTAAGCGGCGGCAACCGGCTAAGAAAGCAACTAAGGCCAAGGAACCGTCAAATTCAACTGAATCGTAATCTCTAGGAGGTGGCCTGCGGGTCAGCTCCTTTTTTATGGAATCGACTTTTCCCCCTCTACTAATTACTAATGTAAAATTGGCCGAATTTGTTGCACATTTTTGCTAAATTTGTAAAAGCTATTCAGGGCTGAAGAAAAATTTGGTCTAGTGAAGTCAATTAATTTGCTGCAAATCGCCTAGTTGTGGCGGCGAATGTTTACGATCGGCCTGAACGCGGGGGACTTTATCCATAGTTGATGAATGAACGTGGTACCATAGAAAGCAAGATG
Source organism: Lactobacillus sp. HBUAS51381 (assembly GCF_012641095.1). Taxonomy (GTDB): domain Bacteria; phylum Bacillota; class Bacilli; order Lactobacillales; family Lactobacillaceae; genus Levilactobacillus. Next base: position 34,419 of record NZ_JAAVSC010000004.1, read on the forward strand.
AATGAAGGAGGTCACGTTTTATGCAAATTGGATTTATCGGAACTGGCGTGATGGGCACTGGGATCGTGTCGAACTTGTTAAAGGCGGGCAACGCCGTCGTGGTGTATAACCGGACGAAGGCTCATGCCCAACGCGTCTTGGATGCCGGAGCCACTTGGGCGGATTCTCCTCAAGCTGTGGCCCAACAAGCTAAGCTGGTGATGACCATGGTCGGCTATCCCAGCGATGTGGAAGCCGTTTATACCGGTGAGCATGGCGTTTTTGCCGGGACTCAGGCGGACAGTATCATCGTCGATATGACCACGAGTACGCCGGCGTTGGCGGTCAAGTTAACCGGTCTGGCGCATGACCACCACATTCAGGCGCTGGATGCACCGGTATCCGGCGGGGATGTGGGTGCCAAGAATGCCACATTAACCGTCATGGTGGGTGGTGACCGCGCCGCCTACGATCAGATTCTACCGATTTTTGAACAAATCGGGCAACGCGTGAACTACTTTGGTGCAGCCGGCAAGGGCCAACACACCAAGATGGCCAACCAGATTATGATTGCCGGAACAATGACCGGATTGACGGAGATGCTGGTCTACGCCAAGGCGGCAGGCTTGGACTTGCCGCAGGTCTTAGCCACGTTGAGCAGTGGGGGTGCCGACAACTGGAGCATGGACAATTACGTGCCCCGAATCTTAAAGGGCGACTACACGCCGGGCTTCTTCGCCAAGCATTTCCTAAAGGATCTCCGAATTGCCTTACAGGAGGCCGACCGGATGAAGCTAGATTTGCCGGCGACCAAACAAGCCAAGCTGCTCTACGAAGCGATGGTCGATGACTTCGGTTTGGGCGATGACGGGACACAAGGTTTGATTAAGACGTACGAACAGAAATAACGAAACGTGGGTCAAAAGGCGGTTGGCCGTCATTTGGCCCACGTTTTTTGTACTTTAACTAAGAGGTTGCAATCCTTAGCGCTTTAATTGTAGTGGTGTAGCGGGTCTGGAGCGGTTGTTCCCAGTCTTTTGATAATTCTCAAAAGTGGGGGCTTGACCATTTGCTTGTTGGGAGAAAATAAGAAGATCCATAATGATTTAATTGGGTTGCTAATACATAGGGCGAGCGGTACGATGAAGACATAAATAGCCTTAAAGACGTTTAAGACAGGCTGGTAAGACAGTTTGGATAAAATGGGGCTAAACATGAAATTGGATGGTAATGTCACATGATTAAAACGTATCTTAAAGGCTTATTTCCGTTTGCCTTAATCTTCTTTCTCCACAATCTCAATACCCAGAATGGCGACTGGTCGTTGGCCCTTTCGTGGTGGAATGTCTACCTTGTGGTGAGCTATCTGGTCTTCTTTCCGTTGCTTTACGGGCAGTTTTGGCGGCACGTTGACCAGTCAGCCGACAAGGGCAAGCAGTTAAATCAGCCCCGAAAGAACGCTGAGCAGGAATCCTTACGCATCGGGTCAAACTATGGTAATACGGGCCATTTTGGGTTTGCCCGCATTGGAGAGGCCGATGGTGAAGAGAATACGATCGAACGCTGGGGAATGAGTCTGGTGGTTCGTCTGTTCTTAATTCTAGCGGGTCCCTTGGTTTGGATCTATCTGTGGTTGAAGCGGCAACGGAAATTAAAAAAATAGACGAAACAAACACCCCCGTTCATCATGACTTGCGAGTAGTCTGTGAACGGGGGGGAGGATGCGGCTTGGACACTATGCTTTTTTGAAATTGTAAACAAAATGCCGTAGTCTTTCAATAAATGATGATGTCATTTGTATGTTATAATGATGTCATCAAGAAAGGGGAATAACTATGGCAACGAGTGCAACAACTATTCGGCTTGATGATGAGCTTAAAGCTAAATTGACAAAAGAGTTAAGTGCTACGGGATTAAGTATTAATGCTTACTTTAACATGGCCGCAAGACAGTTAATCATTCAGAAGAAAATTCCATTCGAAGTTTTAACTGAACCAGACGAACCGACAGAGAAAACCAGACGGGCTTTAGTCGCCGCTGAGGCCAAAGAGCTGGGAATCATTCCTGATAATGTCCCCGAATTTGCTCATGTAAAAGATCTAAAAGATTTTCTGGATAACTGATGGTGTATAAACTTAAGCCGGAACCTCAATTTAAAGAAGACTATCGCAAGCTTAAACGGACAAGCCCTGAGTTAATCACTGATTTAATGCGAGCTTTAGAGCAACTGCAAATAAATGGCGTCGTTAATCAGGCGTATCAACCACACAGGCTTAAGAATCAGGGCGGTAATTATAATGGCAACTATGAATTCCATTTATTAGACGGAAAAGTGGACATTCTGGTCATTTACATGCCCCATAAAACTAATCCCGTCATCCGCTTAGTTCGAATGGGTAGACATGACGAATTGTTTCGCGGGAAGTTAAATTAAAATCAAACACCCCCGTTCATTATGACTTGCGAGTAGCCAATGAACGGGGGTGTTAATTTTTGTAAACTGTTAGTGATTTAAGACGTCTGGAAAGCGGCCTTCCGCCGTAGCCGCGTGTTTGAACTGATCAACGAATTCGGCGGCAAAGTTAAAGTCGGGTTTAATCTGGACAACCTGTTCGGCACATTGCTGCTTGGATAAGGGTTGTCGTTTAACCTGTTTTTCGGCCACAAAATCCATGATGGCCTGACTCTCTTGAGCCGAGAAGTCGAAGTTTAACAGTACCAGACTGATGCAGTCGAGGTGGGCTTGGTCGGCGAGGCGATTGAGCACGTCCAGTATCAGTGCGGACCGGTCAAAACTATTAGTTGTCATAAGGCAATGCATCCTTTCTGCGTTTAAGGTTAAAAGTTCTTGTGCAGTACCACGACCGGCGCGCCGTCTTCGGCGAAGGGGCCGGCCGTGACAACGTAGCCACAGCGCTCATAGAAGCCTTGCGCGCTGACCTCGCCGTGAATGGTACCGGTTCGGTAGCCGTGATGGCGGGCCCAGTTTTCGGCCGCCGTCAATAGGCGACTGCCCAGACCCTGACCGCGCAAGTCCTGCCGGGTGCAAATCCGCCCGAAACGCATCACTTCGGGGGATTGAGGTTCCAGGCGCAACGTAGCCACGGGGTGGGTGGCATCCTGATACAGGGTGACGTAGATCCGGTCAGCCGTATCGCGGTCGTCGAATTCAACGTCGCGAGGGATGCCACGTTCGGTGACAAAGATGGCTTGGCGCAGGGACAGAGCGGCGGCACGGTTAAACGGGGCGTTGGAAATCACGAGTTCCATGGTGAGCCTCCTATTCAATCTCGGCAAAGAAACTGTAGAGCTTCTCGGTCGTCAGGGCCTTCTTCTTAGCACCCGCCACATCGAAGGTCACCTTGCCATGATGCAGCACAATCAGGCGGTTCCCGTAGGTCAGGGCATCCTCCAAATGGTGGGTAATCATCAGGCAGGTCAACTGCTGTTCTTGAACCCGTTCGTTGGTCAGGTGCATGAGGTCTTGGCTGGTCTGTGGGTCAAGCGCAGCCGTGTGTTCATCCAGAAGGAGGATTTCAGGGCGTTTGAGGGTGGCCATCAGGAAACTCAAGGCCTGACGTTGCCCCCCGGAAAGGTTCCCGGTGGCCGTGGTCAGCCGCTCGTCCAGGCCGTTATGCATGGTGGCCGTGATTTCCTTGTAGCGGTCGAGTTGCTTGTTCAGGTGGCGTGGGGCCAGCGTTCGACGTTGTCCGCGGCGTTCGGCCAATAAGAGGTTTTCGGCCACGTTCATCCGCGGCGCCGTCCCCAGCTTGGGATCCTGAAAGACCCGGGCGAGAAAACGCGTGCGTTTCTCCACGGATTCGTGGGAAATGTCCTTGCCGTTGAGGAGAATCTGCCCGCTGTCAATGCTGAGGTCGCCCCCAATAGCGTTGAACAGGGTGGATTTTCCGGCCCCGTTAGACCCAAGTACCGTGATAAAATCACCGGCGTTGATGGTCAGATTCAAGTGGTCGAGAATCATAATCTCCTCGGGCGTGTTGCGGTTGACCTTAAGGACGACATTTTTTAATTCGAGTAATGGTTTAGTCATTGGTATCCAACCCCCGTTTCAAAATGTGCTTGAAGTTCAGCGTCTTCTTGAAGACCGGCAACATCATGCAGAGTGCCAGGATGATCGATGACAACAGGTTGAGGTCGTTGGCGCTGAAACCCAACTTGAGGACAATCAAGAGGACGAAACGGTAGAGAATACTCCCCAGGGTGACGGCTACGAGGCGCTGATTCAACGTTAAATCCCCGAAGGCCACTTCGCCGATGATGATGGAGGCCAGGGCGATCACGATGATCCCAATCCCCATGTTGACGTCGGCGTACCCGTTATTTTGCGCCACCAGAGCGCCGCCAAAGGCAATCAGACCGTTGGAAACCATCAGGCCCATAATCTTCATGTTATCGGTGTTAATGCCCAGTGAGCGGGCCATCGTCTGGTTGTCACCGGTGGCGATGAACCCTTGCCCCAGTTGCGTTTGTAGGAAGTAAATCACGAGTCCCGTAATCACGACCATGACCAGTGTCCCCAGAAAGACGCTGTCAAAATATTGTGGTAATGATGCGAGAAAATGGTTCTTAAATAACGTGGATTTTCCCAACAGTGACACGTTGGCGCGGCCCATGATCCGCAGGTTAACGGAGTAGCAAGCGGTCATGACCAGGATACCGGCCAACAGGATGGGGATGTGTCCCTTGGTGTAGAGCAGGCCAGTAATCAGGCCGGCGATGGCGCCGATTGCGAAGGCCAGTAGCGTGGCCAGCATGGGGTTCATCCCGTTACTAATGGCAGCCACGGCGGTCGCGGCCCCGAGAGGAAAGGTGCCTTCAACGGTCATGTCGGCAAAATCTAGAATTCTAAAGGTGAGGAATAACCCAACACCCAGGACGGCCCAGAGCAGGCCTTGTCCAATTGCGGATACAAATAAACTCATTAGCGGTAAACCTCCCCATGTTGTTTGGCTTCTTTAACGACCGAGGCGGGTAAGGTAATCCCGAGCTTCTGAGCCGTCTTCAAATTAATGGTCATTTCACCTTTGCGGACGAAGTGGATCGGCGTGTCGGCGGGCTTCTTACCCTTCAGAATCGCGGCGGTCATCTTCCCGGTCGTCACGCCCAGTTTGTATTGGTTGATGCTGAGCGTTGCCAAGCCCCCAGCCTTCACCATGGTATCGACAGCGGGGAAGACCGGCACCTTCTTGGCCGTTGCGGTGGCGACCAGCGTTTGCATGGCACTGGCAACGGTGTTATCGGTTGGCACGTAAATGGCATCGACTTGGCTGACCATCTGTTGACTGACCTGGTTTAAGTCGTTGGTGTTGGCGATGGAGTAGCCCTTGAGCCGGACGTGTTCTTTTTTACACAGCGCCGCGAATTGGTGATACTGCGCGGTGGCCGAGTCATCGGACGAGGTGTAAATAATCCCCAGCGTCTTCATATCGGGCATGATCTTTTGAATAAGCTTGAGCTGCGATGCCAGTGGCGCTTGGTCGGAAACCCCGGTGACGTTATTGCCGGGATGGGCGTTGCTCTTGACCAGGTGGGCGCCCTTGGGATCGGTGATGGCGCCTAGGACAACCGGCGTCGTCGAGCTAGCATTGGCTAAGGCCTGAGCGGCGGGCGTGGCAATCCCAATCATGGCGTCGGCGTCTTCGTTGACGAAGCGCGCGCTCATGGTCTTCAGATTACTCTGGTCGTTCTCGGCGTTTTGAAAATCAATCTTGACGTTCTTTCCCACGTGATAGCCCTCTTCGGCCAATCCGTGGATAATGCCCTTGTGAATCGCATCCAGTGCCGGGTGGGAGAGTAGTTGTAGAATCCCCACGGTCGGCACAGCCTTGGTCTTCGCGGCTTCCTGGTGGCTTTCCTTGACGAAGGCAAAGCCAAGAAAGACCACCAGAATGGCGATGAGTCCGTACAATCTTTTCATGGTACAATCAACCTCAATTCTCTAAGTGTTTGGGTTCTAGGTGACGGGTTATATGTAGATCCTTGTTTTTTACTACTGCATAGTGGAAACGTGTTTCATCAGGCAGGCCCCTGCGCTTAACGTCAAGAAGGCCAAAAGCCAGGACTAGGCTTTTGGCCTTCTTGACGTTAATGCTCGGAACCTAACCGCCTGATTCCAAACTCTTAAACAAAAAGAGCACCCAGTCAGTCCGGCTGGGTGCCCAAGAAAAAGGCCCGCAATACCGGATAGAAGACATCCGTGCGGGCTATTGCATCAGAAAGTTAGCCGGCGCAGATGCGAAAATCGCTCTGGGAGCTCAAGTCGCATCTACAGCGATGACGACTTGATTACCGGCTTTGCCAACGTCCATTAAGTTGAATACCAGACAGTTGCATCTAACTTTCCTTCCTTCCGTTTTCGAATAATTTTAGTGTACGGCATTGCTGAAAAAGCGTCAACCTTATTTTCATTTTTTTCGCACCGAAAACGGTGTCTTTCTTCGAGAAGTGCGGGGTGATCGGGATTTTCAGACCGTTGATTGACCGCCGCTGGTAATTCTTTGGTGACTCGTGAAGGTCTTTGGTATACTGTAGGGTAATTAAGTGAAGCGCGGTGGTTATCGAACGATAGTCATCAGTGAGACGTGACCTTCAAGGAGGCGGCCTGAAAAAGATGAAAATTGCAGTGATGACGGATACCTCAGCGGGCATTGATTTTGTCGAAGCCGAGCAGCGTCAGATTACCTTATTACCAGCGCCGATAATGTTTGGTAATCGTCAGTACCATGAATACCAAGACCTATCGACGGCGGACTATTATCGGTTGATGCGGTTGGCCAAGACCAAAAAAGTGGTGCCGACCGCGCCCCAACTTTCGATGAAGACGATTCAGGCGGCGTGCGATGAGTTGGTCAAGCAGGGGTATACCGACGTTATCATCATTGGTCCGTCGCTAGGTATTTCTGGTTTTGTGAATACCCTGGCGGCCTTTGCCGAAAGTATTAAAACCATCCATGTGTGGCCGTGGGATTCCCGGGGCATCTTGACGGTGATGGGCGATCAGGTTCGTCTGGCTGCCGCGTTGGTGAAACAAGGCGCTACCGTTCAGGCGGTCTTTGATCAGCTGACGTTGTTGCGACAAACCATCCACAGTATTTTTGTGGTGGATTCCATCAAGCCACTGTTGCGGACGGGGGAGGTCAATCCCAGTCGCGGACCGGGGAGCACGCCGCTGCATGCGGGAAAGCCAATTTTAGCTTTTGATTCATCCGGTAAGATGCGGTACGCCGGGAGCACCTTGCGATGGCGGGGGGCTCGGGGCGACTTTCTCGACGACTTGGCGCAGGATCTCACCGCCACGGTCCCTGTTAGGGCCACGATCCTCAACGCCGACCAGCCGGAGGCCACGCAACGCTGGTTAGCCGCGGCTCAGGAGCGGTTCCCGACGGTGAAATTTGACGTGGCGCTGATTGGTCCGAGTTTTGGCGTCCACGTTGGCGATGGCGCCATGGGGATGGCGTGGTCCCAGGACTTTCGGAGCTTAACCGTTGATGATGAGAGATAGATTAGAAAATTAGGGTTGACACGACTATTCTTTAATGGTTTACTAGTACTTGTAAATTGATAAATGAAAGGAACTTCACTCATGAAGCAAAATAACCTCACTCATTTGAATAGCCAATTTGCCTTTAGCTTTTTCTTTAGATAGCGTTTGTATTCACCTCGTTGGATACGAACGCGCCGCACAACTGCGTTTGTATCTATCGAATAGCTAAAGTTTTTCAACATGACTTAAGCGCCAGATAGATACGGGTACAATCTATCTGGAGAAATATTATCGGGCCCGATAACACCAGGTAGATTCTACTTAGAATCTGTCTGGTGTTTTTTTGTTTAGAGCGTGAAGGCGGGCGGTAGGTCCTGAGCATTAACGTAGCTAAGTGCCCGCTCGGTGGAACCGAGCCGGTGCTTAGCTGGGTTAAGCGCAGGGACCTGCCCGACTGAACGCGTTTCGAAAGCCGCAAGTTTCCGAGCATCCCCAGCGATCGCCAAGTCTTAGCGATAAGCAAAGGCGTAGCTGCGAGGCTCACAGCCCATTAGAACTGATCCGGAGCAGTTCTACAGGAATTTCGTAATCCCGACTCAGCGGACGCGCTGAATCGACGAAATGGCTAAACTTGTGGGTCCTAAACAAGCGTCACGTTGAATCAATCTGTGGGCAGGCTTGCCCGTATGTCGGGTAAGTCGCACGACGCATTTATCAAAAAACCAAACGTTTTCAGCAAGTCGCTTCACTTACAAATCGCGTCAACAAATTCGGTCCCCGCGACCGATCAAACTCTGGAGGCATTCATTATGAAAAAAATTATCTTATCAAGTCTTGCATTATTGGGCCTAGGGCTAACCTTGGCAGGGTGTTCCAACAAATCTTCTGCCAGCAGTAAAAGTACCCTCAACGTCGGCATTCTACAGGTGGTCCAACACGGATCGTTGGATGAGGCGCGCCAAGGCTTCAAGGCCGGTTTAAATCATGAATTAAAGGCCCATAACAAGTCTGTGAAGGTCAAGTATCACTACTTAAACGCGCAGGGCGACCAATCCAACTTGAACACGATGAGCCAGCAATTGGTTCAACAAAAGAATGATTTGTTGCTAGGCATTGCGACGCCGGCCGCCCAAGCCCTGGCTAAGAAGACCACGACGACACCGACATTGGTGACGGCCGTCACGGATCTCAAGGCCGCGGGCTTGGTCAAGTCCGACAGCCAACCCAAGACCAACGTCAGTGGAACCAGTGATTTAACGCCGGTGGGCTTACAGTTAAAGTTGCTTGCCAGCATGCGTCAGGGCAACAAGCCACTGGGCGTCATGTACAACTCGTCCGAAGAGAATTCCGTGCTCCAGGTGAAATTGGCCAAGGCCTACGCCAAGAAGCACAACCTGAGTTTGAAAGTCGTTAGTGCCACCAGCACCAACGATGTGACCAGCGTACTCGCCGGCCTAGAGGGCAAAATTTCTGGTCTGTATTTGCCAACGGATAACCTGATGGCCAGCGCGATGAAGACTATTGGCCAGAAGGCGAAGGCCGCTAAGTTACCGGTTGTCACTGGCTCGATTGAAATGGCGCAGGATGGCGGTACCGCCACTTACGGCATCAACTACTACGATTTAGGGAAGCAAACGGGGAAGATGGCCTACGATGTTTTGGAAAATAACAAGAAACCCCAAAGCATGGCCGTTCAAACCTCAAAGAAACTCCACATGTACATTAACAAAGCAAATGCCAAGGCCATTGGTTTGAAGACCAGTCAGATTCAAGAACCGTAGAAAGAAGGAGAATTTATGTTAATCACGAGTATCGGACAGGGCCTCCTGTGGGCGCCCCTTGCCATCGGCGTTTTCATTACATTTCGAATCTTGGATATTCCCGATCTGACCACGGAGGGCAGTTTCCCGTTGGGGGCGGCCGTCACGGTCAGTGCCATGGTCAGCGGTCAGTCCGCGCTGGTGGCTAGTCTCTTAGGGTTTGTCGCCGGTTGTTTGGCCGGTTGGGTGACGGGAATGTTGGACACGAAGCTACGGATGCCCTCGTTACTTGCCGGAATCCTGACGATGACCGGTCTGTACTCCATCAACATGCACGTGATGGGTAAGTCCAACGTGCCCCTGTTGAACCAACGCGTGCTGACGAGTTATCTGCCCGCCGGTTGGTCGATAGATCTGCAGACCATCATCGTCGGCGCCGTGATTACCGGCGTGGTCATGGCACTGCTGATCTGGTTGTTCAAGACGCGGTTAGGGCTGTCTCTGATGGCAACGGGGAATAATTCGGCGATGAGTGCCGCCAATGGCATTTACACCGACCGCATGGTGATTATCGGCTACATGGTCTCGAACGGCTGCATTGCCTTGTCGGGTGCGCTGATTGCCCAGAGCAACGGTTACGCCGACATCGGCATGGGGATCGGCACCATCGTGATTGGTCTGGCTTCCGTGCTGGTGGGGGAAATCTTCCTGCGCGGGCGTCAGATGTGGGTTCGCCTGTCGGCCATGGTCGTGGGTGCCATTATTTACCGCTTCTTACTCACGGTGGCGATGGGCCTCGGTTTCCCAGTCGATGACCTGAAGATTCTGTCCGCAGGCATTCTGGTCGTGGTGATCTGCCTGCCTCTATTACGGCAAAAGTACCAAACCAAGCAACAGTTGAAACGTTATCTCAAACAGATTGGAGTCGATTCGCATGCCACAGAAACCAGCAGTCTTAAGCGTCAAGCATCTCCAGAAGGTCTTCTTTCCCGGGACAGCAAATGAGCGCCACGTCTTAAAGGACGTCAACCTTACGATTGAACCCGGTGATTTCGTCGCTGTGATCGGCAATAACGGGGCCGGGAAATCCACGCTCCTCAACACGATTGCCGGGACGTTGCCGGCGGACGCTGGCGAATTGACATTGGCAGGCCACCGCATCACCCGCAAGCCAATTGCCTCCCGTTCACGGTGGTTATCGCGGGTCTTCCAGGACCCCAAGATGGGGACGGCGGGTGAACTCAGCGTTGCGGAGAATCTAACGTTGGCCGCACAGCACACGGGCAGTATGAGCCTGAAGCGCTATCGGCGTCACGGGCAGACGGCGGCCTACCAGAACCTGTTGCAACCGTTAAATATGGGCTTGGAGGATCGTTTGACCACGCAGGTGAAGTATTTGTCTGGTGGACAACGGCAGGCCTTGTCGTTACTGATGGCTACGTTGAGCCAACCGGAATTACTGTTGCTGGATGAGCATACGGCTGCCCTTGATCCACGAACCAGTCAGAAAGTGATGGCGCTGACCCAAACCATTGTGGAGCAGCACCAGTTGACCACGATGATGATCACGCATAAGATGAGCGATGCCTTGAAGTACGGCAATCGCCTGGTCATGGTCCAAGATGGCCAGATCAAATTGGATGTCCGCGGCGAGGCCAAACAAAATTTGCGGCAGGAAGAATTATTAACGCTGTTTGCCGAGTAGAGTTGACCCGGTGATTGATCCACGAACCCACGCGATGGCAATTGTGACTAAATTTTCAAGCCGGTCATGTGGAAATTAGAAAATAATGTGAAAATTCCCTTGACAATGAGAGACATGCTCACTATTATCTAATGTATTGAATCGCTGCGCAGTGATTTGTAAAACTAAATTGAAAAAGTCGCGAGAAGAAGAGTAACGACGTGGATTTCCTTTAAGAGAGCCCCCAATGGTGTGAACGGGTAGAAAGAAACGTGGTGAAGATGAGCTTCGACATGACCGGTATTCGTGCAAGCGGGTATCGCGGAAGGATCCGTTACCATCCCTGGTATCATAGTGTACTGTTGAGGCATCAAGTGATTGATGCGAACAAAGGGTGGTAAAGCGATAATTCGCCCCTTAATCGTTGGTTAAACAACGTTTAAGGGGCGAATTTTTTTGTTTCCAGTAAGCTAGGCCAACTGCAGTGGCTGGGATTGCTGGGCAATCAGCCGTCGCCCCCGAGAGAATTGATTCAGTCTTTTCGGTCCACCGGTTGATGGGGGACCAAACCAATAATTGCATAAGAAGATGACGAGATGGAAAGTACGACTTCAGAATTAAAAGTGAGTTTATCGACCAAAGATTTAGTGATTTATGGGGTGACCTTCATGATTCCGGTGGCGCCCTTGGCCTTTTACGGATCTTTTTTGACCCCGGCCAACGGGATGGTCTCCCTGGCCTACTTGGTTGGGATGATTGCCATGTTATTTACAGGCTTTAGTTACGCCACAATGGCTGGGCGGTATCCCTTCTCTGGGTCCGTTTATACTTATGTTCAGCAAGGCACGACCGCAGGCTTAGGTTTTATCAGCGGCTGGGGAATCGTCTTGGATTATCTCTTGATTCCGACGATTACGTACCTGATCACGCAGTCATTCGGGAAGTCCCTAATTCCTGGCATTCCCGGTTGGGTGTGGATCGTAGCCCTGGTGCTCTTCAACACCACGATTAATATTTTAGGCGTCAACATCGTGACCAAGATCAGTTGGGCCTTGATTGCGCTGCAAGCGTTTGTGCTACTGGCCTTTGTGGTTGGCACGGTTAGCGCGCTGATTCACGGCACCATTCATCCCAACGTGGTGGCCTTCTACAATCCGGCCCACTTTAACTTTCAAGGCGTGCTCCAAGCAACGGGGATTGTCATTGTGAGTTACTTAGGGTTTGATGCGGTTAGCACGCTGTCGGAAGAGACGGAGAATCCGTACCATTCGGTTGGTCGGGCCATTATCCTATCGATCGTCAGCATTGGGTTACTCTTCGTCTTTATCACGGCACTAGCGGGATTTGTCGCACCGGACTATCAGAATTTGAATCCCAACATGGCTTTTCTGGGGATTCTTGATCGGGTCGGTGGTTCCTGGTTGGTTAAATTAGCCGACATTACCATCATCTTATCGTTTGGTTTTGCCAGTGGTCAGGAAGGGCAGACCGCCGTTTCCCGGATTCTCTACGCGATGGGCCGCGATGGCGTCTTACCGGCCTCACTGGCCAAGTTACACAAGCGGTACTAAACGCCGGTTGTCGCCATCATCTTAGTGGGTGCCGTGTCATTGGTCCTGTCGTTGGCTTTATCTCAAGACATGGTATCCAACCTCGTTAGTTTTGGCGCGTTATTTGGATTCATGGTGCTCAATCTATCCGTGATCTGGAAGTTTTACATCACGGGGCAGCACCGAACCGTGAGTGATTTGTTGAAACACTGTATTTCACCATTGATTGGTTTTGGCGTCAGCGCCTGGATCTTCTTGAACCTGTCGATTGACGCCAAGCTGGTGGGCGCTGCGTGGCTGGCCGTCGGGTTGGTGATCTTGATCATCAAGACCAAGTTCTTCAGCGTCCGGACGCCCAAGCTGGACTTCACCAGTAAGAATTGATGGACTAAAAGCCACATGGTCGGAAATACAGTCAAGTTTCCAGCTGACAAAGTTTATTACCATTAGGCTAGTTATCAAGGGTCACCTGCGTCAACCAGAGATTCCAGTGCTGTGGGGAACGCCTGCGGCCTGAGAAGCGGTCCTCCGGCTCGGTTTGAAGCCTGACCAGAATCGTCAGTCTCCAAACACGTCCTGCGATGTAAGCTGTTGTACAGCTAACATCGCTGTCACGGCTACCTACATCTCTGGCTGCCTCCGGTTACGATGGTTGAAAACCACTAAACGTACGGTGACATCGCTGGAGTGACCGTATGTCCCCCATGTTAATTTGGGACATCACATGTAGCCGTGAGTGAGTCAAATTTGGTCTCAGCCGTGGGAGTTTCCAAGTGTTCTGCTTGGAAACTGGCGTCTTTGAGACGTGATTTTCGGCTCAAAGCGAGGGAAAAGACAGGGTTTTGGCTTTTCCCGTCCTTCCCACAGCGTTCCAGACCAAATTTGGCGAACGGTAAGGCGACCAGTACGCGACTATCGGATGATGATAGTCACTCACTATCCTTGTCACACCAGGGATTATAGCTATTTTCTATCTTTCAACTTTCAGTTTAGAAGTTAAGTATCAATTGATTCATAGCGCATTTTACCTAAGACATCACTATTGGAGGATGACACAATGACGACTAAAAATAATGAAGCAACAAACACCCAAGCACCCGTTTCTCCCGTCGCTCAGACCATTGAATAATTGAAAGCCTATAACTGGGTGGATTTGACCCATACCTTCGGGCCAGATAGTCCGCGGTTCCCATCGTTTGCGAAGCCGGAGTTTAAGACGATCTTTACCCACGCGGATGGCTTCTTCGTTAAGCAGTACACGTTCCCCGGCCAATTTGGGACCCACATCGATCCGCCCATTCACTTTGACGCTCATCAAGATAAGTATGTCGAAGATTTGGCGTTAAAACAGTTGGTCTTGCCGCTGGTCGTGATTGACCGGTCGGCCGCCGTGGCCAAGAGCCCGGATGCCTCGTTGAGCGTGGCCGACATTCAGGCGTGGGAGAAGCAGCACGGTAAGATTCCTGCCGATTCCTTCGTAGCGCTACGTACCGATTGGGGCAAACGTTGGCTGAGTCAAGCTAAGTTTGAGAATTTAGACGATCACGGTCAGGCCCATTATCCCGGCTGGGACTTAGAAGCCCTGAAGTTTATTTACGAACAACGTCACGTGACGGCCAATGGGCACGAGACGTTTGATACCGATACGGCGGTCAAGCAAGAAAACGGCCTGGTTGGCGAATACTACGTCTTGTCCCACGGGCACTATCAAGTGGAGTTACTGGATAATTTGGATTTGGTGCCGGCGACGGGCGCTTACATTTTCATTTCCGTGCCAAAAGCGGAGAAGGCACCGGGCTTTCCCGTGCGCGCCTTCGCTGTCGTTCCGGATACAAAGTAGGGAGGAATCGCAAATGACCGAAGCAACACAGATAAAGTTTCCGTACCATTACGATGTTGTTGGAAGTTTACTCCGCACGCCGGCGTTAAAGCATGCTTTGGCTCAGTTTAACCGCGGTGACATTTCGGCAGCTGAACTGAAACAAGTTCAACGGGCCGAAACCAAGACGGTCGTGGATCAAGAGGTCGCTCTGGGGTTGAAGGCGGTCACCGATGGCGAATTCGACCGAAACTGGTGGCACTTGGACTTTTGGAAAGATCTGACCGGGATCAGCAAGCACTTCAAGGAATCGATTTCGTTTGCCGGTGGGGAAAACAAACTCCATACGGCCCAGTTGGTGGACAAAGTTGCCTTTAATCCGGACCATCCGTTCTTTGACGACTTTAAATACACCCAATCGCTGGTGCCAGCGGGCGTGACGGTTAAGCAGACGATTCCATCGCCAACGTTATTGTTTGGCGCCAACTGGCACGATGTTTATGCCGATTGGGATGCCTACCTCAGCGATCTCGCGGACGCTTACCACCAAACGATTCTACAGTTCTATGCGTTGGGAAATCGGTATCTCCAACTCGACGATACCAATTGGGCCTACCTCATTAGCGAGCTCAACGCCACCGAGGATGATCCCGGCGCCCATGCGAATTTCGAGAGCCAGGCCCAGGACGCGGTAGCCCTGATTAACGCCGTCTTGAAGGACTTGCCGGCCGATCTGACGACCACCACGCACATTTGCCGGGGAAACTTTAAGTCAACGTATGTCTTTTCGGGAAGCTATGACGTGGTGGCTAAGTACCTGGGGCAACTGAACTATGATGGCCTCTTCCTGGAGTACGACAGCCAGCGGGCCGGTGGGTTTGAACCGCTCGATGAGATTTGGCACAATGATGCCAATAAACGCTTGATTCTGGGATTGGTGACGTCCAAGACGCCTGAACTCGAATCGAAAGAAGCCTTGATTCAGCGCTTAAATGAAGCCGCCACCCACGTTCCCTTAGAGAACCTGGGTCTCTCAACGCAGTGTGGTTTTGCCTCGTCCACGGTGGGCAACCTGTTGACGCAGGAAGAGGAATGGAATAAATTACAGCGGGTCATTGACGTTGCCCGGCAGGTCTGGGCCATTTAAGGTACTCAGTCGCGCCGTGTTAGGGCGTGTGGTCGGCGTTGCCGGCAATCCGCGCCGCTTGTCTTCGTCACCGCACGGCACCTTGCGGGATATGTGGGAGTTTCCTATCCAACCAACCCAACATGGTCTATACTGTAACCAGATTCACAGGTCACGGGCTGTTGGTGGCCGGGAGAATCTGCATTTAAAGCTGAGTGGAGCGACTGCAACGCGCATTAAACGGGGATTCCCGTTAGCGTTGCCCAAGAAACGTAACGGACGCGAACCGTGAGAACTAGGAAATCATGGGGCAGCGGCCATACATAAAAAAGCTCGGGGCGACTGCCTCGGGCTTTTCATGTGTCCTCAGATAAGGGACATGGCATTATTTAAGAAATGCAGGGTCATATCGTAACGAATATCGCGGAAATGCAGGTAGCTGTAGCCCAACACCCAGCCCAGTGCCGAATACATCAGCAGGGTTGGCGTGAAGCTCGCAACGTGCATGAAACCAAAGATGATGCCGGAGACGAAGATGCCCAGGAAATTCATCAGCTTGGTATTCTTACTGAAGAAGTAGTTGAGGAAGATGCCGCGGAAGATGAGTTCCTCAATCACCGGGGCCAACAGAATCGCGTAGGCTAGATTCCAGAAGGGCAATTGGGTGACCTGTTGATTAATCGCCTGTTGGTTGGCCGGACTCGGGAGAATGTGGGTGGCAATGAGAATGGTCCACGCATATTGGATCGCCAGCATCAGGATAAAGAGGCCAATGAGCTGACTGACGGTCTTACCGGTAAAGGGGGTGCGGCCAAATTGTCGCGGATTGTGCCGCTGAAGCTGTTTCTGATAGCGCCAGGTGATGAACCCCAGAAGAAGACCGGTGTAAATCAGCATCATCCCGATGGTACGGTTAGTCGCGGATCCGTGGCTGGCCTGCAAGGTGGCCTGGGTGAGAAAGAGGCTGTCTATCAGGTAAAGTAACAGGAAACCCAGCCATTTGAGGTCTCGAAGTACCCAGTCAAGCAGCCAGTTGAGACCCTTGTTCAACAAATTCATGCAAGCAGTCCTCCAATGTTAGTGAGTGAATGTGGTTAGTTGTCGTATTTACCAATCTCGATGAGGTTCTCATCGGGGTCGCGGACGTAGACTGAGGTCATGGGACCCAGGGCGCCCTGCTTGGGGATGGGGCCGTCAACGATTTCGACCGCGTAGTTGGTGAGGTGGGAGAGAATGTTAGCCAGCGGATCGGTCGCGATGATGGCGAAGTCTGCGCCACCGACCGTCGGGTGCTTGGCGACTGGTAGATGTAGATCGTCACTTTGCTGAAAATTTAGCTTTTGCTTGCCCAGTTTAACGCCGCGCCGGCCATCGTCAAGTTCGATGATGGGCAGGTCAAAAACTTCGTGGTACCAGCGCACGGAACGCTCGATATCGCTGACGGTCAGGGTAATGTGGTCAATGTTTCGAATATTCATGAAAGCTTCAGTCCTTAGAAGTAAATTTTCACTATTATAGCATAGTTTTCAGGAAAGACCCTAAGCCGTGAAGTTGACGAACCCGGGCGTTTCGTGGTAAGTTACTACTTATATATTGTCGTTTGGGAAGAGGCCTTGACGTTGTCGGGGCTTTTTTCTTGCGTGAGAGAAGAAGGGAAGGATACACGTGCCATTACTAGAAGTTGACGACCTGAGCATGAGCTTCGCCGATAAGAAGCTCTATGAGGGGGCCAGTTTTACCCTGGAGAAAGGCGAGCACATGGGCGTCGTTGGGCAAAACGGGGTCGGCAAGTCAACCTTAATCAAGATTATTACGGGACAGGAGTTGCCACTGACGGGTTCAGTGAAGTGGCAAAAGAAGACCCACGTGGGCTACTTGGACCAATACGCGGACATTCCAGCGGGGATGACGTTGATTGACTTTTTGCATACCGCCTACGCTGATTTATATGAAATGAATGACCGGATGACCGCATTATACACGGAATACGCCGAAAGCATGGATGATAAGCTCTTGGAACGGGCCGGTCGGATTCAAGAAGAACTGGATGCTCGGAACTTTTACGACGTGGAAACGCAGATTGAACGGGTGATTTCCGGGTTAGGCCTCGATGACATGGGCCGTGACCATGAAGTGGCCAAGATGTCCGGGGGACAACGGTCGAAGATTATTTTGGCGAAATTACTGCTGGAAACGCCGGACGTTATTTTACTGGACGAACCGACCAACTACCTGGATACGGCGCACATTGCGTGGCTAGAGGATTACCTGAACGGATTCGATGGCGCAGCGTTGATTGTGTCCCATGATTACGATTTCTTGCAGGACGTGACCAACTGTATCATTAACGTGGCGTTCGGCCAGATTACCAAGTATCGGGGTAACTTCAAGCAGGCCATGCGGCAGCGGGGCGAAAAGGAAAAGGCCCAGCAACGTGAGTTCGACAAGCAACAGGTTGTGATTGAAAAGGCCGAACGCTTTATTCGTAAGAACAAGGCCGGGTCCAAGTCAACCATGGCGAAGTCCCGGGAAAAGATGCTGAACCGGATGGATCGGGTCGATCCGCCCTCGACCAATATTCAGGCGCACTTCGATTTCCCTTATCAGGAAACCGGGTCACAGAATGCGTTGGTGGTCGATCAACTCTCCGTGGGGTACGATCGTCCGTTGTTGAAGCCCGTGACGTTCTCCGTAACGACCGACCAAAAAGTCGGCCTGACCGGGTTCAACGGGGTCGGCAAGTCAACGCTGATTAAGTCCATCCTAGGGATCATTAAGGCCAAGGGTGGGGAGGCGTCCTTCTCGCCGTCCGCACGCATCAGCTACTTCAGTCAGGATTTGGTTTGGGATAACAATCGGCAGACGCCGCTGCAGATTATCCAGGCGAAGTATGAAAAGTTACCGCAAAAGGCCATTCGGGGAAAGTTGTCCAAGTGTGGCTTGGATTCCGCGAACGCCATGAAGCCGATCGGCGAGCTCTCCGGGGGCGAACAGACCAAGGTCAAGTTGGCGTTGCTGGAATTTGAACCGGCTAACTTCCTAATCATGGACGAACCCACGAACCATTTGGACGACGAGACCAAGCAGGCCTTGAAGGAAGCCATCGCAAACTTTCCGGGAAATGCGATTATCGTCAGCCATGAGGCTAGCTTCTACACGGGATTAGTCGATAAGATTTTGAACGTTGAGAAGCTGAGTTTGAAGAACGTCCAAAACTAACGTTGCAGGAAGATTACGTTTCGGTAAAAATCGTTTCCTTTTCTGGGAAAATCCGTTAAAGTTGACGGTAGAATAAAGTTCAGGAGAAAGGGACGGCAAAGCATGAGACGTTTCAGACAATTAATGGTGATTGTGATCTTAGTCGTCGTGGCGGCCCTGGGGATTAACCGGGTCATCCAACACTCGTCGGCGGATAAGACGGCAACAACGCAAACGACTCAGAACACAACGCCTAAAAAAGCAACGGTCAAAAAGATTAATTGGCGTGAGCCATCTGAGGACAAGGCTTATCCCAACTTGAAGCAGCACCCGAATGCCTGGCTGGATGTGAATACCAGTAAGCAACGGGTCTACATTAAAGATGGGAACCAGACACTCTATACCATGTACTGTTCCACGGGAACGGGCAAGGAAAATGGCACGCCACACGGGACCTTCTACATTCAGGCCGAACGCGGGAAATTCTTCTACAATCAGTCATCTGGTGAAGGGGCGAAATACTGGGTTTCCTGGAAGGATCATGGGATTTATCTCTTCCACAGTGTGCCAACCGACCAGAATGGAAAGTTCATCAAGAGCGAGGCCGAAGAACTGGGTAAGACGGCCGCTTCACACGGCTGTGTCCGGTTGTCAGTCGCTGATGCTAAGTGGGTTTATACCAACGTGCCTTATGGGATGAAGGTTGTGATTCACTAAGTCGGTTCAGTTGTTAAGCAAATAAAATTAAAAAATCGTCCAGCCAATTCTCAATGGGAATTGACTGGACGATTTTCGTTTAACGTTTAAGCATTAAAATTATCGTTTTCCACATCGCGGATAAACGTTGCCAAGTGATCGTAATAAACGGGAGCGTTGTCGATCATGTGGTGGTGGCCCCCTTCAGGCGTGGTGACGAAGCGAGAGTGGGGGATGAGTTCGGCCATCTTCTTACCGGTGGCGATCGGCATGGTTTCGTGTTCTCCAAAGGTTAACAGGGTTGGGACCTTGATTTCCTTCAAGTGGTCACGGAAGTTCCATTCCTTCAGCTTACCCTTGATGACGAATTCGTTGTCACCCTGGAAGGCACCGTAAACGTCGGTAGCCATCGTGCTGATTAGGTGGGAAATGGCGGCCGGCTTCTTCCGGTCCACGTAGCCATCGTTTAAGATGTCCACGTAGCTTTGGTAGGTCGGATCGTCATAGTTGCCGTTGGCTTCGACTTGTTTCATGTAGGCCACTTGGTCGGCGGATAAGACCGTTTCCCGGATATGGTTGATGCTTTCAACGTATTCGTCAATGTTATCAACCATGGAAGAAATGATCGCGCCCTTTAAGTGTTGACCGTACTTAGCGGCGTACATTTGAACTAAGGCGCCACCCCAGGATTGGCCAATCAGGTAGAACTTGTCGATGCCCAACTTTTGGCGAACTTCTTCGACTTCATCCAGGAAGTAATCATAGGTCAGATACTTCTTGGCCGTCTCGGGGTCGCTATAGTCGGGTTGATCGGAGTACCAGGACCCCAATTGATCGTACATGTGGACCTGAACGTTCAGGCCTTGGGCGGCTAATTGCTTGGCTGTGTCTTCCCAGTATTCATGGTTACCACCAGGGCCACCGTGAAGGGCGAGCAAATGAATGTCGCCGGTGCCTTGGGTGTTGGTCCAGAGGTGGTAGCCGTTGTCTAAGGTAATAATCGTCGTGCCTTGTTTCATAATGAAATTCCCCCGTTTCTAATGAGTTAATCATAGTTTATCACTGTCAGTAAAATTCCGAAACCAAAGTTGATGGTGGTGTCGCACGCTTATTTTTCAACAAATGGAATCGTCAGTGAGGATTCGCCGAGTTGGACGGAGTATTGCAGGTCCTGATTCCCCCGAACCGTCATCCCAAAGTCCGTGGCGTAGACCACCAACCCCAGTTGATGTCCCGCCAGCAACTTGTAATGTGTTGGCTGTAGGGTGACGCTTAAATCGTAGAACTGATTAGGCTTGAGCGGGTCGACGTGGTAAGCGTTGGTTCGGTTCTGCAGGTTCCGGTGGCCCTTGGTGATCATCTTCCAGGGCGTGACCTTAGTGGTCTGGAATTCACGCAGGTTGTCTTCGCGCCAACGGTAGCCTTCATCCAGATTAATTCGCAGCGGCGTTGGACTGACGCCCAGCCGTTTCGCCTCGCCATAGTCCACAATCTGGAAGCTGAGCATGCCGACCGGTTGGTTGACCGCCACCTGAAGCTTGACGGTTGGCTTGCCGTCTAGGATCAAATCGTCCTTTAAGACGGCGGACTTGAAGATTAAGCGGTGACCGAACATGTCGTTATGCTTGTCGCCCAGTAAGGCCGTTTGCCAAGCCGCAATATCCTTGGTGTAGTGCTGGTACTGAGCGGTTGGCAGTTGGTCGCTGAAGCTGGTGGCAAATTCCATGGGTTCGTGGGTCGCCTGATCGACCAATTCATCGTGTTGCAGGTTGAAGACGCGTTGGGGATTGCTAGGGGCATCCCAGTCGGTGGTGGCATGCCAGGTTTCTGGTGTCACGTTGTCCTGAATAATCACGTTGGGCAACAGCGTTTCGGCCTGGTTGTCGACACCGAGCAACTCGTGGGTCAACCAAAGATTGACGATGTCCGTGTAGTCAATCGAGCGAAAGGCATTGATGTAGATGTGTTGCCCCTGGTGTAAGATCAACTTTTTGGTCACGGGCAAATCTCGAACGGCATTCCACAAGTTGTTGACGTTGCGGGGTTTAACGTTCCAGTCGTTTAAACCGTGAACCAGCAGCAGATCGGCCTTGATGTTCTTGACATTCTTCAAATAGTTCCGGGCGTCCCAGAAACGGTTGTAGTTCCCGGTTGCGCGGTCCTGACCATGCGTGATAGCGGCGAGATCAGCCTGCCATTTCGCCTGAATCCGGTGGTAGTCACCGGCCTTGAGCTGACGACTGAAGGTTTCTTCGGCTAATACGTCGGTATCTTCGCCAGGGAAACCGCCGGGAGCAATGACTAACCCACCATCGCGGTAGTAGTCGTACCAATTTGAAATGGCAGCTTCGGAGATCACCGTCTTTAGCCCCGTGACGCCAGTGGTGGCGGCGGCAGTCGCTAACGTTCCCAGGTAGGAACGCCCGGTCATGGCGACCGCGTGATTGCTCCACCAGGCGGGAATGGCTTGCGTAGCCGCACGACTGGTAAAGGCGGTACGGTTGCCGGCCAACCACTCAATAATGGCAATGGTCGAGGTGGTTTCCTCAGGATCACCGGTGGTACGAACGCCATCGGAATCAAGCGTCCCAATCCCGGCGGCGTAGACGACCGCGAAGCCGCGCGCGAGGAAGTAGTCGTTGAGCGTGTAGGATTGCTCGCGCGCGAAGGTTTCTTCGGCCGTCTTGGTCGTGGTGGTGACGGGACGGGGCGCGGGAACCGGCGTGGTAGCGGGTTGCGCGGTAACATCTTCGGCCGTCAAATCGTTGGGCTGTTTGGGCTCCAGCGGTACGTTGACGTTGTGCATCATTTGGTCGCCCGCCTCATCGTTGGTACCCTGGTTGTAGGGGCTCGCCGTGTACAGAACGGGCACCTTGAGGCCATCCTCTGTTTCGGCTGGGCGAATGATTTCGGCTTTGAGCAGATCACGTTGACCATCGCCATCGGTGTCTTGGGGACTTTCAACGTAGACGACCTCGCGAATCAATCGCGTGGTGTCGAAGACGGCTTGTGCCTTGCCATTGAAGAGCAACGGCTTTTCCACACTGGCATCGTGGACAAAGGGGGCAAAGTACCCGTGTGTTGTCAGATGATCCAAGAAGGTTTGACCATCCTTGGTGTGCGTGGTTAACAGCAGGTACCAGGCTTGCTTAAGCTCAGCCAGGGTAAAGTCTTGACCGGCGTGGGGGGCCACGGGCAACTGGATCTTAGCCATGGCGGCTAACGGATCGGCTAATTGAAAGTCTAAGCCCGGTTGGAAGTTCAAACGTTGTAGTGCCAGATTATAAAAGACCGTGACGGGGACCGTTTCGTGCGTGGTTAAGAAGTCCAGCCCATCAACATCTGGCGTCGCCATGAGGTTAGCAAGCTGCTGATGAACGACCGTGGTCGTGGTGTATTCCGGCCAACTCTTAGCGTAAAAATCTTGAAGCAAGGCACTACTACTGGTTAATTTCTGGTTCGTCGCCGTTAAGAAGTGAATCCGTTCAAGCTCGCGTAGGGCCGTCGCCGGCTGCGTGGGACGAATGGCAAATTGTTGATTACGCAAATGAATCACCCTCCTAAATTAGTTAAGTGCAGTGAAAATTGATGATGATTGAGGCGGTTGTTAAGATGGGACATAAGAGACCTGAAGGCTGAAAACAAAGTCAAGCTAGAGGCCTAGATGCGACCAAACGACAACTATAATTATATGATAGTCGTGTCTTAGTCACCTTATCATGTGTCAAATTTGGTTTATTCACGGCGCCATGAAACTTGACCAATTAAACCGGCTGAACGTTGTCATACCAGTAAATGCCAATATGCTCTATCAGCTGGGAATTGAGTCGTGTTAAACTTCAGCAGTCTAGTCTTGTGAGGAATCGTTGAGCCGACTGTGGCGAATGCCATAGGTGAAGTAGATGACGAGTCCCAGCGCAAACCAGATTGACGAGGCAATCCAAGTCTCTGCTGGTAACTGGAGCATCATGCCAAAGCACAGCAGGCCAGAGACGATCGGTAACACGGGATACCAGGGAACCTTGAAGCCGGAGTTCTCCGGGAGTTCCTTGATGTGCCGCAAGCGGATAATGCCAAAGGAAACGAAGAGAAAGGCCACTAAAGTCCCGATGTTAACCAGGTTCGTCAATTGCGCCAGTGGGACGAAACCACCGAGCAAGGCAATGACAACGGTGATGACCGCTAGACTATTCTTCGGTGTGCCATTGGTGGCATCAATCTTCCCCAGAAATTTGGGCAACAGACCATCCCGACCAACCGCGTAGATTAAACGGGACGAGCTGTAGATCATCGTGACCATCATCGTAAACATGCCGGCCAGTGCGCCCAGGGAGATGATCCCTGAGGTCCAATTTTGATGGACAAGTGTGAGCGCAAAGGCAACGGGGTCGGCGACGTTCAGCTTGGTGTAGTGCACCATCCCGGTTAAGACCACGGCGACTAGCATGTAGAGCACGGAGGCCACAATCAACGTGCCAATGATCCCAATGGGCATGTTCTTCTTGGGATTCTTCACTTCGGCGGCCGAGGCCGAGACCACGTCGAACCCTAAGTAAGCGAAGAAGACGGTCGAGGCGCCACGTAGAATTCCCTTGGTGCCAAACGGGGCGAAGGGCTGCCAGTTGGCGGGCTTCACGTAAAAGATCCCAACCAATACGAAGAGAATAATAATGGCAATTTTGACAAAGACAATCATCGTATTGATTCGCATCGATTCACGCATGCCGCGATTGAGTAGCCAGCTGATGAGCAAGACCACGAGAATCGCGATCAGGTTACCGTATGTACCGTGAGCGGGGTCGTAAGGACCGGTGAGCGCCGTGGGAAGTGAGACGTGGAACCCAGCGATAAACGAGTTAAAATAGGCCCCAAAGGAGTTGGCCACGGCGGCCACAGCCAGCACGTACTCCAGAATCAAGGCCCAACCCAGAATCCAGCCGATGATTTCGCCAAAGGCAAGGTTACCGTAAGAATAAGCGGACCCGGCCACTGGTAGAACAGAGGCAAACTCGGCGTAACACATGGCCGCTGTCGAACAGACAATGGCCGCTAGTAGAAAGGATAAGACAATTCCGGGCCCGCTATACTGTGCGGCAATGGTCCCAGGAAGAATGAAGATCCCCGTTCCAATCACCGCACCAATGCCCAATGACATCAGGTCTTTTGCCGTCATGGTCTTGGCAAAGTGCTGGTCACTTTTTAAATAATTATCTAAGCTTTCGCGGCGAAAAATTCGCGAAATACCCATAAAAAGCCTCCTTAATAATGATGATATCTCGGATAGTGTACCCTAGACTTAAATTAAAAGTCAATGAGAGTTGGCCAGACTTTTGCGAATTCTCGGCTAAATTTTACCCATAAAGGCATGTTTCGGGATAGAATAGAACAGATATGGTCATCGTGAGCTTGACCTAAAGGCTATCCGAAAGCGGAAGAAAGGCGTTAGTGGTAGGGAATAAACGCCGTGGTTGTGCCATTTGATGGCGATGAGTTGATCTGACCGGGGGGGACGATAATCCAGGATAAATCGTCTGGTTCGGGTTTGACGGTCGCATGGCGTCACCGTACCCATTTTTTCTGAAAAATTTCGCCGGCCGTCGATGTTCTGTGTTAAAGTTAAACTTCACGCGAACTGTTGCTTACGGTTTGGGGTGAGGCACCGGTGGTCGGCGTGGCCTTTAGCGTCAATCCGCCGTCGATCAGTGAAAGAGGAGGCAACTTTAAAATGATTACTGAAAATGCAAGCGGCGCTGTGGTCTACCGACTCGTGGACCAGCAACCGCAATATCTATTATTGAAGAGTGCAACGAGCGACTTCTGGGGATTCCCCAAGGGGCACGTCGAGGGGACCGAGACCGATATTGACACGGCCGTGCGCGAAATTCGCGAAGAAACGGGCCTCAACGTGACGATAAATCCCGAGTTCCATGCCGACCTAGATTATGATATGAAAAATGGTCATCACAAACACGTGGTGCTTTACACGGCCCAGGTGCCCGCTGATGTTCTGATTGATCGCCAAGTCGAGGAAATTAGCGACTTTGGCTGGTTTGATTTTGCGACGGCCCACGAGCGGCTGAGCTATCCCAATCTGCAGAATTTATTGACCCAAGCCAACACCTTCTTAACGGGAGCACAACATGGCAAATAAGGTCTTAGTGATTACGGGCGCTACTGGAACGGGAAAGACCACGGTACAGGATTATCTGGTTGACCAGTACCCTGTTACGAAGGTGATTACGCATACGACACGGCCACCGCGGCAGGGTGAAGTTAATGGTCGAGATTATTATTTCGAGACCGATGAGAGTTTTCAGAAGAACCACTACCTGGAGTCCGTCTTCTATTCGGGCTACCACTACGGGTCATCCCGCGAAGGCTTGGCCGCCGGATTTGAACGGGCCCCCTTTGTGGCGATCGTCTTGGATACCAAGGGCGCCATTACCTATGCGCAGGAGCTGGGTGATCAAGCGGTCATCATCTTCTTAACGGTCAGTCAACCGGATGAGCTCTTGACCCGTGTGACGCAGCGTGGGGATGACCGGGCAATGCTCAAACAGCGCTTTGCCAGTCCCGAATATCGGCGAGATCTGACCATGCCGCTGGCTTTACGGGGGACCGCGATTCAGTTGAACAATGATAACTGGCAACAGACGCAGATTAAACTGGACACGTTGATGAAACGCTTACAGGCTGAATAGCTTGCACTTTGGTTGAGTTTCGTTGGGAAATGTGCGAAACTAACTAGGAATTCGGACTAAATTTTAAGAGGAGGCCACCATCATGGCAGATACGTTGAGCGCCGCCGTGGCGATTTTAAGAAAGAATAAATTCAAGTTGACCAAACAGCGGCACGCGTTGCTCGAGTTCTTATGGACCAATCAGGGCCATTATACGGACGTGGTGGCTGTCGATGCTTACATGCGAACCGAGTTTCCGGGAATGAGCCACAACACGGTCTACCGCAACCTGAAGGAATTTGAGGAAGTGGGCATTGTTGAGCAGAACACGGAACAGGAGCGGGCGCGCGTTAAATACCAATGTGACTTCCATCATCAGCACCATCATCACTTTGTCTGCCAGAATTGTGGTAAAGTCACGGAACTGCAAATGTGCCCGATGGACTTTTTCTGCGATCAATTACCGGGCTATGAGATTACCGGGCATAGTTTTGAGCTGTACGGTATCTGTGCGGAATGCAAAGCGGCCGGTGTTAAGGCAGCACCCAAATCTTTAGTCAAAAATTAAGAGAATTTTGAGAATTTCTTGTCTTTAACGTGCGATAATAATAGGCATTGAATAAACGTACAAGGAGGAATGTAGCATGGCGTACCGGACACCACCCTTTATCACGCCGTTTGCCATTGTTTCGATGGCACTCGCGCTCGGGGCTACCAACGTCGTGACCAATTCCGTCACGAAGACCAACGAAGGGGCTTCACGGACGTCGACGAGTTCATCACTGGTCGTCAACCAATCCAACGATTCGAAGAAAAAAGCCAGCGACGATAGTAAGAAGAAGGCTTCCGATTCTTCTAAGAAAGACAGTAGTGATTCATCTAGCAAGGATAGCAGTAGCAGTAGTAGTTCGACCACGGATACGGAAAGTTCGTCGGCTAATTCCACATCGGAGACCGGAACCAGTACGGCGGGAACCACGGGTTCAACCGGCACTACAGGGGCGAATACGTCTTCCAAGAAGAAGCCATCATCCACAACCACCAGTTCAACGACGGATGATAATACGACAACTGATGACACGGGGAGTACCAGCGACGATACCACCGGTGACACTGGGTCGAGCACGTACAGTCACGCAACGACGACCAACAATACGAATGACACCACGACTACGGGTCAATAAAGAAGGAAGGGGGACCGATCATGCTGAGTTTTCTTGATATGGTCAACCATTATCTAGGCTACATCAACGTAAGCGTGAAGATTAAGAACCGCATCTACGTTATTTTGGGTGCATTAGGGGATCTATACCTGTTTTACATCGGCGTCCGTTACCTTCAAAATGGGCATCCATTCTGGGGCCTGTTGATTTTACTGGTCGCCATTATTCTGTTGTATTTTGCTTACCTCAACACGGTGTATTACTTCACGAATAAGAAAGCACCATTTGATATTTCGCCGAAGATTGAGAAGCTCCTCCACATGAAGCCTAAAGAGGCCGAGTTGGATCAGCCTAAGCGAACCATGGGTGGTCGAAACATTCCAGCCAATGGGTATTTCGATGAGAAGAAAATATTACCTGGGAAATTAACGTCAACACCGATTGAACAGGATAATATTCAAAATCTGGCAACACGGCTCCAGCAAAATCAGTTATTACAGCTGGACTATTCCGGATTAGGCGACCGCGAGATTACGGAACAAACACGTCAGAGTGGAAAACCGGTCTATGCTTCTGGTCCGGGCGCCTTAATTCCGTACTTTGAGATGCAATCCGAAAATCACCAGCTGGTGGTTTATGCCGGCATGAATCAGGCCGAGAAACAACGGGTCGGCGTGGTCAGCACGGTGGGGTTACAGAACGTTGCCGATGTCCGTGATCAGTTTGAATTGTACCTCGCCAACGCCACGTTGGTTGGCGGTCCCTTTAAGGTTTTGGGACGGACCTCGGTGATTGAGCAGGAGAATGATTTTCAAGTGGCCGTACAACTGGCCTACAAGCATCAAAATGATTCGACCGGTCGGAGCTCTGACACGGGCCGAACCATGCGTGAGACGCCAACAACGTCGCGACGGGCACGGTATGACCAGGGGCCTTCGTCAGAACGTGACGCTGAACCGATGACGCGGACCTCACGTTACCATCACTAAATGCAACTTAAATAGCATACATGAACGCGTAGGGCCAAGGCTCTAGGCGTTTTTGATTTGGCTGCTAAAGGTCACCATGACGCCATAGGCAATGAAGATGACTGCAACAAGTGACGTGCTTGGAGCCTGACGGGGCTTGGTCAGACTTCAAAACGCACCTGAGGACCGCAGAACGAAGGTGGTCCCCACAGCACCGGAATCTCTGACAGACACAGGCGGTCATTAATAACGCCCCAGACTCTTTGGCTTTAGGGCAAGAATGTTCGGAAATTCTTGCCACTTATGTCAGCTTTTCTAACACGGTGGTGCCACACACGATATTTTTTTTGAAGGGGACGCGTCAGGCGCCAACCCGTGGTACGCCTAATCTTTTTATCCCTGAATCGTTTGCGGGGGTGGTCACACCGAGTGTGTTTATTTTGACCGGGTTATTTTTTTGGTTTAAACTTGATTTTGGACACAAAAAAATCCAGATGCATGGCTGTCGGGGACGACTGCATGGCAACTACTTTAGGTATGTGGAGGGAAAGACTTATGTCAATGATTGAATTTCACAACGTTGAAAAATACTACGGTAGTTTTCACGCATTACACAACATTAACTTGACGATTGAAGATGGGGAGACTGTGGTGCTGATTGGCCCTTCTGGGTCAGGTAAGTCGACTTTAATTCGGACGATCAATGGTCTTGAATCGATTCGGCACGGTCAGTTGATCGTTAATGGTCAAGATCTGGCGAATCCCAAGACGGATATGAACCGAATCCGGAAAAACGTGGGCATGGTGTTTCAACACTTTAACCTTTATGCGAATAAAACAATTCTAGAAAATATCATGTTAGCCCCACGGATCGTCCTGCATCGTAACGAGGATGAAAATAAAAAAGTGGCCATGGAGATGCTCGATCGCGTGGGCTTGGCCGATCAGGCGCCAAAGATGCCGTCGCAACTCTCCGGTGGTCAGCAACAACGGATCGCGATTGCCCGCTCGCTGGCGATGAAGCCCAAGTGTCTGTTGTTTGATGAACCGACCAGTGCCTTGGATCCCGAAATGATTGACGATGTGCTCAACGTTATGAAGACCATCGCCAGAGATTCCAGTATGACCACGCTTGTCGTGACCCACGAAATGGGCTTCGCGCGTGAAGTGGCCAACCGGGTTATCTTCATGGCGGACGGCCGCATCCTGGAAGACGACTCCAAGGAGACCTTCTTTGACGGCCAACCAACTAACGAACGGGCCCGTCAATTCCTAAGTAAAATTATCACACACTAAACCGGGGGAGGAATTTAGCAATGAAAAGATTGATTCGAAATCTTGGCCTCTTGCTGGCTCTGGTGACGGTCTCACTGATGGTAACGGCTTGTGGCAATCAGTCGTTAGCCAAGAAGAACGTGTTAAAGACCGATCAACAAGAGAAGACGATTACGTGGGGCGTCAAGGCTGACACCCGACTGTTTGGATTGTTGGATACGAAGGATAATAAGATCAAAGGCTTTGAAATTGATTTGGCCACGGCCCTAACAAAACAGATGTTAGGGAAGGACGCTAAGGCCAAGTTCATTCAGGTCACGAGTTCTACGCGGATGCCGATGCTGAAGAATGGGAATATCGATGCCATTATGGCCACGATGACCCCCACCACGGAACGGCGGAAGCAAGTGGCCTTTTCCAACCAGTACTTCATGGCGGGCCAGTCTTTGCTGGTCAAGAAGGGCAGTAGCATTAAGAACGTCCATGATTTAAACAAGCAAAAAGCCACGGTACTTGGGGTGGTTGGCTCCGATTCCGTTGAAAACGTGGCCAAGGTGGCGCCGCAGGCTAAAGTGCTTCAATTGACCGACTATGCCCAAGCCATGACGGCGTTGAAGTCCGGCCAAGGCCAAGCGTTGACTACCGATAACGGGATTCTTTACGGGATGTCGCTACAGAACCCGGGGTATGAGGTAACCCGGGGATCCTTCATCTCCGAACCCTATGGCATTGCCATGAACAAGAACCAAAAGGACTTCCGCTTAGCGGTCAACAAGGCGTTGAAGCAGGTTCGTGCGAGCGGCGAATACAACCGGATTCTTCACAAATGGTTCCACAATGTGAAGGGCTTCGACTACAAGGAGGCGGCTAAAGAATGATTCATATTTTTCAAGCTTACGGCGGCACGTTACTCTACGGGCTCGGCCAAACATTGCTGTGTAGCTTTATTGCGTTAGTGTTTAGTTTGATTATTGGGACACTCTTCGCCTTACTTGAAGAATCACCCAGTAAGGTTGCCCGGCATTGCGCGCGCGCCTACATCGAACTTTTCCGGAACATTCCGTTGCTGGTCATCACAATGTTCTTCTACGTGGTGTTCCCGCTGTACGTGGTTAAGATGAACGGGTTTACCGCCGGCACCATTGGATTGACACTGTACACGTCATCCTTTATTGCCGAAACGGTCCGCGCGGGGATTCAATCCGTGGATCCCGGGCAAATGGAAGGCTCACGGGCCAATGGTTTAACATATTGGCAGGCGATGCGCTACATCGTCTTGCCCCAAGCCTTTCGGTACGTGATTCCACCACTGGGGAACCAATTCGTCAACCTGGTGAAGAATTCCTCCACGTTAGCCTTCGTTGGGGGCTTCGATCTGATGTATCAAGGTAACGTGATTGCCTCGAGTTCCCTGCAAACCATGGCGGCTTATGCGTCGGTCGGGGTGCTCTACTTGATTATCACGATGCCCATCAGTTACTACATGCGTTATCTAGAAAAACGGCTAGCTTAAGGGGAGGAGATTCATTATGCTGCAAAACTTTATTGATGCTTATTCTCCCGACAACCTACGCTACCTGTTCGGTGGACTGGGCATTACCATCCTAGTTTCCGTGATTTCGATTATTGGGAGTTTTATCATCGGGTCGGTTCTCGGTGTGATTCGCTACGTGAAGATTAAATACGTTTCGGCCATTGTCGGTTTTATCATCGACGTTATCCGGAATTTACCATTACTGTTGATTTTATTTTTCACTTACTTTGGTCTGCCCAACCTGGGCGTCAAGCCGGAAATTATTCCGGCCGCAATCTTAGCCATGACCATCTTTGAGTCGATGATGCTGGCTGAAATTGTCCGTTCCGGGATTCAAGCGGTCGACCCCGGTCAGATGGAAGGGGCCCGGGCCAACGGGCTGACTTACTGGCAAGGCCTTTGGCACATCGTCTTACCCCAAGCGTTGGTCAAGATGATTCCAGCTATCGTTAGCCAGTTTATCTCGTTGGTTAAGGACACGTCACTGGCAACGATCATTCTCTTGCCAGAAATGCTATTCCGGTCACAGATTATCTACGGTCAGAACACCAACTACATTATTCCTATGTTCGTGGCTATCGCGTTGATGTACTTCATCGTCTGCTACCTACTCTCGCTATTGGCCAGCTACTTGGAAAAACGGCAGGCTTAATTCTGCTTAAACGAACAGCGACTGACATTCCCAAATTCACGGGGATGCCGGTCGCTGTTTTCGTGTCGTTAGCACTGAATATAGTCCTTCGCAGCCGCCTTACCGTTCGCAAAATATGAGCTGGATCGCGGTGGGCAGGACGCGCCGAGCCTGAGAAGCGGTCTCGGCACTCGCTTGGAACCGCCCCAGACCGGCGTTTCCAAGTCGCCATTATCTAACCGGCTGACGCCGTTCAGATAATCCCACGGCTGAGCTCATATTTTGCTTCACTCTCGGCTCCGGTGGTGGTTGTCAGTCAGGCAGATACATCAAATAGGCCGAAGACTGACTCCGGATGTTGCGGTTGTTACTGACATTCAGTGAGCGTACCGCTACGCCGGAGGAGGCTAGTAATGGAGCCAGCCGTGACAACGGTGTTAGCTGGCGTTCCTGGCCAGCTTAGACCGTGGGACGACTTGGGAGACTTGTGGGTTATGCAAGGCTTCCAAGCGAGCCGGAAGCCCGTTTTTTGGCTGCAGGCGGAATTGCTGGCAGCCGCAGGTAACTGGCGTGAGCACTACTGAACGTCAGGCGGACAGCCGGCAACAACGAAGCCGCCAAAAATTGACCTCTTGGCGGCTTTGATAACTGGTTGTTTAGATGATGAGGCTAATCGGTGACCACAAACTTCTGGAAACGGTCGAAGTCTGCCTGTTGGAGCTCGACGCGTAGGGCCGTACCCTCGGCCTCGTAGCTGGTGTCGAGGACGTTGGCGTTTTCGTTTAAGTAGGACACGATTTCGCCATCAGAGAAGGGCACCAGGAAGTTGGCCGTCACGTAGTCGTGGAAGACCTTTTCCTTCATGGCCTTGACTAACATGGCGACGGAATCGGGATCCTTGGCCGACAGGATGAGTTGGTCGCCCACGCGGCTAGGATAACTGGCTTCGGTCAGATCGGCCTTGTTGAAGACGGTAATCATCGGCACGTCGGTCACGCCAATCTCTTCCAACGTCTTTTCTGTAGTCGCCATCATGGCTTCGCGGTTCGGGTCGGCGTAGTCCACGACCTGAACCAATAGGTCGGCGCTGGCGGCTTCGGCCAACGTGGAACGGAAGGCCTTGACCAATTGCGTGGGCAGTTGGCTGACGAACCCAACCGTATCGCTGAGCAACAGCTTCTTTTGATCCGGAAAGACCAACTGACGGACGCTGGTGTCCAGGGTGGCGAAGAGCATGTCCTTGACGAAGACTTGCTTGTCCTCACTCTTGCCAAATTCGCGGACCAGCGCGTTCATCAACGTGGATTTGCCGGCGTTGGTATACCCGACTAGCGCGACGGAAGGCAACTGATTACGTTCCCGTTGTTGGCGTTGCGTGGCCGCCGCTTGGTTAATTTCTTTGAGTTCGTGATTGACGTGGTTGATCGAGCGTTGAATGGTCCGCCGACTCATTTCGGTCTGCGATTCACCGGAACCACGGTTGGTGAAGCCACCGCCGCCACCGCTACCGGTTTGCTGGTCCAGCCGTTGAGAAGCGCTGGTGTGCAGCCGGGGCAGTTGATATTGGAGCATCGCCAATTGAACCTGTAACTTGGCCTCGCGTGACTGGGCACGGTTGGCGAAGATTTCTAGAATCAAACCGGTCCGGTCAATGATTCTCGCCTTGGTTCCGTTCTCGAGGTTCCGAATCTGGCTGGGGGTCAGTTCGTCGTTGACCACGATGATGTCGACGCCGTCATCGGCCACGATCGTTGCCAATTCCTCGACCTTCCCCGTCCCAAAGTAAGTCCCGGGATTGGGCTTGGTCAGCGATTGTTGAATTTCCTCGGCCACGGTCATGTTATTAGCCTCGACCAAGTTTCTAAGCTCCGTCATGGAATAGTTAAACGTGGCCTGTCCAGCGTTTAGCCCAATCGTAATGACGGGTGTTCGTGGGGTTTCTTCCAAAAGATCACCCTCCTTTAAAGTCTATGTCCTGAGTATAACATGTTTAATCCTGAGCGAATAAGGATTAGCTGGGGTAAGTGGGGAACCTGAGCAAACGCGTAGGGGGCCGGAAGAACGGTGAACCGAAGATAGACGTGCCGGGGAGTCGGAGATGAGGAGACTTTAATCATTTAGTCGACGACGATTTGAACGAGCCTTACGGTGAAAATCCCTTATGTGGCAAGGCCCCTAGCCATCATCAGGCCGGCTAAATAGGGTCAACGCAACTAACTTTTAGTAATTAAATTGAATAAAATTAAAATATAGTATTGATTCTAATTTAATTTTAATCTAGAATAGTTCCTGTTGTCAAAACAACGCGGGTTATCGGTTGTGGGCTTTAAAGAGCAACCAAGCTTAGAGCTGGCGGCGACAGAAATACATATTTAGAGGGGTCGGAATTTTATGAAGGTTAAGTCAATCGTCAAGTTAGGGACGGTGGCCACATTAGCGGCGATTTCATTAGCAGCGTGTGGGACGTCTTCTAGCAGTAACAAGCAGGCTAAGGATCAAACCTTAACTTGGATGGAAAGTTCGACGTTACCAACGATGGATAATTCATTGGCAACGGACGTGGTTTCTGGTGAAACCTTGAACAACACCGGTGAAGGTTTATTGAAGTTCGGTAAGAATAGCAGTACCCATCCCGGGGTGGCCAAGAGCTACACTAAGTCTAAGGACGGGAAGACTTATACGTTTAATCTGCGAAAGTCCAACTGGAGCAACGGGGATAAAGTCACCGCTCAAGATTTCGTTTACGGCTGGCAACGCACGGTCAACCCGAAGACGGGGTCACAATACGCCTACCTGTACGCCGATGTTCAGAATGCCAACGCCATTATGAAGGGCAAGAAGGCCGTCTCCACGCTGGGGATCAAGGCCGTCGGGGATTACAAGGTCAAAGTTACCTTGGTTCATCCCGTTAGCTACTTCCCAACCTTAGTGGCCCAAACGGCCTTCTTCCCACAGAACGAAACGGTGGTTAAGAAGTACGGCAAAAAGTACGCCACGAATGCCAAGAACAACGTCTACAACGGGGCTTTCAAGCTGACCTACTGGACCGGGACGTCCGACAATTGGACGTTAACCAAGAACAGTAAGTACTGGGATGCCAAGAAGGTTAAGCTGCACCAGATCAAGTTCAGTGCGGTCAAGGACCCTCAGACGGCTTTGAGCCAGTACCAGAGCGGCAAGTTGGACGCCATTTACCTGAGTGGCCAGCAACCGAAGAACTACAAGAACAACAAGGATTACCACGCCCGGAACAGTTCTCGGGTAACTTACATCGAATTAAATGAAAAGAAAGATTCCATGATGCGGAACCAGAAGGCCCGTCAAGCCCTGTCTCTGGTCTTGAACCGGAAGCAATTCGTCAACAAGGTCATGGACGACGGCTCTAAAGTGGCCACGGGAATCGTGACCAGCGGGTTAGCTATCCGAAATGGCAAGGACTTTGCCAAGGAAGGCACGATCCCAGCCGCAACGGAACACAACGTCGCTAAGGCGCAGAAGTTGTGGAAGGAAGCTCTGAAGGAAACCGGCCGGAAGAGTTACTCATTGACCTTGATGGCCGACGATACGGCCCAAGGCAAGAGTACGACCGAATACGTTCAGAGTCAGTGGTCCAAGCTGTCGAACTTCAAAGTAACCAACTCTAACTTGCCATACAAGACCCGGTTATCTCGGTCTGCCTCTGGCCAATTTGACGCCGTTGTCACGCTCTGGGGGGCCGACTTCCCAGATCCAATCACCGACCTGTCGCTGTTCACGTCGGATAATAGCTACAACAACGGGAAGTGGTCCAACAAGACTTACGACAAGCTGATTAACGAAGCCACGACGACGAACGCCAACAAGCCAGCCGCACGTTGGCAGAACCTGATTGACGCGCAAAAGATCTTACTGAAGGACCAAGGGATCATCCCAGTTTCGCAAAGCGGGAAGCCACAACTGGTTAAGTCCAAGGTCAAGGGGGTCATTTACTTCCCTGTCAGCTCTAACTGGGACTTCAGTCGCGCTTACATTGCGAACAAATAGGTCATCAACTAAAAATGTTCTAGCGAAATAAGGGAACGAAAGCCCGTAGAAGTTATTTTTGACTTCTGCGGGCTTTTTGAGGCCGTTAGTGCGAGTGCAACAGGCCAATAAATAGTGGTGATGTAAAATTTTTGCAGGTGTCGAACCCCGCCTTTGCGGCATTTGTGGGATAAATAAGCTATCAGCATTAAAATTCGCTATTGATTCTAATCGTTCTTTAATTTAATATGTTATTCAACGTAAGTCACTGAGGACAATTTGTGAAGGGGTCGGAACTTTTATGAGGATTAAAGCAATCGCCAAATTAGGTGCGGTGGCTGGTATCGCCACGATCGCGTTAGCCGCGTGTGGTACCAGCTCCCAAACGAATAAGGCCAAGGATCAAACGATACACGTGATGGAGACCTCGGCGTTATCCTCAATGGATAATGCGAAGGCCACGGATATTATTTCCGGTGAGACGCTGAATAACACGGGTGAGGGCCTGCTGCGGTTCGGTAAGAACAGTAAGACCTTACCGGGGTTAGCGAAGAGCTATCACAAGTCGAAGGACGGGTTAACCTATACGTTTAACCTGCGGAAGTCGCAGTGGAGTAACGGTGAGAAGCTCACGGCCCAAGACTTTGTCTACGCATGGCAACGAACCGTGGCGCCGAAGACGAGTTCCCAGTATGCCTATTTATACGCAGACATTAAGAATGCCAATGCCATCATGAACGGCAAGAAGGCGCCGTCTACCTTGGGTGTTAAGAAGGATGGGGACTACAAGTTGGTGGTGACCTTAGCCCACCCGGTCAGCTACTTCCCAACGTTAGTGGCGCAACAATGTTTCTACCCGGTTAACAAGGGCGCCGTGGAGAAATATGGCAACAAGTACGCCAGCAACGCCCAGAAGAACGTTTATAATGGGCCGTTCAAGTTAACGTCATGGTCCGGAACCTCCGATACCTGGACGTTGACTAAGAACAAGAAATACTGGAACGCCAAGGTTGTTAAGCTCCAGCACGTTAAATACAGTGCGGTCAAGGATCCTCAAACGGCGCTGAGCCAGTACCAGAGTGGCAAGTTGGACATCATCTCCTTGAGTGGTCAACAGCCTAAGAACTACAAGAACAACAAGGAATTCCATTCCCGGAAGAGTTCTCGGATTAACTACATCGAATTAAACCAACGCAAGGATACCATGTTGAAGAATACCAAGGCCCGGCAAGCCCTATCCCTGGTGCTGAACCGTAAGCAGTACGTCAACAAGGTGCTGCAAGATGGGTCAACGCCGGCAACCGGGATTGTATCGACGGGGTTGGCCATTCGGGACGGCAAGGACTTCGCGAGTGAAGCCACGGTGCCATCGGCTACCTCTTACAATTTAGCCAAAGCACAACAACTTTGGAAGCAGGCGTTGAAGGAAACCGGCCGGACCAGCTACAGTTTAACGCTGTTGGCGGATGACACGCCGGCGGGTAAGTCAGCGACGGAGTACATCCAGAGTCAGTGGAACAAGCTGGATAACTTCAAGGTGACAAACTCAAATATTCCGTACAAGACGCGGTTGTCGCGGTCACAAAATGGACAATTCCAAGCCGTAGTTAGTGGCTGGAGTGCCGATTTCCCTGACCCAATCACCGACCTGTCGTTGTTCACGACGGGCAATACCTACAACAACGGGAGATGGTCATCCAAGGCTTATGATAAGCTGATCGATGACGCCACGATTAAGAATGCCAACCAGCCAAGTGCCCGGTGGCAGAATCTCGTGGACGCGCAGAAGGTCCTGTTAAAGGATCAAGGGATCATTCCGTTTTACCAGACGGGGATGCCACAATTGGTCAAGTCGAAGGTTAAGGGGGTCGTGTACTTCCCTGTCGGCGCCAATTGGGATTACAGTCGGGCTTACGTCGCCAAATAACGTTAGCCACAAGAATCAGCAAATTTAGCTTGATGAAGAGTCTTCAAAAGTGCTTTCTGACTTTTGAAGACTTTTTTGGTGGAAATTGGATTTCGCGTCAGATACATTCAGAGGAGACTAGCGCGGTTTTGTGGGAGAAAGGGCATAAAGGACACGTTGACTTAAGTTAATGACCGTTTAGCAGAATTTAAAACGGTTTAAGGCTCTTTCAAGCGTCGACTTGGCCCGTTAAAAATAGTGGCAAGTTTCTCATAAAGAGAAATTCTCTAAGATCTGTATATTATTCATCGATTAAGTCGTCAGGTGGACGCCATCGACATGATCAGTTTACGCGAACTCGTGCTCTGAGGCACCTCAATATCCGATACTAAGGAGACAGACTTTCCCGGTTTAGTTGGAAAAGATAACCCTTGGGAGTCGTTGCTTCGGGAGATTAGGCTGAAGGACAAGCGGTAGGGGTGGTCGGGTTAAGCGCAATGGCCGGTGTGGCGACCAGGTCGTCGAAACCGTTGTGAATGTATAATAGGTAAATATTAATGTAAGCGTTATCTTGAAATTATTGATAAAATGAGAAAAAAACTGAATTTTAATTTTATTTTTGCACGATAAACGCCGATATAGAGGCGTTTATGATTGCATATTTAAATTTTATTAGTTTTTACCATTGATTTTAATGGTTTTCTAATATACAATTGGAAACATCAAATTTGAGGATGTCAATTTATTTCACTTACAACACATAGAGGGGTTGGATATTAATGAAAATCAATTCGGCAGTCAAACTCGGGACGGTGGCGACGTTCGCGGCAGTATTACTTGCGGCGTGTGGGTCATCATCCAGCAGTTCCAATGAAGCTAGTAAACAAACGTTAAACTGGATGGAAAATTCCGCATTACCATCCATGGATTCCGCGACGGCAACCGACGTGGTTTCTGGGGAAACCTTAAACAACACGAACGAAGGTCTGTTACGGTTTGGTAAGAACAGTAGCATTCACCCAGGGGTAGCTAAGAGCTATAAGGTCTCCAAAGATGGTAAGACCTATACCTTCAACTTACGAAAGTCTAACTGGAGTAACGGCGATAAAGTTACCGCCAAAGACTTCGTTTACGCCTGGCAACGCACCGTCAATCCGAAGACCGCTTCGCAATACGCTTACATGTACGCACCGGTTAAGAACGCCAACGACATCATGAAGAGCAAGAAGCCCGTTTCTAGCTTAGGCGTTAAGGCGGAAGGCAATTACAAGTTGGTCGTAACGTTATCCCAGGCCACGAGTTACTTCCCATCCTTAGCGGCTAGTCCGATGTTCTTCCCACAGAATCAATCAGTCGTTCAGAAGTACGGCAAGAAGTACGCCACGAACGCCAAGAGCAACGTTTATAACGGGCCCTTTAAGTTAACTTACTGGACCGGGACTTCTGATAACTGGACCTTGAGTAAAAACACTAAGTACTGGAACGCAAAGAATGTTAAACTGAAGAAGATTAACTTCAAGACGATGAAGGATCCACAAACTTCTCTGAGTCAATACCAGAGTGGCAAGTTGGACGCAACTTACTTGAGTGGTCAGCAACCGAAGAACTACAAGAACAGCAAGCAATACGTTGAACGTAAGGGGGCTTCGACTTTCTACATTGAATTGAACCAACGGAAAGACACGATGATGAAGAACAAGAAAG
This sequence comes from Lactobacillus sp. HBUAS51381, assembly GCF_012641095.1. Classification (GTDB taxonomy): domain Bacteria; phylum Bacillota; class Bacilli; order Lactobacillales; family Lactobacillaceae; genus Levilactobacillus. Next base: position 73,598 of record NZ_JAAVSC010000004.1, read on the forward strand.
CCCGGCAAGCATTGTCACTGGCAATCAACCGGAAGCAATTCGTCAACAAGGTCTTGGCCGATGGGTCAACCCAAGCCAAGGGGCTGGTCTCCACGGGATTAGCTTCTTACAAGGGTGAAGACTTCACCAAGGCAGCCGCAGTACCTTCCGCTTACTCACAAGACTTAACGAAAGCTAAGAAGTTGTGGAAGGAAGCCTTGAAGGAAACCGGTCGTTCGAGCTACAACTTAACGTTGATGGCCGATGATACGCCGGCTGGTAAGAACGCCACTGAATTCGTTCAGAGTCAATGGTCCAAGTTGGGCAACATCAAGGTTACCAACTCGAACTTACCATTCAAGACGCGGTTGAGCCGTTCTGAAAATGGGCAATTCCAAGCCGTTGTTTCTGGCTGGGGTGCCGATTACCCTGATGCCATCTCCTTCCTGGAAATGTTCACTTCCACTAACTCTTACAACCGTGGTCAATGGAAGAACAGTTCTTACGACAAGGACATCGCCGCTGCTGATGGCAAGGATGCCAACAACAAGGCTGCCCGTTGGAACGACATGGTCAGTGCCGAAAAGACGTTGATGAATGAACAAGGGATCATCCCACTTTACCAACAAGGGAAATCACAACTGGTTAAGTCCAAGGTTAAGGGCGTAATCTACTTCCCAACAGGCGCTAACTGGGACTTCAGTAAGGCATACATTGCCAAATAATCACATCTAAATTAGTCATTACGCGTAAGAGAACGTTATAGTGTTACATCGGGGAGTAAGGATTAACGAGGCAGTTAGTCCTTACTTTTCGATATTTAGCAATTATTTATCGTCTTGTTGTTTTCATATAATTCTTGTTAAGCTTGACAACTTAACGATAACGAATAAGTCTACTGATTGAGAGGTAAACAAATGGCAAAGTACCTAGCAAAACGGATCTTCTACCTGATCCTGACCTTATTCATCGTGATTACCGTCACCTTTTTCCTGATGAAGCTGTTACCGGGGACGCCATTGACCAACCAAGCCAAGCTCTCCAAGAGTCAGATTGCGTTGATTTATCAGCAATACGGCTTGGATAAGCCTGTTTGGCAACAATACCTGCTGTACCTAGCAGGCGCCGTCAAAGGTAACTTCGGAACATCATTCCAATTCAGTGACCAACCCGTGTCCTACCTGCTTTCGAGCCGGATCGGACCTTCCTTACAGATTGGGCTGCAAGCCATGATTTTGGGCGTCATTGTTGGGATCATCATTGGTGCTCTGGGCGCGATGAGACAGAATACGTGGGTCGACACCACGACAACCGTTGTTTCTATTTTAGGGATTTCCATTCCTTCCTTCGTTCTGGCCGTGCTGTTACAGTACTACCTGGGATTGAAGTTAGGGTGGTTCCCCATCGCCGAATGGGGTGGCTTTATCTACACGGTCTTGCCAACCTTAGCGTTGGGCGCGACACCGTTAGCCGAGTCGGCGCGGTTCGTGCGAACGGAAATGGTGGATGTGTTGAGTTCAGATTACATTGAGTTGGCTAAAGCTAAAGGGCTAAGCCGGATGGGGGTTATTTACCACCATGCGCTGCGGAACAGTTTGATTCCGCTGATTACGATTGTCGGCCCCTTAGCCGTTAACATCATGACCGGGTCGATGGTTGTTGAAAACATCTTCTCGATTCCCGGGATTGGGGAACAATTCGTGAAGTCCGTCTTGACGAACGATTACCCAACCATCATGGGCTTGACCATCATCTATTCATTCATGTTATGTGTCGTTCTGTTGATCACCGATATCCTCTACGGAATCGTTGACCCACGGATTCGGATCACAGGAAAGGCTAACTAGGAGGTAAATAAATGGCAGATACAGTAAAACTCCCAGAAGATAGCTTTAAGCCGATTACGGCCGATGACCGGGCGGCTTTAGATAGTGAAAAGATTGCGGCACCGTCATTAACCTTTACACAGGATGCTTGGCGGCGGTTAAAGAAAAACCGGGGCGCCTGGATCTCATTAATTATCTTGGGAATTATCTTCATTATGGCTTTTGGTTCACTCTTCTTCTCACCGCACAATCCTAACGCCGTTAACCCATCGTACGCCAACTTACCATCCAAGATTCCTGGCGTGAACATCAACGGGTTCAACGGGACGTTGGTTCAAGCGGGTGAACGAGTGGACGCCTACAAGCAGGCTGGGGCTTCTAGCCTGCACTACATCATGGGGACCGACTACTTGGGTCGGGACCTGTTCTCTCGGGTCTTGTATGGGACACGGATTTCCTTAATCATTGCGTTAGTGGCGACGTTGTTTGACCTGACCATCGGGGTGACCTACGGGTTGTTCTCCGGTTGGAAGGGCGGCCGGGTCGACACCATCATGCAACGGATCATTGAAATCATCCTGTCGATTCCTAACTTGGTTGTTATCGTCCTGCTGATTTTGATTCTGAAACCCGGGATGACCTCAATCATCATCGCCATCGCCTTAACCTCCTGGGTCAACATGGCCCGGCTGGTCAGAGCGCAGACCTTGGAGATCAAGGAACAAGAGTACGTCTTAGCGGCCCGAACCCTGGGCGAAAGTTCGCTGAAGATTGCGTTTAAGCACCTGTTGCCGAACTTGTCGAGTGTGATCATCATCAACACGATGTTCACCATTCCAAGTGCCATCTTCTTCGAAGCCACGCTGTCCTACATCGGGATCGGGATTTCCTCACCACAAGCGTCACTGGGGACCCTGTTAAACGATGGGCAAAAGAACTTCCAGTTCCTGCCTTATCAGATGTGGTGGCCGGCACTGATCCTATGTATCATCATGTTAGCCTTTAACCTCTTAGGTGATGGGTTGCGAGATGCATTCGATCCGCGGACGAAAGAGTAGGTGAAATAACGTCATGGATAATGAAAAAGATATTTTAGAGGTCCGGAATCTACAAGTTAACTTCAAGACCTATGCCGGTGACGTTAAGGCGATCAGAAACGTTAACTTGGATTTACGGAAGGGTGAAACCTTAGCGATCGTGGGGGAATCGGGTTCCGGTAAGTCCGTGACCACGCGGACCATTATGGGCTTGAACGCCACGAACGCGGACATTGTCAGTGGGTCGATTCTTTACAAGGGACAGGATCTGTTAAAGAAGAGCGAGAAGGAAATGCAGGCCATTCGGGGCCAAGACATTGCCGAAATCTTTCAGGATCCGATGACCTCGTTGGACCCGACCATGAGAATTGGGCGGCAAATCGCCGAACCATTGATGGTGCACAAGGGCATGAAGAAGGAAAAGGCGTTAGCACAAGCCTTGGAAATGATGAAATTGGTCGGGATTACGGATGCTGAAAACCGGATTAACGACTATCCGCACCAATTCTCAGGTGGGATGCGGCAACGGATCGTCATTGCGATTGCGTTGATTAACTACCCCGAGGTCCTCATTGCCGATGAACCAACGACGGCCTTGGATGTGACGATTCAGGCGCAGATCCTGAACTTGATGAAGGAATTGCAGGACAAGATCTCCACGTCGATCATCTTCATCACCCATGATTTAGGGGTGGTGGCTGGTATGGCCGACCGGGTGGCTGTCATGTACGCGGGTAAGATCGTGGAATATGGGACGGTTGATGAAATCTTCTACAACCCGAAGCATCCGTACACGTGGGGCCTGTTGAGTTCCATGCCGACCTTGGATTCGAGTGGCGATTCATTGCCATCGATTCCTGGGACGCCACCGGACTTATTGGACCCACCAACTGGGGATGCCTTTGCCGCGCGGAACGCGTATGCTTTAAAGATCGATACCGAAAAGGAACCACCGTTCTTCAAGGTTTCCGATACGCACTACGCCGCGACTTGGTTACTCCATCCGGATGCACCAAAGGTGACGCCACCGACACAAATCGTCGAACGACAGAAGAAATATGCCAAGATGCAAAAAGACTGGTTAGCGTCTCAAAAGGCGTCGACACCAATTGAAGAAGAGGAGGAACAGCAATAATGGATTACGAAAATGCCGAAAAAATCCTCCAAGTCAAGCACCTCAAACAGTATTTTAACGTCGGTAAAGCGGATGAGGTTCGCGCCGTTGATGATATTTCGTTTGACATCTATAAGGGTGAAACCTTTGGTCTAGTCGGTGAATCCGGATCTGGGAAGACCACGACTGGCCGGGCGATCATTCATTTATATGAACCAACGTCTGGTGAAATCTTATTTGACGGTAAGAACGTGGATTCCTTTACCAGTAAGCAGGATCAACACGATTTTCGTCAAGAGATGCAGATGATCTTCCAAGATCCGTACGCCTCATTGAATCCCCGGATGAAGGTTAAGGACATCGTGGCCGAGGGAATTGACATCAACCACCTTGCCAAGGACGATGCCGACCGGACCAAAAAGGTGGAAGACTTGCTGGAAACTGTGGGACTGAACAAGGACCATTCCAGTCGGTATCCCCATGAATTCTCTGGTGGTCAACGGCAACGGATCGGAATTGCCCGGGCATTAGCCGTCAACCCCAAGTTCGTGATTGCCGATGAACCAATCTCCGCGTTGGACGTGTCGATTCAGGCCCAAGTGGTTAACCTGATGAAGAAGTTGCAGCGGGAACAGGGCTTAACGTACCTGTTCATCGCCCATGACTTGTCCATGGTGAAGTACATCTCCGATCGCATCGGGGTTATGCACTACGGCCGGATGTTAGAGATCGCCGATGCCGACGAAATCTACGCCCACCCGTTACACGACTACACCAAGAGTCTACTGTCGGCCGTCCCAGTTCCCGATCCAGAGTTCGAACGGACGCGAGAAGAGATTGCCTACGACGGTAGCGGCGAAAATGACGGCAAGGAACGACACTTAGTCGAAATCTCCCCCCGGCATTGGGTCCGCGCAGCCGACGATGAAGTGGCGTTGTACAAACAACGTGCGGAAGAAGCGTCGTTGATTCAAAAATAGAGTGTGGAGCGAGGCTGGGAGTCGGCGAGCATTAACGTCATTCAGGTTGAAATCCCGGGTTTGGATTTTGGCCTGAATGGGGTTAAGCGGAACCGGCTGCCTCGCGGAACACGTTTCGACACCAGCACGTTTTAACGAAAGTCCGAGAGCCAGCATGGTTCTCGGGCTTTTGTATTATCTAAGCTAAGTGGAAATCCCACGAGTTGGTAAACGGCTTATCATTGTCCACCAACTCATGATTTCAATTCACTCGGGTCCGTTCACCTCGAGCGGACCCTCTACTTATTACTAATGTAAATTCGCCAATTTTTGTTGCACGATTTTTCGAACAATTTAAATCGTCGTCCTTTTCCCCGCCCAGCTTGGTGTGAAAAAAAGACGCCCAACCGGTGAAGGGTTGAACGTCAGGTTTAGAAGGTACGGGTTAAAGCGTGCCCTCAGAATTATTGTAATAGTCCACGTGATACTGCCCGTCCGTGACGGTGATCTTCGTGATGCTCCCGTTGTCGACGGGAATCGAAATGTCGATGTTGGAGAACTTAGAAACGGTACTCCGAATCGTCGTGCTGTGCGTGGCGATAAGTACCTTGTCACCATCCTTGGCCGCGGCGATTACCCGGTCAAAGCCGGGCTGCAGGCGGGCCCAGAAGGCGGCATTGTCTTCGGCATCGCCGTATGGATCTTGGGCGTGGAACATGTCCTTGGTTTTCTCAATGGTTAAGCCGGCAATCATGTCGTCAAAGGTGTGAAAGCCCTTGGGACTACCCACGGTGTGCCAAGTTTCACCTTCGTCCATGCCTTCGAAAAAGCCGAAACTCTCTTCGCGAAAGGCCGGGTCAACCTGCAAGGCTTGAACGTCGAGGCTGTTGGCCGCCAGAATGATTTCGGCGGTCTTCTTCGCGCGCGACATGTCGCTGGTGTAGGCCGCGTTAAAGGGGATATCTGCGAGTCGTTTCCCAGCCCGTTTGGCATCAGCCAGGCCCTTGTCGGTTAACGGGGCATCGATCCATCCCTGAATACGGAAATACTTGTTCAAAAAGGTTTGGCCGTGACGCACCAAATAAAGTTCAACTGTCGCCATGTCATTCGCTCCTTTTAGTTTAGCTCAACGTGATTGGTCCGCCTGCCACGGGGACAGGTCCAGACCACAATCAACGGTGCGGGTCTCATTGTAACAGTTTTAGTTCAGAATGCCTAGTTCGCGCCGAATTTCACGTGCTTTTTCCGGCGAACTGGTGAAGATAATTCGGTCATTAAATTTCAATAGCGTACTACCCGTTGGTCGAACGAAATGGCCGTTGCGGAAGATCTGACTGATGGTCACGTCGCCGACAAAATCCAGATTGCGAATCTGTTGGTCGGTGTAGCGTCGATTGCGCAGGGCCACCTCGTACACGGCGGAGGTGGAGGCCGTCATCAGCCGCAGCGTCGTTGGTGCCTCAATCAGACTACGTAACATGGCGATGTTGACGTTGGGCGTGTTGTAGACCTCGATGCCCAGGTCGGTCAATTCGTCTTCTCGTTCGTCCAGTACGTTGCGGTCCTCGAAGCGCACGATCACCCGGTTGACGCCATAGGCTTTCGCCGCCTTGGCCAACTCGTAGTTCTTATTGGCATTGAAATGCCCCAGCACCACGATGTCGGCGTCAAAAACGTCTTGAGCGGTCACATAATCCGTATCCAACGAGTCCAAGAGGGAAACGTTGACTTCGGAGTTGTAGGTCTTGTAATTGGCGGGTTTATCGGTATACATGCTGATGTCATACCAGCTATCAGCCAGTTGTTGGGCTACGGGAACGGTGAGTAAATTGGTTCCGATGAAGTGAACCGTGGACTTCTTCAGGTCCTCGGCCTCGGCGGAGTAGCCCGTGTTAAAGAGCAGGGGTCCCAACACACAGGTTAAAATGGCCGCCAAGAGGAAGGCCCCGGACTGTTGGCTAGTGACCACCTTCATGGTCTTGGCCACCTGCAAGACGGCCAGTACCATGGTGATTGTGGCCGACGTGATCGCCATGCCGGCGAAGGCGTTGCCGCGTTTGAACCGCAAGCGCAGGATGAAGTAGACCGCGGCCTTCGCCAGTAAATAGGCCACCAGAAAGGCCGGAATCAGGAGTAGCGTGGCCGAATCGGCCAACAGCGTCCGCAGGTTTAAGTCGACCCCGCTCATCATGAAGAACATGGGGATGAAGAAGCCGTAGCCAATGCCGTCCAGCCGGGTACGCGTGTCTTCTTGGGGTTGGAGAAGCTTCATCACAATTCCGGCAACAAAGGCCCCCAGGATACCCTCGGCCCCCACGGATTCGGCGATGACCACCATGCTGAAGATGAGGAAGAAGGCCAGGCGAATGTCCAGTTGGGTCGTGGACTTGTTGATGCGTTCGAAGAAGGTGAAGAAGGGTTTGAACCGCCGAAAGAGAATGCCGGCGGCCAGAAAGACCAGCAATAGCAGCCACAGGGATTTCCCGCCCTTGCCGAAGATTGACGCGTAGATGGTCAGGGCAAAGAGGGGCACGATTTCCCCCAGAGCGGCAATCAACAGGACCGTTTGGCCAAAGGGCTTGCTCAGGAGCTCCTTCTCCTTGAGCGTGGCGATGACGATTCCCAGCGAAATGGTCATGAAGATAATGGCAGCCAACCACGGGTCCTTGAACAGGCCGGTCCACTGACAAACGAAGCCCAAGAGAAGGGCGCTCGCGGCAATGGCAACGTAACTACTAACGGCAATGAAGACCGGTGAATACTTGGGCGCGTTGCCGGCGGCCTTGGCGGCTAACGGCGTCTGTGGTCGTTTCCGGCGATTGAAGAGGCTGAAGTCAATTTCCATCCCACTGAGGAACATCAAGAAGATGACCCCGGTATTGGAGAGCAAAGTTAACGTGGCATTGGTGTGCACCACGTTGAAGAGACTGGGTCCCAGCATAATACCCACCAGGATTTCCACGACGGCGGTTGGTAGAACGGTAAGCTTGAATTTCGCCATCACTAACGGTGTTACCAGTGCGGCAGTTAAGATAATTAATAAAGACACTTGATCCATAGAGTCACCCCCGAAAAAATTTCCACTCAATTATACCAAAGTTGCCGACAGATGACTGAAATTAAGCCATCCTAAATGATTGACGATGTTGGCCGCCTTACCGGTTTCAGCTGATAAGGGAGGTCATGATCCACCTACGTCAGCCAGAGATTCCGGCGCTGTGGGGACCGCCTGCGGTCTGAGAAGCGGTCCTCCGGCTCGGTTTGAAGCCTGACAAAGTTCATCAGTCTCCAAACACGTCCCGCGCTGTAAGCTGCTGCACAGCTAACACCGCTGTCACGGCTGCCTACACCTCTGTCTGCCTCCGGTTACGACGGTTGGAAACCACTAAACGTGCGATGACATCATTGGAAAGGCAGCGTTTATCCCAATTAATTGGCGATATTCTATGTAGCCGTGAGTGAGTCAAATTTGGTCTCAGCCGTGGGAGTTTCCACGTAATTTTACTTGGAAACTGGCGTCTTTGAGACGTGGGTTATCGGCTCAAAGCGAGGGAAAAGACAGGGGTTTGGCTTTTCCCGTCCTCCCCACCGCGTTCCAGACCAAATTTGGCGAACGGTAAGGCGGTCGCTGCGAGTCAATTTAATGGCGTCAAACCTTGTTAGCTGGGAATTTGTCAACGTTTTGGGCGTTTCGGTCTTTCGGCGGTCACATTTCTTTATTTATAAGGGGATTAAGTGTAGAATGGTAAGTCGAATTATTGTGATGTATCCGGGTAACCACGGGGGAGCATGGGGATTCGGAGGCTGACAATAATTGTTGATTTGGATGACTGATTTGCCCATTAATTCGAGGAGGGATTGGCTTGCCAGATTCAATTAAGGCTCATGAGCAAGAACATTTAGATACGGTGGTCGCGAAGATTAAGGTCGCACAAACCGAATCCAAGAAGCGGATCGATTCTGCCGAGAATGACGAGGCGGGGATTCGCAAGAACTTTGTCAATGACTTACGGATCAAGACCGACAGCTACGAAGGTATCCTGGAAACCGCACTCTCCGTTCGCCAGCAACAACAGATGTTGGCCGAACGGCAGAACAGCTGGCAACACGCCACGACCGAGTTGAGTACTCTGAAGCGTTTGGAGAAGAAGGCGTACTTTGCTCGAATTGATTTTCAAGAAGACCCCAAAGCGAAGCCTGAGACCATTTATATCGGGTTAGGCTCGTTCTCCGATTCACCCGACCATTTCTTAATCTACGACTGGCGGGCCCCCATCTCTAGCATCTATTACGATGGCGAGTTGGGCAATGTCAGCTACCAGACGCCAGACGGCGAGCAAACCGTTGACGTACAGCTAAAACGGCAATTTCAGATTGAAGACGGCACCATCGTTACGCTGTATGATACCGATCAAACGGTGACCGACCAGATGCTACTGTCGGCGCTGAGTGAACACTCCGACACCAAGATGAAGAGCATCGTCACCACCATTCAAAAGGAACAGAACCGGATTATTCGGGACACGGGTTCCGACTTGCTGTTCGTCCAAGGGGCCGCGGGGTCTGGAAAGACGGCCGCTATCTTACAACGGGTCGCCTATCTGCTGTACCGCTACCGGGGTCACTTGACGGCGGGACAGGTCATGCTGTTCTCGCCGAACCAATTGTTCAACGACTATATCGACCAGGTCTTGCCCGAACTAGGTGAGCACAACATGGTCCAGATGACCTACTACCAGTACGCTGGTCGTCGGTTACCCAAGATTGACGTGGAAACGTTGGCGCAACGCTTTGGCGAATCGAATACGCCAGCCCAACAACGGATTAACCGGTTGAAGGGAAGTCTCGACTTCTTTGATGCCGTGACGGGGTACGCCGATCATTTGGAAAGTACCGATATGGTCTTCCGTAATATTAAATTCAACGGGAAGGTCTTTATCCCGAAAGAAAAAATTCAAGAAATTTATTATAGTTTCAACCGCAATTACCATTTGGCTAACCGGCTGCAGGCGACCAAGGAGTCACTGATTCGGATTCTCAATCGCCGGATCTCTAGTGAAATGCGGGCCAAGTGGGTTGAGGAAAAGATTCAGGACCTCGACCGTGAACAGTTGAACGCGTTGTACGGGGATGACCCACGGGAATTTGAATCCGCGGATAAGGAATTCCAATTCTTAGCGCGTAAGGTGGTCATGCAGGCTTTTAGTCCGATTCGTAAGGCGATTGTCCGGGCCCGGTTCCTGAGCATTAACAACCAGTACGTGCACATGCTCAGAGATATTCCGAAGCGGATCGACTTGCCGGCCCATCACATCACCGTGGCCGATTGGCAGGCGAGTGTGGAGGAGACCATTGCCAAGCTCAGGGATCACACCATGCAGTTGGTCGATACCACGCCGTACCTGTACCTCTACGATAAGATGACGGGGAAGACCGGTGAACGCGACATGCGCTACGTCTTCTTGGACGAAATTCAAGACTACAACGCCTTCCAGCTGGCTTTTCTGAAATACAGCTTCCCACGGGCCCGGTTTACGATGCTCGGGGATCTGAACCAAGCCATCTTTACCAAGGAAAATAGTCGGACGTTGCTTCAGGAGCTCAGTACGATGTTTGATCCGGACAAGACCAAGGTCGTTCAGCTCACGCAGTCGTATCGTTCAACGCAGCAGGTCACCGATTTTACCAAACACATTCTAAAGAATGGTGAGGCGGTCACGGCCTTTGATCGCGAGGGTGAACTGCCAACGCTCACGGTAGCGGGGGATGAACAGGCGGCCCTGCAACGGGTCATTGCCCAGATTAAGCAGAACAACGCCGAGGACGAGACAACGGCCATTATCGGGAAGGACCTGGCGGACTGCCGGGCACTGACTGAACAGTTGCGGGCACAAGACGTTGCGGTCACGCTGATCCAGTCGGAAAATCAACGACTGGCACCGGGCGTCATCGTGGTGCCATCGTTCCTCGCCAAGGGATTGGAATTCGATGCCGTCATCGTTTGGCACGCGTCGGCCAGTCGCTATGGGGCAGATGACGAGCGACAGTTGCTGTACACCATCTGTTCGCGGGCGATGCACCGGCTGAGCCTGGTCGCGGTTGGCGAGGCCTCACCGTTGTTGAGCGATGTACCGACCGATGAGTATGAAGTATTGTGTTAATGCAGACAAAGTTGGTGTGCCACGAATGAAGTGAAAATTGGCCGCCTTACCGTTCGCCAAATTTGGCCTGGAGTGCGGTGGGAAGGACGGGAAAAGCCAAAGGGCTGTCTTTTCCCTCGCTTTGAGCCGATAGCCCGCGTCTCAAAGACGCCAGTTTCCAAGCAAAACACTTGGAAACTCCCACGGCTGAGACCAAATTTGACTCACTCACGGCTACATGAGGCGTATCCAATTAAACTGGCGGAACGTTGCCACCCCAGCGATGTCACGGCACGTTTGGTAGGTTTCAACAAACGTAACCGGAGGCAGCCGGAGATGTAGGCGGTCCCCACAGCGCCGGAATCTCTGACTGACGCAGGTGGTCGTTGATGACTAGTTTAATGGCGATAGACCCTGTCAGCTGAGGACTGGATCGTGTTCACGAACTTTAAATATTAGTTTAGATAAATAATTCCCATAATGGCGTTTGCGACGACGCTGATTTCATATCGGCGCGTTGCATCGGGGGCCACTTGCTAGTCATAGCGGGTGGCCCTTTTGCTATGTGTTGAAACGAAAAATTCCGCCATTTTTTCTCGCGGAAGCACAAGGAATTGGTCCCCATCTGCGGTATAATGGGGCTAATTATTTCTGAAAAAGTTGAGGTGTCCCCATGTCAGATCCCATCAATTACAATGCGTTTACGCGTGCACAGTGGCGGGCGTTTTCCGACGATGCGACGTTGCCGTTGACGCAGGAAAGCTTACGGCAGATCAAGGCGTTTAATGATCGTATCTCATTGCAAGATGTTCAGGATATTTACATCCCGCTGATTCACCTACTACAGCTGGAATTCGACCACTATCAGCAGTTACAGCAGGATAAGGCCCGTTTTCTCCAACAGGCGCCACACCGCGTTCCATTTATCATTGGGATTGCCGGGAGCGTGGCGGTGGGGAAGAGTACCACGGCGCGGTTGCTGGAAGTGCTGCTGAACCATTATTTTAAAGGCCAACGGATTCAGCTGATTACGACCGATGGCTTCTTGTACAGCAACGAGGAATTGAAGAAACGCAATCTCATGGCGCGCAAGGGGTTTCCGGAGAGCTACGATATGGCGGGACTTATTCGGTTCTTAAATAACGTCAAGGCCGGCAAGCCACTGATTAAGGCGCCGGTGTATTCGCATAAGATTTATGATATTGTCCCGGAACAATTCGACTACATCGTGCACCCGGACGTTTTGATTGTCGAGGGGATTAACACGCTGCAGTTGCCGACCAATGAACAGATTTATGTCAGCGATTTTACCGACTTTTCCTTGTACGTGGATGCCGATCCCGGGCTGATTGAGGACTGGTTTCTGGAGCGCTTTGACTTGCTGCTGAACACGGCCTTTCAGGACCCGACCAATTATTACTATCCGTATGCGATTGGCGGGCATGATCAGGCGATCGCCAAGGCCAAGCAAGTCTGGCACGATATCGATCTGAAAAATTTGGAAGAATATATTTTACCGACGCGCAACCGGGCGGATATGATTATTCACAAGACGTTCCATCACCGCGTGGATCGCCTGCTACTGCGGAAATACTAGGAGGTGACGGCATGTTACGAGACGCGACGATCGTGGATGCCGACTCGGTGGCCACGCTGGTGCTTCACGAGCTGGAGCGCCGACAATTGCGCCGATTGCGGCGGCTGAGCAAGGAACAACTCTCCCAGCTGCTCTTCGTGGGGTATCACCAGCCGCGGTTTCGCTACGGTTACCCGCAGGCCCGCGTTTATCAGAATCAGGGCGTGGCCGTGGGCGTCGCGTATGGCTACCCGGCCGCGGTTGAACCGACGTTGGATAATCAGTGGTCGGCGCTGTTTGCCCGGCTACAGGTCACCCCGCCCCAGCAGCTGGTGGTGACGCCACGGGCGCGACCGGATGAGTGGTATTTGGATCTGCTGACGGTGCGGGGACGGTATCGGGGCAAGACCTACCAAGGACAGTGGTTTGATGAGTGGCTGATGGGCGATGCCATTCACCGGGCCAGACGCAGTGGGCTGGCGGCGATGGGGCTGGACGTGCGCCCCGGCAGCCAGTTGGCCAAGTTGGCCGCGCAGTACGGCTTTGTGGCGGTCGAGCGGCGTAAATTGGACCGGCAGACGTACTACCATTTGCGGCTGAACCTACACGGGAATCGCTGGTAATCAGCGACGAAACCCTGACCGAGTAGATTAACGGGTGAACTAATTTCGCCCGATTTCTGTTGGATTTAGATTGACCCGTGTTTGAGAAATCGGTATGATAGATACAATGTTGAGAAAGAAGAAAGGGTGAATGGCTTGGCAAACGTTGATATGTCCAAATTCGATAAGATTATCGTCTTGGACTTCGGAAGTCAATATAATCAATTGATTACGCGCCGGATTCGTGACATGGGCGTTTACTCCGAACTGAAGGCCCACACGATGAGTGCGGCTGAGATTAAGGCTTGGGGCCCCAAGGGAATCATCTTCTCTGGTGGACCGAATAGTGTGTATGACAGTAGTGCCTTCAATGTTGATCCGGAAATCTTCGAATTGGGGATTCCAATTCTGGGGATCTGCTACGGCATGCAGCTGATGGCGCATAGCTTGGCCGGTGGCAAGGTTGAATCCGCCGATAACCGGGAATACGGTCGGGCGGACATTACCGTCTTGAGTGACGAGGCAAAGCTGTTCAAGGGCACGCCGAAGACTCAGACGGTGTGGATGAGCCACGGGGACTTGGTCACTCAAGTCCCAGATGGGTTTGAACGCGTGGCAACGAGTGAAAATTGCCCGATCTCTGCCATGCAGGATACGACCCGGAACTTCTACGGGATTCAATTCCACGCGGAAGTTCGGAACACCGAATATGGGAATGACATCCTAAAGCATTTTGCTTTTGATGTCTGCCAAGCAACCGCCAATTGGTCGATGGATGACTTCATTGACCTACAAATTGAACACATCCGTGAAATGGTTGGCGACAAGCGCGTTCTGCTCGGGTTGTCCGGCGGGGTGGATTCCTCCGTGGTTGGCGTGCTCTTGCACAAGGCCATTGGCACGCAATTGACCAGTATTTTTGTCGATCACGGTCTGTTGCGGAAGGGCGAAGCCAAGCAAGTCATGGATAGCCTGGAAGGCAAGTTCGGCTTGAATATCGTCAAGGTGGATGCGCAGGACCGCTTCTTAAGTAAGCTGGCCGGCGTGACCGAACCCGAAAAGAAACGGAAGATCATCGGTAACGAGTTCATCCAAGTCTTTAACGACGAGGCCCAGAAGCTCGATGGCATCGACTTCTTGGCCCAAGGGACGCTGTACACCGATGTCATTGAAAGTGGCACGGATACCGCCCAGACCATTAAGTCCCACCATAACGTGGGTGGCCTGCCGGAAGATATGCACTTCCAGTTGATTGAACCTTTACGTTCGTTGTTCAAGGATGAAGCGCGGGAACTGGGCGAAAAGCTGGGGATGCCCAGCGACTTGGTTTGGCGTCAGCCATTCCCTGGTCCCGGTTTAGGGATTCGGGTTCTTGGCGAGATTACGCCAGAAAAGTTACAAATCGTCCGCGATAGTGACTTGATCTTGCGTGAAGAAATCAAGAAGGCCGGTCTCGATCGCGATATTTGGCAATACTTTACGGTCTTACCAAACATCAAGAGTGTCGGCGTCATGGGTGACGGCCGGACGTACGACTACGCAGTCGGCATCCGCGCGGTTACCTCGATCGACGGCATGACTGCTGACTTTGCCCGTATTCCGTGGGACGTCTTACAGGAGATTTCCGTGCGGATCGTAAACGAAGTAGATCATGTGAACCGCATACTGTATGATGTTACGAGTAAGCCGCCTTCGACTATTGAATGGGAATAATTCCCATAGACAAATTGAGTTGTGAATGCCGATAAGACAGCGTTTTAAGGGGCTATACCTAGTCAAAATTGGTTTAAAATCAAGTAGTTCCCCACCAAAATACCCACCAGAAATTTGTGGGCGGATGCTAAAAAAGACAGATGCTAGAGTTACTTCTAGTACCTGTCTTTTTTAAATAGGGACGCTTGCAGCAGTTCAGGTCCGCTTTTTTATGGATATTTTTATTTGCCTATTGATTAGTATCAAGTCTGTGAATGAAATTTTCATAGAGCCAATTCATTGTCAGTCTCCACTAAGCTCGTGAATCGCCTTTGGTATCCGGATTGGCAATCCCAATAGTTTCATTTTCGTATAGGGAGGGGTCAGCAATAATCGTCAAGACGGCATCGGCCATGCTCTTACAAGACCCAGATACGCCAGCAAACTTCTCGCCCTTTTTAGTAATTGCGTAGTGGACGCCGGATCATTCATTAACCAGCCGAAACGCGTGGTTGTAAAGGTTAAACCTGATTGTCGTAATAATTCATCGGTGTAACACATTGCGTGAACAAAATAGTCCGTTTAACGGTTTACACGTGTCAGCAAAACAACGATTATTGTTACCGTTTAATATCATACCTAACAAACATTAACATGTGTTGTTGAATTTGCGAACCGCTTGTTTTCAAGGATAACAGTACTTTTAACAGATATTTATCCCCCAAAAAGCTTTATGCCATTGATTACACCTCACAACCTGTCTATAATGGATAATGACAATGATAACAAAAAGTGCTTATGCGGAAAACATTTAATCAGGTCATCGTTAAGAGGGGGATTATCATGAGGAATGTGGAACGGAAAACACATTACAAGATGTACAAGTCACATAAGGGCTGGCTGGTTGCTGGTATCACAGTAACCAGTATGGCGGTTGGGATCATTGCGGGACCCCAGGCCACGCCAACAGCTCAGGCGGCCGACAATGCACCGGCAACAGAGGCGGCTAGTGACCAGACGGCTGGCGATCAGCCCCAGGAAGTCGCCTTGAAATCGGCCAAAAGTGTTAGTGGCACAACGGGGGATGGCGCAGTTGATGATGGAAGCGGTATCAAAGACGATGTCAACAACGATGGGGCTTTGAAAGACGGGTCATCTACGTCGGGCAATCAACAAGCCTCCGAGGCACCGGCTAACGATGCAACGGAAACACCAACGACTGGTCAAGGCGATGCTGGGAATACCACCCCGGCACCTAAAGTTCAGGGGAATGGCGGCTCTGGAGTAGCTGAAACGCCAGGTACACCGGAGGCCGAAAATGAGAACATCGTTCCGGCCGACGCAACACTCAATGTGGCTACTCCGGCCGAAGCTCCGGCAACCGTGCAGACGGGAATTACCGTTCAGAACCCGGATAATTTGACGGATAAGGTCACGGGACAACCGGTCTTCAACGTCAGCAAGACCCAGCGGTTACAGTACACGTATGACCATACCGATGCTGATGGGGTCAGCACGGATTTACGGGCCTACAACGGCTACAGTGCGAAGTATCAGGCGCAGGGGGCAGGCACGTGGCTAGGTGAAACCTACGCCAACAACATTGCCCAAGACGCTAAGGGCATGGATGTGAATTCGCCATTACAGTATTCTGATGGGACACGTCCCCTCTACATTGATGAGTGGATGCCCGATTCTGGACTACAATATTTTCTTTGGCAGAGTAATTTCGCCAAGAAATACGCCACGATTAGTGACTTTCGTAATAATTTCACCAAGGCCGAATTGGCTACGGTGACGAGTATTTCAAGCAATGAATTGTTACAGTCAGTCAACGGTGCTGGGAAACAGTATACCAGTTACTACATGGCGTTAATGTCCATGACGACATTGGAAGGCCTTCAGAACGCTACTAATCTCCAGACACTCTACTTGCAACCTGCTCTAATGGTGAGCATCAATACGTTTGGAAATGGCTTTCAGTCAGGTAACCTGTGGGATATTCGAGCGTTGAGCAATTTAAGTCAGTTACGGAGCGTCGATATCACCTTGTTCTCTGTGAATGATATTTCTGCTCTGAGCAACAAGGACCAGTTGACCGAGGTCAATATGCCGTATAACCAAATTACGGATATTTCGCCACTCGCCACAGATAAAAATCTCAATATTAAGACGGGGACCAGTCTCTTTAATCAACACATCTTATTGGCGCCGATCACGGTTAGCACCAAGCTTGCCCCGGGGCAGAGCGCCACGACCGATGGGGCACTCACTTACACGACACCTTCGTTCATCATCAAAGATTTAGGGGCCAGCAACCTGCCGATTAAGGGCTTCGACAATGCTGGGAATACTAAATATCCGTCCTTATTCCCATCCAGCGCCGATGCCGGTAACGTCAACAGTAACACCTTATCTTGGTACAATTTACAAGTCGCCAACAACGGTAATTACGGCAGCCTGTCAACCACGTGGGCAGATCCCAACAGTGACTTTGCCGGATACATCATTCAACCCTATGACCTTGCCGAAAATGTCAGTGACTTAAACGTTAACGTGCAACTTCTACAGGCCGATGGGCAACAGTTAACGCTGGCACCATCGACGTTGATCTCGGGTGAGGTTGGCTCTGACGTCAATGTTCAGAGTAACGCGACGATCATGTCTTTCCTGAACCAACAGCTCAGTAAGGGCTACACCTTCTCCGGCCTGATTCTAGACGGCACGGGTCTGTATTCGGACTACTTGGCCGGCAACGGCAAGGCCACTGCTCAGCCAAGCTGGACGACTACGCTGACCGATGCGTCTAAGAACTGGACGATTCTCTTCTACAAGGATGTCTTGCCTTGGAATCTCGCGGTTAGTTATGGTACCGAGGATGCTACGGGTAACTTTACACCGATCACGACTGAGGATGGGATGCCGGTGACCGACAGCTATAGTGGCACGTCGGATACGCCACTCGCACTGAATGGGTATCAAAAAGACTTTCCAGATTACGTTTACACGGGTGCCGAGACCAGCACCGATGGTCAGACCTGGACGGACATCAGTTCAGCCACTGACATTCCGTTCGTTGGGGCGAAACAGGCCGTGCGAATGGTCTACGCACAAGCCAAACGGGCCACGGTAACGGTGAAGGACGCCACGACTGGCAAGACCATTCAAGTCTTGGATTACACGACCAATCCCGAACTTCGTGGCGCCATTGGGACCACCAGTACCTTTGATTCCGCGGCGATTATTGATCCCGAGGTGGCTAAAGGCTATACCCTAGTCAGCGATACCACCAAGAACGCGGATGGCACGAGTGCGATTGTCTTTGGGCAAGCCGACGATACTAATCTGGCCTTCACGATTACGTTGGCCCACGCCTTCAAGACGACCGAAAAAGCCGTCAATGAAACGATCACCTATCAGGATCAGCAACAGAAACAGGTAGCCAATCCGGTTACCCAGACGATGACCTTCGCCACGGTGACGGATCAAGTGACCCAAGACGCCGTGACCTATAGCAATGCGGCGGCTACGGGAACGCCAGAACTAGATGTCACGGGTCAGCCAACGGATCCAAGCTGGGTCGTTTACCAGACCGGTGATGCCCTGACCTTTGCCGGGGTTAAGAACCCAGCAGTGACGGGGATGCACGTCGTTTCCACCACGGATTCCGCCAATGATTTGACGCAGACCACGGCACAAGCGGTAACACCGGATAGCGCTGACTTGAGCATTGTCGTCACCTATGCGGCCAACACCACGACCGGTGGTGGGGGCGACACCGGTGGCGAAGTGACGCCACCGACCGAGCCGGGAAACAAGCCAGCAACTAAGCCAGCAACCGGTGGCAATGGCGTTAAGGTTGCCGATAAGGTAAAGCCAAAGGCGCCGGCTAAGCAGCCAGAGAAGAAACCGACCGGAAAAGTGGTCAAGAAAGTTACCACGTCGCGTACCGGTGGTCAGGCAGTCAAGGTTACCAGTCAGCCACTGGCTAGTGGTCAAGCCGCTAAGGTCCAGAAATTAGCAGAGCCAGTCAAGTCACAATCAGCTGCCACGTTGCCACAGACGGATGAGCGCCAACAGTCAGGTCTTGCTGTGATGGGGCTACTCTTACTGGGTGCCTTGGTCGGAACGCTTGGCTGGAAGAAACGGGAACATTAGTAATATTGAATCATGAGAAAAGCGTTGCTCGAGCAATCGGGTAGCGCTTTTTTAGTTAGAATGAGTTGGCCAGAATGGTTTAAAATGAACTGTTTTTCCATTGCTGGTCGAAAAAAATAGCCCTACAACCAACTATATTGGCTGTGGGACTATCCTAGATTACTTCACATGAACATCGATTCGTTCAGATAAATCAGGGTTATTGACACTGCGGACGGTGAAGCTGGTATCACCGGCGCTTAAGGCCGTGATGTCAAAGTTTCCGTTGCTGATGCTTGTAGGAGCAGTCGCAATAGCGGAGTTGGCACTCGTGATCGTATAAGAATTTAGCTGAGTATCACTTAACTTGATATTATTGTAGGTGCCGGCCCACATGATAATGTGTTTACTTTGGCCGGGTGCTAGATAGACAATGTAAACGTTAGAGGAGATGTCCGCAACGCGATGACCAGCAGCGGCCTCACTTTCCTTGGCATTGTCGAAGTTGGTGGTATCGGGAATCTTATCCCGAATCGCTTGGCCAACCTCCGGATTCGTTGGGTGGTAGAGGGCATTCTTATCACTTAAGTAGTAAGTGTTGGATTTATCCGGAATTGCCGCGTAGGCAGCGGACGTAAATTCACTCTTGATTTGGGTGACCTCGATCGGAGAAGCACTGCCCATCTTGTTGGAAACATATGGGAAGCCATCCTCGTCGTAAGGGACATTGTCGACATTGTAGAGCGGAATGCCGTTACCTTCCGTGCCAAATGCTGGTAGATTCAACCACTGTGACCAGGTGATGTGCTTGGTCGCGTTGACGTACATTTTTCCAGTACTAGTTGTTTTAGAACCGGATTTCTTGGCAGTGCTCTTAGACTTTGATGCAGTTGTTGTTTTGGAAGTCGTTGTTGCCTTTGAGCTAGTGGCAGACTTCTTCGCAGAAGTCTTCACCCAACCCGTTAAGTAGTTGCGGTTGACCCAAACCATCTTCCCTTTCTTACCAATCCGTACGCCATAGTAAATACTGTGGTCAATCTTAGCGTGGCGTAAGGTGGTCAAGAAATTCACCTGGTACTTTGAACTACTAAGTTTGGCCGCGGTTTTGAAGCGGTAATGTTTGTTAGAAACTTTCTTCAGAGTGTAGCCTTTCCATGATGACTTTCGGCCGTTAACCGCGACCTGATGATGCTTCATGGGCTTGTTCCATTTAACATAGTGGACTTTCGACGCGTTGGCAGTGGTAGGTTGCGCGGCGGCTAGGCCGGCAAAACTGACGAGTGCCAATGCTGTTAGCGTGAATCGTTTAGCAATTCTATTCATGATGTGCTCCTCCGATTGTTCAATTTTTTAGCATTATACGATCTTAATCTGCATGTGCTTTGTATAAGTGGCCAGTCTTTAGATTGACCAAACTGCGGTAGTCAACGATGCTCCCGTCGCCAGTTGGTTGACTAACGAACATGGCATAGTTGCCCTTGAGCTTCTTGCCACTACGCCAAGAACCACCTTGCCAGTGTCCAGTGTGCGCATCGTTAACAATCGCAAAAAAATCATTATAGGTCGTCGAATATCGCATAGCACCATGGCCATGATAGGTCTTCCGGTATTTCAAATGGTATTTTTTACGCATTTGTTTAATCGTGTACTTTGAGCGGTAGGTTTTGCCCTGATAGGTAATGTGGTGCCACTTCGCTGCTTGAACAGTGGTTGGTGCGGATACTGCTAGGACGGCAATGATGGCTAAAAACATCAGTAGAATAAAACCTTTGACTTTGTGTGTCATGAACATCTTCCTTAAAAATTATTGTGGGTTCTTTTCATTAATTCAGCTGCCTTATTAGTTAAGAGGTAGCTAACACCATTACTTGCAAATTGTCTATTTTGTGATTGATTGCAGGTGTAAATTTGCTAAAGATGT
This sequence comes from Lactobacillus sp. HBUAS51381, assembly GCF_012641095.1. GTDB lineage: Bacteria > Bacillota > Bacilli > Lactobacillales > Lactobacillaceae > Levilactobacillus. The sequence goes on from NZ_JAAVSC010000004.1 coordinate 94,581, forward strand.
GATTGTGCCAGTTGAAGACTAGCGTCTATTAGCATTGGCTGCGAAGAAGCTAGCGGCCATGGCCCAACCTTTAGCTGCACGGGCCTCCATCTCGGCTTGACGGGCAGACTGGTAAGTCAGGTCAGAATTCTTCTTCATCTGATCGTGATACTTATCCGTTTCCAGAACGTTCAGCGCTTCCTTAAATGTATCGGCGCGGCCAACGGATACGATATCGAATAGTCGTGCGGGATCGTAGTTGTACAGATAACGGTCGGGATAATTGACGGTTGCGGCCAACTTTTGCAGACCGTTTTGGTTGTACGTAATGTCGCTTTGGATGGTCTGTAACTGATTCATCACGTTAGGACTTGCCGTGTTGTGTTTTCGCAAGTAGCGATTGTGATACCACGCCTCAATACTGAAGATTTTATCAATCAGCTTGTAGACGAGCCAGTTGACGCCCCACACGATCAGAAAGCCAACAAGTAACATAAAATAATTTTCCGCCGCTAGGAGTCCGCCAATCGAGGGTAGGGTAAAAATTCCAGTGATCTCAAGAACTCGTCGCTTGTACTGTTTATCCGCCGCGTCGTTGGTTTGCTGCTGCCAACGTTGGTTGACCGCAGCCTTCTTGGCGAGGGCCCCCTCATAAATTCTTTCCGCCTTATCGAGAACGGAAAGTGTATCCAATAATGACTCCTTAGACATTGCTTGAATGTCGTCCATGTCTCCACCTCCGAAATATGTAAAATGTGCCAAACGAAACGATTACGGCTTAAAAAACATTGAAATTTGGTCGCGATCGATCCCAATGACCGTAAGGATGGATGCAAATTCTTTGACATCAATGGGAACCGTGCCGGTTTCACGTTTCCAGTAGGAACTTCGACTCATTCCCAACCGTTGCGCCATCTCGGCCTGCGTGATCCCGGATGCGACACGTTCTGCTTTGATTCGTCTTAAGTCAAAATCCAAAGTATCCAGCCTCCTTTTTACAAATAAACAATACCGTTATCGTTCCCGATTGTCAACGAAACGTTCCGGCTTCGCGTCAAAAGTTTATGTGTGGGAACATTTTTGGTATACTTCAATCAATTAGTCGGGAGGTGAGGATCGTTAGAACAAGTGATGAAGTAATCGACTTGATTATCAAAATTAGAACGGAGCAGGCGATCTCACTTTCCGAGTTGGCGCGAAGAACAGGGATCGCGAAATCCACACTGTCACGCTATGAAAATAAAACGCGAACTTTTCCGTTAAACGCGGTGGATCGCTTTGCGACGGCATTGAATGTTCATGTTGGTTACCTGTTGGGCCTGCGCGATATGGAGATTACCGAGTGGTATGAGCAATTGAATGCGGTTAATCGCTACAAGGCTCGGTTGTATCTACAGAAATTGTTGGCGGAGCAGAAGACTAAAGGCTGACTCATCCTGACAAACGGCACGGCATCTTTCTCATAATAGTGTATAATGAGAATATTCTAATGTTAGCGCCCATCATCAGTTGGCGACGCCTTCACGTCCCAACCGCGCAGCATTATCCTATTAGGAGGCAATCATGGCAAAATCGACACATTTCTATGAGTTATTCCAACCCGAACACTACAATATTTACTTAGACATTAATCGGGCAACCAAGCAAATTGCTGGGACATCCACCATCACGGGGGATGCTAAAGCCACCAAGATCGCCATTCATCAAAAGTACATGACGATTAGCGCCGTTAAGGCCGATGGACAAGCCGTTCCGTTTACCTTTGACGACAAGACCGAGGGCATTCACATCGACCTCGGCAAGACCGGGAAGACCACGTTAGCCATCGACTTCACGGCGCCCCTGACCGACAGCATGATGGGCATTTACCCGTCCTACTACGAACTCGACGGTGAGAAGAAACAGATTATCGGGACGCAATTTGAAACGACCGCGGCCCGCCAAGCCTTCCCGTGTGTCGACGAACCCGAAGCCAAGGCCACGTTTGACCTGGCCATTAAATTCGATGAACAACCCGGTGAGACCATCATCAGCAACATGCCCGAGGTGAAGACCGAAAACGGCGTCCACTACTTCGACACCACGGTGCGGATGTCTTCCTACTTAATCGCGTTCGCCTTTGGGGACATGCAGAGCAAGCTGACCACCACCAAGAGTGGGGTCCAGGTCGGTGTCTTCGCCACGAAGGCGCACCAGGCCAAGGAACTCGACTTTGCGCTGGATATCGCCAAGCGTTCCATCGAATTCTACGAGGACTTCTACCAGACACCTTATCCACTGCCACATTCCTGGCAGATGGCCTTACCCGACTTTTCGGCCGGGGCCATGGAGAACTGGGGCCTGGTCACGTACCGGGAAGCTTATCTCTTAATCGATCCGGACAACACGGCCTTTGACCTGAAGCTGCGGGTCGCCACCGTGGTTGCCCACGAACTGGCTCACCAATGGTTCGGCGATCTGGTCACCATGAAGTGGTGGGATGATCTGTGGTTGAACGAAAGTTTCGCCAACATGATGGAATACGTCGCCATCGATGCCATCGAACCGACGTGGGGCGCCTGGGACGCCTTCCAGTCCGGCGACGTGCCAATGGCTTTACAACGGGACGCCACGGATGGGGTGCAATCCGTCCACGTGCAGGTCGAAGATCCCGCCGAAATCGATGCGCTGTTTGACAGTGCCATCGTCTACGCCAAGGGTGCCCGGATGCTGGTCATGGTCCGCGCCCTGATCGGGGATGACGCCTTACGTGCCGGCCTCAAGGCCTACTTTGCCGCTCACAAGTACGGCAATGCCCGCGGAACCGATCTCTGGTCCGCACTGGGCGAGGCGTCCGGCTTAGACGTGGGGGCCATCATGAACTCCTGGCTCGAACAACCCGGTTATCCGGTCGTTACGGCGAAAGTCGTTGACGGAAAATTAACGATTGCCCAACAACAATTCTTTGTCGGTGACGGTCAAGATGCCGGCCGGCAATGGCAGATTCCGCTGAACAGCAACTACGCCGCCGTGCCAACGTTACTCAAGGATGACAGCCTCAGCCTGGGCGACTACCAAACGTTACGGCAAGCCAGTGGCGAACCGTTCCGCCTGAATGTTGGCAACAACTCACATTTCATCGTCCAATACGACGACACGTTGTTGCAGGACATCTTGGCCAACGTCAACACGCTCGATGCAATTTCACAACTGCAGCTGTTACAAGACTTGCGCTTATTGGCCGAGGGTCGGCGGATCTCCTACGCCGACGTCGTCCCGTTACTCCAACAATTTGCCGATAGCAAGTTCACGGTGGTCACCAGTGCCCTCTACACGGTGGCGGGCAACCTCCGGAAGTTTGTGACGCCGAACTCTCCCGAAGAAACGCGGATCAAGGCCTACTACGATCACCTCAGTGCCAAGCAGGTCGCCCGGTTAGGCTGGACGCCACGGGCCACGGATGGTATCGATGATGAGTTGTCCCGGCCAACGGTCTTGAGTGCCGCCTTATTCGCTCACAATGGCGCCGCGGTAGCCGCAGCGCACGACCAATTTACGGCTCATGCCGACGACTTGGTTAATTTGCCAGCCGCCACCCGGCCATTGATCCTGGCCAACGAGGTGAAGAACTACGGGAGCGCCGACCTATTCGACACGTTATTGGCCGCTTACCGTAACTCCACCGACGCCAGCTACAAGGCCGACCTGTCTGCGGCTCTGACCAGCACCACGGATGCCGCCTTGATTGCCAAATTAATCGCGGTCTTCGAGGATGCCGACACGGTCAAACCGCAAGACTTACGGGCCTGGTTCCGGGGAGTGCTCGCCAACAGTAAGGGTGAACAAGCCGCTTGGGACTGGATCAGAAACGACTGGCAATGGCTCGAAGACACGGTTGGTGGGGACATGGAATTCACGACCTACATCACCGTCATCTCACGGGTCTTCCGGACGCCGGAACGGTTGGCTGAATTCAAGGCCTTCTTCGAACCGAAGATTAATACGCCGGGCTTAACCCGGGAAATCACGATGGACATTAAGGTGATTACCACGCGAGTTAACCTGATTAAGGACGAACAAACGGCCGTCAACGCTGCGATTGCGGCAACGGTGAAGTAAGCTTTCCAACAAGTTATTAAATGATGGACCGCCTGGATAAACCGGGCGGTCCATTTTGGTCTCCTTACTCATTACTAATGTAATTTTGGGCGGTTTTGTTGCACGATTTTGCCAACCATCGTATTAAATGATTAATGGTGTCGGGGGGACAAGATTGTGGTGAGTCACCGCCAAGAGTTTCCACTATGGTATACTGGTTTATGACAAAAATTGACGGTGGGTGCTGAGCCCGCCTGAGACGAGAAAGAAGGGTTCCATGAACGACGTCATCGACTACTTCCAATCCATCAAGATTCGCGGGATGGGGTGGATTTTACTAGGGTGTCTGTATTTATTTGCGAATCAGCCCATTTTAATTATTGTGTACCTCTACGTGGCGGCGATCATGGTCCTACGCACGTGGCTGGCCCAGTTCCCGCACGCCGCCAAGATTGGCTTGACCGTGGCGTATACGCTCCTACTGGTGATTCAGATTATCTTCATTTCGGTCGCCGTCTTTCCGTTACGCGGGGCGTCGATCGTCTACTTCGTGGGAAAAATGGTCGGCGTCGGGCTAGTGGTGCTGCCGCTGTGGGTGGAACGCTTCGTGACCACCAACAATCAAACGGTCTTCTATTTACCCACGGTGGAAGAGGCGGCGACGGTGAGCTTCGATGAACTGCGCCAGAGTGCCGACAAACTTAATGATCTGATGAGTGAGGCGGCCTCGGCTAAAGACAAGGTGTCGGTGGCTCACGTGAAGACGATTATCGAGGATTTGCCGCGTCACAGCGCCGTTCACTACATCAACCACGGCACGCTCACGCCGGCTTACTTTGAGGCGGCGAACGCGACGTTAGCCGATCCCCAATTATACTTAGCGGTGTCCAATACCGGGAGCGCGGCCAGCGAGATGATCTCGGTCTTCACCCGCAAGCAATTCAACCACGTGTCGCTGGCCTTTGACCGCGACTTGGAAACCATCATCAGCTACAACGGCGGCGACAACGTTTACCCACCGGGGATGAACGCGGAAACGCTGGAGTTCTTTCACCAAAAGGCGGGGGCCTCGGTTCTGGTCTACAGTCTGCCCGTCACAGTGGCGCAGAAGCAGTTCGTGATCGATAAGATTGCTGAAATCAATCGTGAAGGCAGTGCCTACAACATGGTCGGTCTGGTGTCGAAGCATTCGGCCAAGCCCAACATCATGTTCTGTTCGCAGTTCGTCTACACTATGCTCAAGCAGGCGGACGTGGCCTACTTCGACATGAAGCCCGGTGAGGTGCGACCTACGGATTTTATCGAACAAGATTACTATAAGAAATTAAAGTTTGAATATGAATTGAAGTTCTAAATGGTTATAGAGAGATGGACCGAGATCAAACGCTCGGCCCATTTTTTGGTAGCCGGTAATATGACGGCGTATTTGGGGGGATTCAACCTTCGTAACCGGAATCTCTGGCTGTCACGGTGATCGTGTAATGACGATAAGCCCGGTCAACTGGAAGCCGGTTCGTGTCCTTTAGCCCAGATCAAAAAGGTAGCGACCGCCATCATGATTAATGGCAATCGCTACCTTTGCGTTTAGTTCATTTAGTCGTTCAAATTGTACCGTAACTTCATGTGTTCGGAACCAAACGTGACCATGTCACCGAGTAACTTGGTCTGGCGTTTGAAGGATTCGTCGGATAGTTTTTCGTTGGCTTCCTTCAGAATAGTTGTGTCGGCTCCATCGACAATGGCGGCATCCGTCTCGTGTTGAATCTGACGGTAAGCGGACATTGCTTCCAAAGCGAACGTGTTCCGGAAGTCTTCGTACAGGCTGTAATCCGTGTCACCCAGAAGGGCGGTGGTGCAGCTCAACCAGTACATATGATTCATGTTAAACGTTCCATCGGCATCTTTGTAAGCGGCCGGCGTATCGTCAACGTTGGCGTAGAATGGAACCACCGTGTTGAACGTGTTGGCGCCAAAGGCTAACCAGTGAATGCCGGCAATGCTGTCGGGCACGTTATTTCTGATTTGTAAGATGTGGACATCGTGGTTCCGGTTGATGCCGATTGGCCGGAAGAGGGTCTTGTCGTCTTCGGAGCCGTGACCGTAAACATCGTACTTCGTGTTTTCGTAGTGGGAACTCAGCACGAATTTCACATCGTCAATCGAAATCTTCCGGTTGGCGTGGCAGATGAACGGCAGGTCTTGGTCTTGGGGATCGTGGTCGATTTCAGGATTGAAGTATTTCTGACCGAACCAGGCCCGCGGGTTGTTGTAGACCGTGTCCTTGATCGTGGCACTCCCAAAGATGTGCCGTAAGTTGACGTGGTCGAAGTCGGGGTTCAGGTTGTACTTGGCGATTAGGTCTTCCAAGTCGTCTGAAGCCAACGTGTCTTCGGCGCTGAAATCAAAGTCGTCAATGTTCATGCGGTTAGGGGCAACCACGTAAGCATCATCCGGAATCCGCTTAGCGGCCCAGTGATGCCCACCAATGGTTTCTAACCACCAAATTTCGTTGTTGTCGGAAAAGGCAATCCCGTTCGGTTCGTAAGTCCCAAATTCTTCCAACAGGCTACCTAAGCGTTTAACGCCATCACGAGCACTGTGGATGTAAGGGAGAACCAAAGTGACCAGGTCTTCCTCGCCAATCCCACCAGCCACGTAAGGGTCGATGCCCAGGACACGGGAATTCGTGGTAATGGTTTCCGTGGCGGACATCGCAACGTTCTCACTGTTGATCCCAGCCGCTGGCCAAATGCCATTGGTTAGAATGGAGTTCGGAATCGACGTGTACCGTAAGGGGTTATCGGGCAAACTAATCTTGACGCCGCTGATCACCGCTTGGTAATCGCGGGGTTGATCGTCGGGGTTAACCACAACAAAACGTTCTGGGTCAAGGGCCTCGTGGCCATCATCGTTTCGTGAAATGATGGTGGAACCGTCTAAAGACGCCTTTTTTCCTACTAAAATGGTCGTACATGAACCTTTAATTCTTTTCGTCATACAAGCAGCACTCCTTTTAACCAACATTATAGCATTTGAAGCGAGTGCGTTGAAGTGGTTGGTTAGTCGTTATTGGTGCCCGAGTCTGGGTAACAATTCGTTAGGCATCGAGCCGCATCTTTGTGGCTGGTGTGGCGGGGGTCAGGGCCGGTAGGAGAGCGTCGATGATGCCCTGAACCGGGGTGGGGAAGGCGAAGACCATCTTTGACAGTTCAGTTGCCGTCAACCGTTGATCGATCACCATCACCAGGACGTTGACCAGATCTGGCGCGTCCATGCCGTAGAGGTCGGCGCCGACCACGTGATGCGTGGCGTCCAACACCACGGTCATCTCGGCCTCGGTTTCGTTCTTGTACTCAAAGCTGAAGAGCTTTCCGTAAGGCAGATGGACAATGTGGTAATCGGGATTACCGGCGGCCTCGGCGGCACTGACGCCGACCCGTGCGATCCGCGGCAGGGAAAAGAGCACGCTGGGGATTGCCGGATAATTGATTGGGGCCGTTTCGCCTAAAATTTGACCCGCGATATAATTTGATTCAAAAGTTGCTGTGGGGGTTAACTTTGCGACGGACTTGTCCACGACATCGCCGCTGGCATAGATATTGTCCCCGTTAGCGCGCAGATGATCATCCACGACAATACCACGATTACTGGAATGAATCCCGGCGTTTTCTAAGCCCAGCAGGTCGACGTTTGGTCGCCGACCGGTAGCGGCTAAAACGTAGTCGGTCGCGACTACTAGCCCACTGTCGGTGGTCACGTCGTAGCCGGCAGTCGTACTGGTCACGGCCTTGACGGGCTCGTTGAACCGGATGTCGGCACCGGCGGTCTGTAATTTCACTAACAGTTTGGTGACGTAGCGGGGCGCAAATCCCTTGGCCGCACGGTTGCCGTGCGCGAGGATCGTCACGCGGGTCCCGAGCTGGAGCACGAGGGCGGCGAATTCCAAAGCGATGACGCCGGCGCCAATGATGGTGATGTGGGCCGGCAGATGCTTCAAGCTGAGAAAGTCACGGCTGTCGTGGAGAAATTCCTTGCCGGGAATGTTGGGTTTCGTGGCGTGTTGGCCGGTCCCCAAGACGATGTTTTGAGCCATCACCTTTTGTTTACCGACCTGAATCATGTGGTCACCCATCAGAATTCCCGTGCCGTGAATGATGTCGATCCCCAGTTGGTCGAAGAGGGCCGTCATCTTGGTCGGCAGGGCATCGATGACGCGGTGCTTGTAAGCCATGAAGTCCTCCCAGTTAAAGGCGGGCGTTTCGTCGACGCCGATGCCTTGATATTGCTTCATCTGGGCGAACAATTCGGATGGACCATCCAGTAAGATCTTGGCATCACAGCCATAGTTGGTGCAGGTGCCAGCGATCAGGTCTCGTTCGATGAGGACCACCGACTTGCCAGCTTGACGTAAAGCGACGGCAGCGTGCCAAGTGGCGTGACCACTACCGATAAATGCGACATCATATTGAATCATTAAATAAAATACCTCTTTCTTATAAAAACCATTCAGAAACAGTCGTGTGCGACCAGTCTAACAAAATAAAAATGCTAATCTAGCATTTTTTCCAAAGTAGCAATCAAGATGTGGTTTCGCGCCAGCAGATCTTGATAGTCTGCCGGGTCAATTGCTTGCTGCCGAACGCAGATGCGAATCGATTGAAAAATCTCAGTTTTACTCGTTCTCCCAGTCTCGGTTAATTGGATAATTAACTGACGGTGATCGGAGCTTGCCAACTCACGGGTGATCCATCCCTTATTCTCCATTCGCTTGAGCAAGGGGGTGAGGGTGTTACTCCCGAAGTCCAGCTGCTCACCAAGTGCATGGAGGGGCTGGCGATCCTCTTCCCACAGCGCCAAAAGAACCAAGTATTGCGGATAAGTCAGGCCAAACGGTTGGAGGGCCTGCTGGTAAAACTTGATAAAAAGGCGACTTGCGCGGTACATCGAAAAGCAAAGTTGGTTCGCCAGCGTCATGTCTGAATCTTCCATGATGGGTGCCTCCAATTTCAATTGCGTACGATTTAATTTACTATAATCTAATATGTATGAGCTGTCAACTATTTCAGGGTAATTTGTGAAAAAAGACTGTTCGCGGTCCGTTCGGTTGTATCCACTAAGATTTGCCAGTAGAATAGAAACATTGAGAAAAAGGAGCAGGACACAGTGATGGATTTAACGGCAGCACAAAAAATTTTAAAAACAACGTTTGGCTACGATGCCTTTCGCCCCGGGCAAAAGGCCGTCATCGAACACGTGATGGCTGGCGAGAATAGTCTGGCCATCATGCCGACCGGTGGGGGCAAGTCCCTGTGTTATCAGATTCCAGCATTATTGTTTGACGGCATCACCGTGGTGGTCTCACCACTAATTTCACTGATGAAGGATCAAGTGGATGCGCTCAATGATAGCGGGATTCCCGCAACGTTTATTAACAGTTCGTTGGACTGGCCGGATATTCAGGAACGACTAGCGGGTCTGCACGACGGGGCGTATAAATTACTCTACGTGGCGCCCGAACGTCTGGATTCGGCGGCCTTCTTACAAGCGCTCGGCCAATTGCCGATTGACCTGTTGGCGGTCGATGAGGCGCACTGTATTTCCCAGTGGGGGCACGACTTTCGGCCGAGTTATCTGGCCTTGAGTACGGCGATTGAACAGCTGCCGACCCACCCCCAGGTCTTGGCATTGACGGCCACGGCGACGACACAGGTGGCCGCCGATATTTGTCAGCAGTTACAGATTGATCCGCAAAACGAGGTCAACACGGGGTTCGCCCGGGACAACCTGGATCTCACGGTGGTCAAGGACCAGGACACCGACCGGTTTATCCTCGATTATTTGAAGGTGAACCAGGGGGAAACGGGAATTATCTACGCCAGTACGCGCAAGGAAGTCACGCGCCTCACGGCTTTACTGACCCGGCATCACGTCCAGGCGGCGGCCTACCACGCCGGGCTGAGTGACGATGAACGTCGACAAAACCAAGAAGACTTCTTGTACGATCGGATTCAAGTTATGGTGGCCACCAACGCCTTTGGCATGGGGATTGATAAGAGTAACGTGCGGTTCGTCATTCACGCGCAAGTACCGGGGACGCTGGAGGCCTACTATCAGGAAGCCGGTCGGGCCGGTCGAGACGGCCTTCCCAGCGAGGCAATCTTGCTCTACCGGGCCCAGGACCTACAGATTCAACACTTCTTTATCGACCAATCGGAACGCGATGAGGCCAATAAGCAACGCGAATACCAGAAACTTCAGGTGATGAGTCAGTACGCCAACACCCAGGGATGCCTGCAACAATTTATTTTAGCTTACTTTGGTGAGGATTCGGCCCCGTGTGGGCGGTGCAGCAATTGTCGCGATGACCGCGAGGCCCAGGACATCACCGTCACGGCACAGAAGGTTCTATCCTGCGTGGTTCGGCTGCGGTCCCGTTTCGGCAAGGGTATTGTGGCTCAGGTCTTGACGGGTGCGCACAATCAGCGGATTCGGGATAATCATCTGGAGACGTTGTCCACGTACGGCCTCCTGAACGGTCAGCGGCAAAAGAGTGTCGGTGAACTCATCGATTTTCTCACGGCGGCCGGTTATCTCCAAAGCGTGGGTGGGCAATATCCGACCCTAACGATTACCCAGCAGGGCGCGAACGTTCTGAAGGGTGAGCAACAGGTCTTCCGGAAGATGGCCCGGCAAGCCAAACGGTTGGCACCGGTGGACGATGAACTCTTCGGTAAGCTCCGGGAACTGCGGCGTCAATTGGCCGAAGAGCAACACGTGCCACCATTTGTCATCTTCTCCGACCGGTCGCTCCACGACATGTGTGACGTGCTGCCCCAAGATGAGGCCGCGTTCCTCGAGGTCAAGGGTGTCGGCCAGAGTAAGCTGGCGAAATACGGCGAGGCGTTCATGGCGATTATTCGCGAGGACCAGAGCGGGACAACAGGCGGTTAACTGGTGAGCATTAACGCTGATAGGCGGATAATCCCGCCTTTGGATTATCTGTCTATCAGTGCTAAGCGGAGCCAGTTGCCTGTTGGCGCACGTTTCGGCTATGTTGATGACAAAGCAACAGCGATTCTTTGGCTCAAAACGAGGGAAAAGACGATGTTGGACCACCAGATCAAATTTGGCAAACGACAAGGCGGCCAGTTTAGCTAATGATGCTTTTATTCTATTTTTCAGCCATTTAATTGCAGTGATACGAGGCGTCTGGATGGCTTTCCAGACGCCTTTTTCGTCACCGAAATTAGCGGGTCGCTTCGCTTGGTTCAGGGGGCGGCGTATGCTAATCTTAAAGTCGCTGCATTGGTTGATGCTTCGCACATAGGAGGGATAACGATGTCCGATCCAGACTTCATTGAAATCGTGAATGACCGCGAGAATAACTTGCAAAATATTAGCCTCAAGATTCCGAAGAACCGCCTGACCGTCTTTACCGGCGTTTCCGGCTCCGGTAAATCGTCAATCGTTTTTGATACGATCGCCCAGGAAGCCGGGCGACAGCTCAACAGTACATATGATAGTTTTACCCGCACTTTCTTACCGGATTACCGCCGGCCGGATGTCGATGACGTGCGGCATCTCTCAACGGCCATCGTGATCGATCAGAAGCCACTGGGCGGCAATGCCCGCTCAACTCTCGGAACCGTCAGTGACATCAGTCCGCTGCTGCGGCTCTTGTTTTCCCGTTTCGGTCAGCCCCATTACGGTGAGGCCAGTAATGCCTTTTCCTTTAACGATCCGGCCGGGATGTGTCCCGTCTGTGAGGGGATTGGCAAGACCTACGTGGTGAAACGAGCGGCAATTCTGGATCCCAATAAGTCACTGAACGACGGGGCGATTCTCCTGCCCGGTTATGGCCCGCAGACCTTCTTGTTCCAGACCCTGAAGGCCACGGACTGGTTCGATTTGGATCAACCGGTCCGTGACTTTTCAGCAGAGCAGGTAGATCGCTTGTTGAATGGTGAATGTCCGGTGCGGGTGGCATATAAGGAAACCGTCCTTGAAGTTAAGTTTGAGGGTATTGAACGCCTCTTTTACCGTCAGAACCTCAAGGTTGGCAAGGGAATGAGTGAGGGTGCCCGTAAGAAAATCGCGAAATTTGCGACCATGAGTCCCTGCCCGGCTTGTCAGGGGCGGCGGTTTAATTCGGAAGTTCTGGCATCCAAGATTGCGGGATATTCGATCTATGACCTGACGGCGATGCAGCTGACCGAGCTCCAGGGGGTTCTCGCCGAATTTGACGATCCACGGATGGTGAATGTGATCAGTAGCATTCAGGAACGGGTGGGCGGTTTGATTGATGTTGGGTTAGACTACCTCAGCCTGACCCGTGAGACCACGACCCTGTCCGGTGGGGAGTCCCAGCGAGTCAAGACGGTCAAGTATTTGGCCAACAGTTTAACCAATATACTTTATATCCTAGATGAGCCCAGTACGGGACTTCATCCGCGCGACGTTCACCGGCTCAATGACCTGCTGATTAAACTCCGACAGAACGGCAATACGGTTCTCGTGGTGGAGCACGATCCCGATGTGATTCAGGTGGCCGACTATATCGTAGATATTGGGCCACGGGCCGGTATTCACGGCGGGCAGATCATGTTCACGGGGACCTATCCGGAACTGTTAGCGTCGACCACGCTTACCGCGCAGTATTTGAATCGACACCTGCCCCTTAAGACGAATCCACGGCAACCCCAGGCCTTTCTCACCAGCCAGCCTAGCCATCGGCACAACCTCAAGGGGGCCGCGTTAGCCATTCCTGAGGGGCTCTTTACCGTGGTAACCGGGGTGGCGGGCTCTGGTAAGAGTACGCTGGTGGAACAGGTCTTCGCCCAGGAACATCCCGAAGCCATTCTGATCGATCAACGGCCGCTGCACGCCAATAGTCGGTCCAATCCGGCCACCTACATGGGGGTGTTGACGGATATTCGAAAATTATTGGCGACGGCAAACGGCGTCAGCGACAGTCTGTTTAGCGCCAACTCAACGGGCGCCTGTCCCCAGTGTGGAGGCAAGGGCACCGTTGAGTTGAATCTGTCCTTCATGGAGAATGTCACGGTGACCTGTTCAAAGTGTCACGGGGGACGTTTCGATCCGCACGTTCTGACATATCAGTTCCAGGGCCACAACATCGAAGAGATCATGGCGATGACGGTCGAGGAGGCCGCGACGTTCTTTGCGGACACAAAGGTCGCAGCGAAGCTCAAAAATGTGCTGGCCGTGGGGTTGGCGTATCTGGCCCTGGGCCAACCCCTCAGTACGCTTTCCGGTGGGGAGGGCCAGCGCCTAAAGATTGCCAAGGAATTGAACAAGCGGGGGAACATTTACATCTTAGATGAACCCACGACCGGCCTGCACCCTTCTGACATTACGGTAATTATCAAAATTATCAATGATTTAGTGGGCCGGGGAAATACGGTGATCGTGATTGAACATAACCTGGACGTTATGCGCAGTGCCGATTGGTTAATCGATATTGGTCCGGATGGTGGCACCAATGGCGGTGAGGTCCTATATGCGGGACCCGTTGCTGGCGTGCGACAAGTCCCGCGATCGGTGACCGGTCAATACCTGTAGCGTAGCTTTCAATAAATTTTGTGGCGGGCCGATGACGGGCACCGCCACTTTTTTGGGCCATATATTTATACGGATGAATCAAAACAATCCATTAATTGGCAAATAAATATATTGTAATCGCTTACATGGTGTGCTACCATTATCCTCATAAATTAACGCGAAGGATTGACGAAGAATGGCGAAAAGTGAATTTCAAAAAATGATGGCTCAAGAACTCTACGACGTGAATGATGAAAAGTTGGTGCACGACCGGTTTGCGGCCCGCGATTTATACGAATCATTGGATAAAATTCCGTTCCGCGAAAAGGACCGGGCAACGGCGGTGATCAAACAGTTATTTGGTACGGTCGGCAAGAACGTTGAGATTCGCCCGCGGTTCGTCTGTGACTACGGCTACAACATTCATGTCGGCGATAACTTCTTTGCCAACTTTGACTGTATCTTACTGGATACCAACGAGATTACGATTGGCGATAACGTCTTGTTAGCGCCACGGGTGCAGATCTATGCGGCCGGCCATCCCTTTAATATCGCCGCGCGGACCTCTTGGCTGGGGAATGGTGCCCCCGTAAAGATTGGCAACAACTGCTGGATCGGTGGCGACGCGGTCATCGTGCCCGGCGTGACGATCGGTAATAACGTGATTGTCGGGGGTGGTGCCGTGGTCACCAAGTCCTTTGGCGATAACGTGGTGATTGCGGGGAACCCCGCCCGGATCATCAAACATTTGGACGCCAAGGGAAACGTGATCCCGGCGGAGAAGTAGATTTATCCGAATAAACTCGCGTTAAATTGGCAAACCGGCGGAAGTTTGCTATGCTAAGGGTAACCAGATAAATTACGAACAAATTTGTAACAGCCGATTTGGGTGCGGGACGCTTTGCGCAGAGTCGCTAAAGCGTTACCAACGGGAGTGCTGCAGTGCATATTGGTTACAGACTATGGGAGAGTAAACATGGAAAATAAATACCAACGGGTCAAGGACTCCCTTAAAGAAGCGATTCTTTCGGGGAAGTATCCGATTGACGAAAAGCTACCAACTGAGACGGAACTGATGGAACAGTTTAAGGTTTCGCGTTATACCATTCGACGAGCCGTGGGGGACTTAGAGACGGAGCATTTCATTTACCGCATTCAAGGCGGGGGAATGTTCGTCCAGGACTGGCACAAAGATTGGACCACCGAGAATGATAGCAAGATGATTGGGGTCATTACGACCCACATTGCCGACTACATTTTTCCACAAATTATCTACGGCATGGACAAGGTGATCTCCGACGGCGGCTACTCGCTGTTGCTGGGGAACACGCATAACAACCATGATAAGGAACGCAAGAACCTGATCAACATGCTGAATAGCAAGGTGGCGGGGCTCATCATCGAACCCACGCAAAGTGCCTTGCCCAACCCCAATATGGACCTGTACCAGGAGATTAAGGACGACCAGATCCCGGTTCTCTTCATTAACGCGGCCTATCCACAACTGGACTTTCCGTACGTGACCACCGCGGACGTGAGTGCCGAGAAGAAGCTCATCGACCACCTGTTGCACATTGGTCACGAGAGCATTCTGGGCATCTTCCAGGTGGATGATATTCAGGGCGTTCACCGGATGAATGGGTTCGTGCAGGCGTACCAAGAACATCCGGATATTTCCTATAAGAGCAATCTGATTATGTACCAGTCGGGGGATGACTTTGCCCGGATTACCAGTCGGATTGCGTCCTATCTCAAGGATGCGGAACGGCCGACCGCCATTGCCTGTTACAATGACCAATTGGCGATTCCAGTCATGGCCTTCGTGAAGGAACAGGGTTTCCGGGTGCCACAGGACATCTCGATCGTGGGCTTTGATAACTATCAAATGTCCCAGTACATGAGTCCGGGGCTGACCACGCTCAACCATGAGAAGGAAATCATGGGTGAGGATGCTGGCCGGATGATGTTCCAGCTTCTGAACAAGCAACCGGTGCAGTCGATTACCTACGAACCGGAATTGGTGATTCGCCAGTCCACCGGGGCACCGAAGTCGGCCTCAGATAGGTTAGGATGAATTTTGAACCAACCTCGGTTGTTCGGCTGTGATAAATGAATAAATTGAGCCAAACCTTGGCGTGCCGCTCTTTGGCACGCTTTTTTAGTAAATTAATGCATTGACTGCTGGGGAGTAGGACTGGACCACCAGAATCGTGGCCGGCTAAGCAGGCTTGCTCATCAAGGGAATGGCGTCACGCGTGGGGGTTCGTGCGTTTAGTAATGATCACCCGATTACTGGGGCCAACCGAATGGTGACTTGTCAGCTATCGAATAAATTGCAAGGAATGGAGAATTATTGAAAGTGATGCGATAAACGTAAAACGCTTAACTTAACACGATTCGGAAACGCTTTCAAAAAAATAAATCAATTAAAACCGCGTCATATCAAGGGATTACCCCCAATATTAATCCGCACATAAAAAATAAGTGTTGATTTATGCGTATAAATATAATACACTAAGTTTGTTCAGAAATGAAAACGCTTCACAAAGTTAATCGTTAATTTCGTGCTGGCCGGCCAGTACAAACGACGATTAAACAGGGGAGCGGTTGCATTTCTATCAATAGTTAAGCGGGAAAAGCCATTATTTGTTTTTTATCTTTACCCCTTTAAACTTAGGAGGAACGAAATTTGGAAGCGAAAGCGAAAAAGAAAGTCTCAAGTGGTTTCATATTCTTCTTTGGATCATTTGGTGGAATTCTCTTCGGTTACGATATCGGTGTTATGACCGGTGCCTTACCATTCTTGAAGACCGACTGGGCGTTGACTAACGCGTCATTAATCGGTTGGGTTACATCATCAGTTATGTTCGGTGCCATCTTCGGTGCCGCAATTGCCGGTCAATTAGCCGATAGATTAGGTCGGCGGCGGATGATTCTGATGTCATCCTTAATCTTCGCCATTGGGTCAATCCTTTGTGGGTTCGCGCCTAACGGTGGGACTTACTACTTAATCGGGATGCGGATCTTCTTGGGGTTAGCCGTTGGTGCTGCCTCAGCCTTAGTCCCAGCCTACATGTCAGAAATGGCACCGGCACGGTTACGTGGGAGTTTGTCAGGGATTAACCAGACCATGATTGTTTCTGGGATGTTGATTTCTTACATTGTCGACTTCGTTTTGAAGGATTTACCTGGCAACTTGTCATGGCGGTTAATGTTAGGTTTGGCTTCTGTGCCTGCCTTCATCCTCTTCGCCGGTGTTCTCCGGTTGCCTGAATCTCCACGTTTCTTAATCAAGTCTGGTCAGTTAGACGAAGCACGGACGGTTCTGTCCTACGTTCGTAAGCCAGACGAAGTTGAATCAGAAGTTAAGTCCATTCAAGATACTGCTAAGACTGAAGAAAGTAACTTGGAAAAGACCTCATGGGCAACCTTGTTCAACGGCAAGTACCGTTACTTGGTTATCGCCGGTGTTGGGGTCGCTGCCTTCCAGCAATTCCAAGGGGCCAACGCGATCTTCTACTACATTCCACTGATTGTTGAAAAAGCAACTGGGAATGCCGCAAGTTCTGCTCTGATGTGGCCAATCATTCAAGGTGTTCTGTTAGTTCTTGGGTCATTACTCTACATCTGGATTGCTGAAAAATTCAATCGTCGGACGCTGTTGACTGTGGGTGGTTCAGTAATGGCTTTGTCCTTCCTGTTACCAGCTATCATTAACAAGTTAGTTCCTAACGCAAGTCCAATGATGATCGTTGTCTTCTTATCTATCTACGTTGCGTTCTACTCATTCACTTGGGCACCACTTACCTGGGTTCTGGTTGGTGAAATCTTCCCATTGGCTATCCGGGGCCGTGCATCTGGTTTAGCTTCATCCTTTAACTGGATCGGTTCATGGGCTGTTGGTTTGATCTTCCCAATCATGACGGCTGCAATGTCACAAGAAGCTGTGTTCGCTGTCTTCGGTGTCATCTGTGTCTTGGGTGTTCTGTTCATCCGCTTCTGTGTTCCAGAAACGCGTGGTCACACTCTTGAAGAAATCGAAGCACGTGGGACTGCTCATGCTGCTAAGAAAGAAGCAGCTAACAACTAGTAATTCTCGATTTAAAATTATTGGGAGGTAAGTTAAATGAACTTAGTTGAAACGACTCGCGCTATCGAAGCCGGTGAGGTTTCCTTAGGGATTGAGTTAGGTTCAACCCGGATTAAAGCGGTATTGGTCACTGATGACTTCAATACTATCGCCTCAGGCAGTTATGTTTGGGAAAACCGCTTTGAAGACGGTGTCTGGACATACCCGATCGACGAAGTTTGGACGGGAATCCAACAAAGCTACACACAAATGGCCGCTGACGTTCAAAGCAAGTACCACAGTGCTTTGACCAAGATTAGTGCCGTTGGGGTTAGTGCCATGATGCATGGTTACTTGGCCTTCGATAAGAGTGGCGAACTGTTGGTACCGTTCCGGACTTGGCGGAACAACATCACGGAACAATCCGCTGATGAATTGACCAAGTTGTTCGATTTCAACATTCCACAACGGTGGAGTATTGCCCATCTGTACCAAGCTATCCTGAATGGTGAAGACCACGTTCGCAACGTCAACTTCATCACCTCATTGGCTGGGTATGTAACTTGGAAATTATCTGGCGAAAAGGTCTTGGGTGTTGGGGATGCTTCCGGTGTCTTCCCAATCGATGACAAGACGGGTTCTTACGACAAGACGATGTTGAAGAAATTCAGCAACCTCGACAACGTTAAGCAATACCCTTGGGACATCGAAGATATCTTGCCTGATATCTTACCAGCTGGTAAGGTTGCCGGTCATTTGACCGCTGAAGGGGCTAAACTCCTGGATGCTAATGGCAACTTGGAAGCCGGTTCTGTGATGGCCCCACCTGAAGGGGATGCTGGTACCGGGATGGTTGGTACAAACAGTGTGCGGAAGCGGACTGGGAATATCTCCGTCGGGACCTCATCCTTCTCCATGAACGTTTTAGACAAGCCTTTGACCAAGGTTTACCGCGATATCGATATCGTGATGACGCCAGATGGCTCACCAGTAGCCATGGTCCACATTAACAACTGTTCTTCAGATATTAATGCTTGGGCCAGCGTCTTCAACGAATTTGCGCAACGACTCGGGGTTGACTTGAAGCCAGACCGTTTGTACGAAACGCTCTTCTTGGAAGCAGCAAAGGCCGATCCAGATGCCGGTGGCTTAGTGAACTACAGTTATCAATCTGGTGAAAACATCACCAAGATTAAGGCTGGTCGTCCATTATTCGTCCGGACACCAAACAGCAAGTTTAGCTTACCTAACTTCATGCAAACGCAGTTATACGCTGCCTTTGCACCACTGAAGATTGGGATGGACATCTTGATTAATCAAGAACACGTTCATACCGATGTGATGATTGCCCAAGGTGGTTTGTTCCGGACACCAGTTATTGGTCAACAAGTCTTGGCCAATGCGTTGAACGTTCCAATCACTGTTATGAGTACTGCCGGCGAAGGTGGTCCATGGGGGATGGCGGTCTTAGCTGTTTATGCTAAGCGCGATACCGATGAATCACTGGAAGACTTCTTGGATCAAGAAGTGTTCACCAACCCAGAATCCATGACGTTGAGCCCAGAACCTGAAGGGGTTGCGGGTTACCAGAAGTTCATCGAAAAGTATCAAGCTGGCTTGCCGGTGGAAGCTACCGCTGGCGATGCAATTAGCGACTAAGAGAGGAAGTTAATTGAATGTTAGAGGAATTAAAGCAAGAAGTTTACGAAGCCAACATGAAGCTGCCTAAGCTTGGCCTGGTTACCTTTACTTGGGGTAACGTTTCCGGAATTGACCGGGAAAAGGGTCTGTTCGTCATCAAGCCTTCCGGGGTTGACTACGACAAGTTAAAGCCTAGCGACTTGGTCGTCGTAAACTTGAAGGGTGAAGTTGTTGAAGGGGACATGAACCCTTCCAGTGACACCCCGACGCATACGGTACTTTACAACGCATTTCCAAATATTGGTGGGATTGTGCACACGCACTCTCCATGGGCTGTTTCCTTTGCTGGCGCCAACTTAGACGTCCCAGCTATGAACACGACTCACGCCGACACGTTCTACGGTGATGTTCCAGCGGCCGATGCTTTGACCAAGGAAGAGATCGAAGAAGATTACGAAGGCAATACGGGTAAAACCATTGTCAAGACCTTCAAGGAACGTGGCTTGGATTACGAAGCCATTCCAGCTGCCTTAGTTAGCCAACACGGACCATTTGCCTGGGGACCAACCGCAGACAAGGCCGTGTACAACGCCAAGGTCTTGGAAGTTGTTGCTGAAGAGGATTACCACTCCATGCAATTGACGCACAAGAATCTGGAATTGCCACAATATCTGTTGGATAAGCACTATTACCGTAAGCACGGTAAGAACGCTTATTATGGGCAAAACAATGCCAAGTCGCAGAGTCATGCGGCGCGTGAATAATTGGGTATCAATGCTTTACTAACAATCATATATAGAAGGAGTGCTTAAATTATGTTATCAGTTCCTGATTATGAATTTTGGTTTGTTACCGGTAGTCAACATCTCTATGGTGAAGAACAATTAAAGTCTGTTGCCAAAGATGCACAAGACATCGCTGACAAGTTAAACGCCAGCGGCAAATTGCCTTACAAGGTTGTCTTCAAGGATGTTATGACGACTGCTGAAAGCATCACTAACTTCATGAAGGAAGTTAACTACAACGATAAGGTCGCCGGGGTTATTACCTGGATGCACACGTTCTCTCCAGCCAAGAACTGGATCCGTGGGACTGAATTGTTACAAAAGCCATTACTTCACTTGGCTACGCAATACTTAAACAACATCCCATACGCTGACATTGACTTTGATTACATGAACTTGAACCAAAGTGCGCATGGTGACCGTGAATATGCTTACATCAATGCACGTTTGAAGAAGAACAACAAGATCGTCTACGGTTACTGGGGCGATGCTGAAGTCCAAGACAAGATTGCTGCTTGGGAAGATGTTGCCGTTGCCTACAACGAAAGCTTCAAGGTTAAGGTTGCACGTTTCGGAGACACTATGCGTAACGTTGCCGTTACTGAAGGTGACAAAGTACAAGCACAAATCCAAATGGGCTGGACTGTTGACTACTACGGTATCGGTGACTTAGTTGAAGAAATCAACAAGGTTAAGGATGCTGACATCGACAAGGAATACGCTGACTTGGAAAGCAAGTACACCATGGTTCAAGGTGACAACGATGCTGAAACTTACAAGCACTCAGTACGTGTTCAATTACAACAATACATCGGGATCAAGAGCTTCTTGGAAAAGGGTGGCTACACTGCCTTCACCACGAACTTCGAAGACCTCTGGGGTATGGAACAACTCCCTGGCTTAGCCGCACAATTGTTAATCCGTGACGGTTATGGCTTCGGTGCCGAAGGTGACTGGAAGACCGCTGCGCTTGGCCGTGTCATGAAGATCATGTCCCACGGTAAGAAGACGGCCTTCATGGAAGACTACACGCTTGACTTACGTAAGGGCCACGAAGCTATTCTTGGTTCTCACATGCTGGAAGTTGACCCAACGATCGCTTCCGACAAGCCTCGTGTTGAAGTTCACCCATTGGATATCGGTGGTAAGGCTGACCCTGCACGTCTGGTCTTCACTGGTTCAGAAGGCGACGCCATTGACGTTACGGTTTCTGACTTCCGTGATGGCTTCAAGATGATCAGCTATGCTGTAGCTGCTCACAAGCCAGAAGCTGAGACCCCTAACTTGCCAGTTGCTAAGCAACTCTGGACGCCAAAGGTTGGTCTTGAAAAGGGTGCCTTAGCTTGGATGCAAGCCGGTGGTGGTCACCACACCATGCTCTCATTTGCTCTGACTGAAGAACAAATGGAAGACTTTGCAACCATGGTTAACATGAACAAAGCATTCATCAAATAGTCATTAACGACTGATAAAAATGGTTGGGGTTGCCGAGAGCGGCCTCGGCCATTTTTATTTTGAGTTATCAGCTAAAGATTGCAACGACTTTGGACATGCAGATCTATTTCCAGCTAACAAGGCTTGGCACTGTTAGATTAATCGTCAACGATCACCTGCGGCTGCCAGAGATTCCGGCGCTGTGGGGACCGCCTGCGGCCTGAGAAGCGGTCCTCCAGCTCGGTTTGAAGCCTGACCAAAATCGTCAGTCTCCAAACTCGTCCCGCGCTGTAAGCTGCTGCACAGCTAACACCGCTGTCACGGCTACCTACATCTCTGGCTGCCTTCGGTTACGAAAGTTGAAACCCATTAAATGGCGGGTGACATCGCTGGAATGGCAACGTTGCTCCACGTTAATTGGTAACATCAGATGTAGCCGTGAGTGAGCCAAATTTGGTCTCAGCCGTGGGAGTTTCCAAGTGATTTTGCTTGGAAACTGGCGTCTTTGAGACGTGTCTTTCGGCTCAAAGCGAGGGAAAAGACGGGTTTTGGCTTTTCCCGGTCCTTCCCACCGCGTTCCAGACCAAATTTGGCGAACGGTAAGGCGATCATCATCGTCAGTTGTGCAGGTGAAAAGTCCGTATTCATAGTAATGTTTGTGGTCCACATACGTTGTAATTTTTAGGTTTCATGAAGTGTCAATTAAGGAGGAAGAGAAATATGGGAAAAACAGAACAAGAAAAAATGGTTGCCGGCGAACTCTTTGACGTCTACGACGATGAGTTAGTGGCACAACGGGGCGCTGCCAGAAAGCAGGTTGAGGCGATTAATGCCTTGGGCGAAAGCGATCCTGAACAGACCGAGAAGCTGATTAAGAAGCTCTTTGGTTCTACCGGTAAGGACGTCAGCGTTCATGCCGACTTCAAGTGTGACTACGGCTACAACATCTACGTGGACGAAGACTTCTTCGCCAACTACGACTGCGTCATGCTGGACGTGGCCCCCATTCGGATCGGCAAGCACTGCCTGCTCGGGCCGAAAGTCCAGATTTACTCGGTTAATCACCCGGCCGATCCTAAGTTGCGGCGGAACGGGGCCATGGGCATTGGCCGTCCCGTGACCTTGGGCGATGACGTTTGGGTCGGTGGCGGTGCCATCATCTGTCCCGGCGTTACGTTGGGGAACAACGTGATCGTCGGCGCCGGTGCCGTGGTCACCAAGTCCTTCGGGGACAACGTGGTCGTTGCCGGTAACCCGGCCCGCGTTGTGAAGCATTTGGATTAAACGAATGATATCAGGTTTCAACCCCCGAATATAGGGTTGGCCGAAAAGTTTCTATGAAGTGGCTCATCAGAGCGTTTCCATTCCTAGCGGGTGGGGACTTTGGATGAGCCACTTTTTTTGGCGCTTAACCATCAATTTTTGAAAAATTTTTGAGAGCAAGCGGTTGCTTTCATACCGGGATTTGGGAAAGAAAGCGCTTTGAAAAGTTATCCGCATAATAAAATTAATCATTGATTTATCCGTACAACCGGTTTAAACTACTTGTATTGCGTTAGTGAAAACGTTTTACCTGCTTTTGGGTAAGCGTTGTCTTCACTGGCATTGATTCGTTAACGATGATTTATCGGACCAATTCAAACTAGCGTCATTTTTGGCAGAGAGAACACGTTAGAGAGACTTTTAGGAGGTTATTTGCGTGAAAGGCAACAAGAAAATTTCAAGCGGTTACATCTATTTTTTCGGCTCCTTTGGGGGTATCTTATTCGGGTATGATATTGGTGTCATGACGGGGGCCTTGCCCTTTTTGGAAACGGACTGGAGCCTGTCCAACGCCACGTTGATTGGCTGGATTACCTCGGCCGTCATGTTTGGGGCCATCTTCGGTGGGGCCATTTCCGGTCAGCTATCGGATAAATTAGGCCGCCGGAAGATGATCTTGATCTCGGCACTCATCTTCGCGCTGGGTTCCCTGATGTCCGCCATGGTCCCGAACCTGGGGGAATACTACTTGATTGGCGTCCGGATCTTCCTCGGATTGGCCGTGGGGGCCGCTTCGGCGTTAGTCCCAGCCTACATGTCCGAAATGTCTCCGGCACGCTTACGGGGTCGTTTAACCGGGATTAACCAGACGATGATTGTCTCCGGGATGTTGATCTCCTACGTGGTCGACTTTCTCTTGAAGGGGTTACCAGAAGCCTTTGCCTGGCGCTTAATGTTAGGGTCCGCGGCGGTGCCCGCCATCATCTTGTTTGCCGGAGTTCTACGGTTGCCTGAATCACCACGCTTCCTGATCAAGAGTGGCCAGTTAGATGCCGCCCGGACGGTCCTAAGCTACATTCGGCCGGCCGCTGAAATCGAAACGGAAATGACGACCATTCAGAGTACGGCCAAGACCGAAAGTGTAGCGGCAAAGAACACCTCATGGGCCACGCTATTTTCCGGGAAATATCGGTATCTGGTCATCGCCGGGGTCGGTATCGCGGCATTCCAGCAGTTCCAAGGCGCTAATGCCATCTTCTACTACATCCCATTGATCGTGCAGCAAGCGACCGGGAGTGCCGCCAGCAACGCGCTGATGTGGCCGATTATCCAGGGGATTATCCTAGTCGTCGGCTCACTGGTCTTCTTGTGGATTGCCGATAAGTTTAACCGCCGGACGCTCCTGATTCTCGGGGGTGCCGTGATGGGCTTATCCTTCCTGTTGCCAGCCTTCCTAAACGTGACGCGACTCAACAGCAATCCCATGCTGATTGTGGTCTTCCTGTCCATCTACGTTGCGTTTTATTCCTTCACGTGGGCGCCATTGACCTGGGTCTTGGTCGGAGAAATTTTCCCGTTGGCCGTTCGGGGACGGGCTTCCGGCCTGGCGTCATCCTTTAACTGGATTGGCTCCTTTGCGGTCGGTCTGTTGTTCCCGGTCATGACGGCTGCGATGTCGCAGGAAGCGGTCTTTGCCATCTTCGGGGTCATCTGCTTACTGGGCGTGGCCTTCGTTCGCTTCTGTGTCCCAGAAACCAAGGGCCGCACGCTGGAAGAAATCGAGCAGCAAGGAACGCATGCGAAAAATACGGATAACTTAGAAACGTCAAACGACTATGTAGAATAGAACTTAAAAAGACGTTGACCGACGAGAAAAATCCCGTTGATCAACGTCTTTTGTGTATGCAGTCGCTTTTAGCCGAGTACGGTCGTGGCCAACCTTGAAGTCAGCTCGGATGGTCACTTGCCATTTGGCTAGAGTTCGGTGCGACTTTCGTAGGGGCACGTTAGATCAAGCAAACCCAGCTCCCCATGCCAAGCAGGCCCACCGCAACCAGTGTGAAGATTACCAATAAGACCCGCGTATCCTGATTGCCAGTCTTGTTTGTTTGTGGAAATAACTTAAAGAGGACAAAGACCAGTAAAACAATTCCCGCGATTAAAATCAGTGTCCCCGTTAAGATGTTGTGTGACATCATCATCATGTTCTCCCCCTTTGATGATTTCTATTATACCGACTTTGACTAGAAAAGGGTGAAATAACTCCCGTCGATTCTGCGGCTATGTTAAAATATATCGTGATTGGAAGATTTTCCATGGTCAGAAACGTCGCGGAATTTACGAAACGACGTTGGGCCAGACAGGTCAGGACACGCGGGGTGACGAGAATGATTGATAAACTTGAAGTAAGCGCCAGCGCTTTATGGCTAACACCTAAGGAACAGGGCGTGGTCCGAATCGGATTTGCTGATGACGGTCGTGAGCTGTTGGGGCCCGTTCAGAAGATTACGTGGCAGGTCACAACCGGTCGCGTTCATATGGGCACGCCATTCATGGTTGTCAGCGGGGCAAACGAGGAATTAACGCTACATTTTCCCTTTGCTGGACGCATTGTACGCATCAATGAGGGCCTAGCCAGCCATCCGGAGTGGTTGAATAATCGCAACGATGATCTGGACTGGATGGTGGACCTGGTTGATGAGTAAACGCGCCATCTCGCGTGACACGATGGACGCCACCGATGGAAGGAAAATTGTGGTATGGAATTAACGTGGCAAGTAACGGCGCCGGTGACGAGTCTCAAGCGGTTCTTGAACCAGCAGGGCGTGAGTCACCGCGTTTTTAGTGATTTGAAACAAAATGGGACTATTGCGGTCAATGGAACGACGGTCACTCCCGCCGTGAGCCTTCAGGTGGGGGATACGGTGGCGGTGACCTTGCCCGCCGAGGCGGCTGATCCCGCTGTGGCGACCAGCACGGTGCCAATCAAAATTTTATTTGAGAATCGGGATTGGCTGGTCGTGGATAAGCCCGCCGGATTAAACGTGGTTCCGGGTCCGGCCAATCGTACCGATACACTGGTTAATCGAATCAAGGGGCACTGGGCGGCCAGTCACGCCGAGAACCAGGTTCCCCACATTTTGACCCGTCTCGATCGGTTCACCAGCGGCGTTGTGTGGGTGGCCCGGCATCGGTTAGCCAATAGTCTGGCTAGCCAGTTGCAGGCCCAAAAGCAGGTGGATAAGCGGTATCTGGCCGTGGTGAGTGGCCGGTTGCCGCAGGACCACGGGCGGATTGATGCGCCGCTAGCCAGTGATCCCACGGGGTACAATCAGATGGTCTCGCCGGCGGGAAAGCCCGCGTTGACCGAGTATTGGGTCCAGGAGCGATTCGCACAGGCGACGGTCGTTACCGTTAAGCTCCACACGGGCCGGACCCACCAGATCCGCGCCCACTTCGCTTATTTAGGCCATCCCTTGGTTGGCGATCACTTGTACGAGGGGCCGGAGCTTGGCGGCATGACGCGTCAGGCGCTGCACGCGCGGACGCTGCGGTTCACCGATCCCTTTACTCACGAGGATCGCGTGTTTGAGAGCCCGGTGCCGGCGGATTGGCAGCAATTGCTGGCGCAGTTAAGGAGGAACTAATCATTGGCAAAAAAGTAGAATAACATAGAAATGCGTAGATGAATATGGAAAATGATGATGTGCTATCCATAGAAAGATAATATGGAGGTGGATAGCGTGGCAATGATTAAACCAAATGAAATGGCAAAGCGTCTGGGCTTTACCGTTCGAACCTTGCAAGAGTGGGATCGCAACGGTAAATTTACGGCACATCGCTCACCAACTATATGGGCTACGGAAGTATGAACGTAAATTGAAAAATGATTCTGATTTGATGGGCGGTGATGAGCTTGATAAGAACACAAAAGGTAAGACTTTACCCAAATCACCACATGGAAAAGATGATGGATCGTCTTTGTAATTATCGCAGATACTGTTGGAATGAGGGCCTAGCTACCTGGAATGATATGTACGATTTACACACCATTGATGAAGCTAGTTCAAAACCAAGTATGTATGCTGTCCGTAACGAACTGGTCGCGAATAAAGCTGATTGGCAGTACATGCTCTCGGCCCGAACCTTGCAATTGGCAATCGCTGATTTAGGAAAGGCCTGGCAGAACTTTTTCGACA
>NZ_JAAVSC010000040.1 GCF_012641095.1 Lactobacillus sp. HBUAS51381
CCAACGGGAAGTTGCTAATCGACGGAAAAACTTCTTACATCTTGTTTCGACAGCACTAATCAAGAACCACGATTTGGTTGTCGCCGAAGAATTAAGAAGTAAAAACCTGTTGCGTAACCATGCCCTTGCCATGAGTATCGCCGATGTTGGTTGGCGGACGCTCTTAGGCATGCTTGCATATAAGGCTGATCTATACAAATGTCAATTCGTGACCGTAAATCCCCGAAATACCACACAAACGTGTCATGATTGTGGCTTTGTTATGGGCACTGAGTCAACGCAAAAGTTGCCCTTGGCCGATCGACAATGGACCTGTCCGCGATGTGGTGCTTATCACATTCGCGATCACAACGCCGCTCAAAATATATTAGCCAAGGGATTAACAGCCTTAGTGAAGCAATAGGAAATTCTCGTCCGTCTGGCAACCTGCGGACACTAAAGGCTTTGGTCATTAGCACGTAAGACCTGCATGCAGGCAATCGCTGTATCTAAGCAAATTGCGGTCATAGCATCTTAAGGTGTTGTTCTCGCAAACCTCTGACTTTAGTCAGGGGTGGTTGATAGTGTGATTGCTTCCCGATGTTGTCAGTTTGATTCCATTTGGCAATCTCTGTGGGACCGTGGTATTCGGTTCCCCAATCGTTAAGTACGGCGTCAGTGGTAAATTGAGCCACAAACTGATCGGAATCGGCGGCATTGGTGGCTGAGATAAAGGTCGCAATGGCTGCGGGTAAAGTTAAATCTGGCATGAGTGAAGCCTTCCTTCCTGTGCGGGGCTATTAAGAGGTCCCACTAAAGTGTTTTTAGTATGCAACAGCGGCAACGGTTTGGCAAGTAGGCGAGGCATTGCGTGCCGGATTCACGGAAAACCGGGCGGATCAGAATTAGACCAGCGCCTCGTGAGCCTTCATGAATTGGGGCAACGCGTCAATGATCTGATGGGGCAAGACAACGTACTGGTTCTCCGCCAGTTCTTCGGCAATCGCACTGTGGCTGTACACGGCGGCCAGAACGGCGTCGGTTGGATTGGCAAACTGCGCCACGAACCCCCCAACCATACCGGCGAGGGTGTCGCCCATGCCACCAGTCGCTTGCGCGGGGGTCCCTAAGGGATTTTCGTAGACGCCGGTTGGTGTGTAGATTTGGGTGCGATGGGATTTGACAATAACCGTGGCGTTGAGGCGTTGAACCGCCGGCTGGTTACGGGTCACCGTTTGTTCGGCGATAGGGATACCGCTGAGTCGTTGCCACTCCATCTGGTGCGGCGTGAAGATAAGATGGGCTTGGGGCAAGGTGAGGTGGTGCTGGGCAATTAGGGTGATTGCCGAACCATCGATCACGACGATCTGTTCCGGTTGAAGGACGCTGAAGGTGGTATTTAACGCCATCAGTCCCGCTTCATCCGTGCCCAATCCCGGTCCGATCACGACCACGTCGGCCGAACGAATCAAGGCTTTCATCTGCTCATGGTTGGTCAGATCGGCAAACATGGCTTCCGGCAACCGGGCATGCAGACTGGTTTGATTACTGGCATCGGTGATGGTGGTCACCAGGCCAGCGCCGGCGTATACGGCCGCGGCACTCGCCATGAGGATGGCCCCACCGAAGTTTCGATTACCACCGATCAAGGTTACCCGCCCATACGTCCCCTTGTAGCTATCCGCCGGACGTTGCCGAATTGTTTGCGTTAAAATGGATTGCGAGAGCGTTTCCATGTGAGTTCCTCCTTAAAATTGTTTTCGCTTTCAGTATAGCATTTTAGTGCCGGAAAACGGCTTACAATTCGGCCCGGTTATGCTAGAATTAAGATTAAGTATACTTTGGGCCTGATTGGGTCCGAAAAATTAAAGGAGGTCCAATCATGGCAATTGATTGGCAACAGTTAGCTGAACAGTACCGCGAGGACTACGTCGCTGACCTGACAACACTGGTCGGTATTGACAGTGCACGAGACGACACGCAGGCAACCGCAGATTATCCGCTGGGTCCCGGCCCAGCGAAAGCCTTAATCGCCTTTTTAAACTTAGCGAAGCGCGATGGCTTTACGGTCAAGAATTTGGACAATTTAGTGGGCTACGTCGAATTTGGCGAGGGCGACGAGACGCTGGCAATCTTAGGCCATGCGGACACGATGCCCGGCGGTAAGGGATGGCATACGGACCCCTTTACGTTAACCAAGAAGGATGGCAACCTGTATGGTCGGGGAACCTCTGATGATAAAGGGCCAGCCTTGGCTGCCTACTACGGGCTAAAGATGATGAAGGATCAAGGCATCACCCCAACCAAGAAGATTCGCTTTATCATTGGGACCGACGAAGAAAGTGACTGGACGGGGATGCACCACTATCTCGACCTGGAGCCAGCACCAACATTGGGCTTCTCCCCCGATGCCGAGTTCCCCTTAATCAACGGTGAAAAGGGGAACGTGACCTTCGAAAGTCACTTCGGTGGAGCCAACGGTGGCACGGCTACATTGCGTGAATTCGATGCTGGCTTACGGGAAAACATGGTTCCCCGCGACGCCGAGGCAACGGTAACAACGGCCGATGCGGACCAATTAGTGGCGGACTTCAAGACCTTCTTGGACCAAGAACCGGTTACGGGAACGGTTGAGACCACAGCGGATGGGCTGCATTTCCAAGTGATTGGTAAGGCTGCTCACGGGATGGAACCCAAGAATGGGATCAACGCCGGCACGTACTTGGCCAGCTTCCTGACCGACTACGACTTTGGTGGTGACGCCGAGGACTTCTTAGCCTTATTGGCCACCCAGCTACACGATGATTCACGGGCACACAAGTTAGGCCTAGCCTTCAACGATCCGGTGATGGGCGATCTGACCATGAACGTCGGAATTATGACCTTCACCGCCGATCAAGGTGGCTTGATTAACACTAATTTCCGTTACCCAACGGGCATTGGCGCGGCCGAAATCTTAGTTGGCTTGCAAAAGGCCACGGAAATGATGAACGTTGAGATCAAGCAAGGTCGTGAGATGGTGCCTCACTACGTTGATCCGAGCGATCCGATTGTGACAACCTTGATGGACGTTTACCGGCAACAAACCGGTGATACGGACGCCCAACCAGAAGTGGTCGGTGGTGGCACTTACGGACGGCTGATGAAGCGTGGGGTTGCCTTTGGGGCCTTATTCCCCGGCACGCAAGACACCATGCATCAGGCCGATGAGTTCCAACCAGAAGATGATTTGATTAAGGCGATGTCCATTTACGGGCAGGCGACCTATGAGTTAACGAAATAGGGTTGCGAGAAGCACCCACAAGGGAGTGGTAAAGATGTCCGAACGCTACGAGCGAATTCTAGTGGGAGTGGACGGTTCCCGGCAAGCCAAACGCGCGGTGGAAAAAGCCATCGCGGTGGCTGTCAGAAACGAAGCTGATTTAATTATCGTCACCATCATGACAGGTGGCGATTACGTGGGAATCGGCAACAATACCAAGGTCGGTTTCGGCTTTGTTGATCAGGAAGTCATGGATGAGGCCCGCCAACGTTCGGAACAGACCGTCGACGCATACCGGAAACAAGCGGAAGATGCAGGGGTCAAGCACGTGGAGACGTCCGTCTTTTACGGGCATCCCAACATCGATTTGGCGAAAACCTTACCGCAAGAATACGGTGCCGATCTGATCATGATTGGGGCAATTGGCTCCAACGTGGTTGAACGGATGTTGATGGGATCGACTGCGAGTGCGGTGGTGGCCAATGCCGTGACCGACGTGCTGATTGTCCGAACCGACATGCAGAATCATTCCACGAAGTTTAAACATATCTAGGTTTAGTCAGAAAAGGTCGCCCGATTTGCGGGGCGGCCTTTTTTGGGTCCCACAGTCTCTGCTGGCCGACTTACAGTTCGCCAAATTTGATCAACGGCGAACCTAACTGTGTTTTCAGACTTTCAAATTTTAGCTAAAGGTTGAAAGTTCACGACCACGTTCCAGTCCCCAGCTGGTAAGGCTTATCGCCATTAAATTAGTCATCAACGACCACCTGCGGCTGCCAGAGATTCCGGCGCTGTGGGGACCGCCTGCGGCCTGAGAAGCGGTTCTCCGGCTTGGTTTGAAGCCTGACCAAGACCGTCAGTCTTCAAACACGTCCCGCGCTGTAAGCTGAAAATCAGCTAACACCGCTGTCACGGCTACCTCCATCTCTGGCTGCCTCCGGTTACGATAGTTGAAAACCACTAAACGTGTAGTGACATTGCTGGAGTGGCAACGTTCCGCCAGTTTAATTGGATACATCTCATGTAGCCGTGAGTGAGTCAAATTTGGTCTCAGCCGTGGGATTTACCAAGCGATTTTTCTTGGTAAATGGCGTCTTTGAGATGCGGTCTGACGGCTCAAAGCGAGGGAAAAGACAGGGCTTTGGCTTTTCCCGGTCCTTCCCACAGCGTTCCAGACCAAATTTGGCGAACGGTAAGGCGGTCAGTACGCGACGATCATATTATAATGGTTGTTATCCTTGTCACACCAAGGATTCTAGCCGTTTTCTATCTTTCGACCTTCAGATTTTAGGTGAAAAAAGCGACCGCATCGACAAGCGATGGGCCGCGGAGTTGACGCAGGATAAGTTTTAAAGACGGTGAATATCAAGGATGCTTCCAGTGTTGGCGTCGGCAACGAACTGGTATTGAACCAATTGGTCGTCTTCATAGCGGGTGATCCCACCGTAGTAGACGCGAGACTTCACCGCGAATTTCTGGAAAGGTACCGCGTGTTTTTCGATCCAGGCGCCTTCAATGGGTGATTCTTGGCGGAACTGATGCTTGACCCGTTCCAAAATATTGTCGGGGTTCAGGCGTGAGCCGCCACCAAAGAAGCGCGTGATGAAAATGCCCATGAGACCCCCGAGTACACCGGTAAGGCTCAGTTGATAAAGTTGTCCGTTTCTAGCAGTCATCCTACCGCCTCCTTAGCAGTTGTTTTATCAAACGTGTAAACGTTCTATCTGCTCCTAGTATAGCAATGTTTGACCGGAAGTTCCCGTAAAAAGACAGAAAAGTTGCAGAAAAGTTGAAATGTCCCTAATGGCACGGTTGGAAACCTCGGTGTGGTGGCGATTGAAAAAGGCGGGTTACCTTATTTTCCAAGCCAATATCGTTGCTTTCTCGCCATTTCCGGTAATTAAGGGCTAAAATTTTGTAATCCCCCAGCCACATTGCTATAATGATGATTGTGTATTTTAAAAACTTAAATAAAGGAGTGCTCACCCATGGAACAATTACCCAAAATGTCAGCCGCTGAATTGAAAGACGTCGTTAAAGACGGTAAAACCATGTTATTCTTCTCCGCTACTTGGTGCCCGGACTGCGCGTTCATTAAGCCAGCAATGCCCGACATTGAAGCTGAATATCCTGATTTTAAGTTTATCGCGGTCGACCGTGACGAAAACATTGACTTAGCCGTCGAATTAAACGTTTTCGGCATCCCGAGCTTCATCGCTTACTCAAATGGTGATGAAATTGGTCGGTTAGTGAATAAAGACCGTAAGACTAAGGCTGAAGTTGAAGAATTCATCAATTCATTGGCAACTAACGCCGATTAAAACCGTTGGAAAGGATCCCACATGTTAATTGCTAGTTACAATCCCCAAGAATTAGGGGACACTTTGATTGTTATCGTTGCTCAAGACACTCCCCAACAGGCCCACACCGTT
Organism: Lactobacillus sp. HBUAS51381; assembly: GCF_012641095.1. Taxonomy (GTDB): domain Bacteria; phylum Bacillota; class Bacilli; order Lactobacillales; family Lactobacillaceae; genus Levilactobacillus. The sequence continues at coordinate 5,674 of NZ_JAAVSC010000040.1, forward strand.
CGCGATGGTATCGCCCGAATCTATGATTCCGAGACGGAAAAGACATTGGGCTACAACTTCTTGGCCATCTCCAAGATTTTGCCGAACATCAGTGGCAATGGTCAAGTGATGTTGACCGTTGATGATGTGGCCGCCTTGAATACCGCGTTGGAAGACGCTGGGTTTAACGGTGAACTGAAAGCTCAAACGACCTCCAAGTTTGTCGTGGGTTACGTCAAGTCTGCCACGCCACATCCCGATTCCGACCACTTATTGGTGACGGAAACGGTGGTCGATCAGGATCAGTCCTTACAGATCGTCAGTGGCTCACCGAACATGCAGACCGACATCAAGGTCGTGGTCGCCAAGGTTGGGGCCATGATGCCCAACGGTCTGATTATTTGGCCCGGGGCCTTACGTGGCGTTGAGAGTGACGGGATGATCTGCTCCGGTCGTGAGTTGGGTTTAGCCAACGCGCCACAGAAGCCCGGTGCCCTGATCTTGCCGGATGACTATGAAGTTGGCGAACCGTTTGATTTTGAACGTGGTCAAACCATCTTCACGGCCTAAGAATTTGCTTAAGAAATATGACGAAAGCGGGTTTGCCCTTGTCGGCACCCCGCTTTTTTGTGTACAATAGGGGAGATTGACTTTAACCACTCTTAGCGAATTGGTTAGTTTCCACCATCACGGGTCGACCACGTCAAAATGATGGTCCCTACAAGCGCCGTGGCGCGGCTATCTGTAGGTTTAAAGCAATCCGCAACAAATGTATGGCTCATAAAACTAGCCACTGATGGCTAGACTAAAAATGATGATCAGGGAATGAGTGAATCCGCCGCTTGTCTAAGCGACGTCTCCTCCCAGTGTGTTGAAATTCGGCAGGTGCGGTGTGCACCCGTCAAGGAGGAAGAAACATGGAGCACTACGATGGACCAGCCTTTTTCCGGAAATTTGCGGTAAAGCCGAGCCCCGAACAATTAGAAGATACCACGGCCGAACGGTCCCAACGTTCCGTTAAGCAACGACGAGAACGCAATGACCGGTTACGCGGACGTGAACGACAGGAGACTGGGCGTCAACAACGCCAACAATCCCAGCCAACACCAACGGAACGTCCGCAATCGGCGGCTTCCGCTGCGGCTAAGCCTGTCACGAACAGTCACCCCGAAAATTATCGACCATTTCAGGTTACCCCAATTCCTAAGCAGCTACACTGGTCGCATCCCACCTCGGAATCGCGGCGGCGTTATCGTCGACTAATTGCCAGTCTGGAGAAAACCGATCAAAGTTTTCTCCTCTTTGGTGCGGCCGATGAACGTGATGAACCGACCACGCCAACGGTTGCCAGTTCGGCCAACTCATCCGCAACGATGACGACACCAGCGACCGAAACACCGGTCACGGCTCCCGACACAGCCCGGGGCACGTCGGAATCCGCAACGGCGACCGTATCGGCCACGTCGTCTGCGGCCGCGCCTAAGTCCAAGGGGGCCAATCGGAATGACTCAAGTACAACGCTAGAAACAACGCAATCAGCCACGTCAGCGACAACCCCTGTGGCTACCGAATCCAGCGCTCCGGTAGCCTCGACGGAGGTCTTCTACCCACACGCAGCGGCTTCAACCGAGGCCACCGCAACGCAAGCCACAGACGCATCAGCGACGTCGGCAATCGGTGGGGCAGGGGACTACCTGCCCGTGGGGACGGTTAAATCGGCGGACCGTGCGGTAGAAACGTCAGTCACCAACGCGGCGCCTACGTCTGAACGTTCGGCAAGTTCCGCCAGCGCCACCAGTTCAAGCGCCCCGGTAGCCGATCAATCGGCAACTGAGCCAGCCACATCGGCCACCAGTCCGGTTCGTTCCGCGGCGATGGTCCGTTCAACGGCGCATTTAGTCGTGAGCTCTGCGGCTGGCGTACCAGCCAGTGTGGCGTCGACTAGCCACCAGCCGGCGGTGACGGCCGATTCGGCTGCCCACCGGGTGTCAACCTCCGTTGCGGATTTGAGCGCGCAGTCGGCGCCTGACACGGCAACTGCGGTGTCAGCGTCAACCAGTGCGGCCGCTACTTCCACGGCACCGGCAACTACACAACGTCCAGCGGAAGTGAACCAATTACTGGACCGTGCGCAGGACGACCAACCGTCATCCGTTGCGTCCACGAAGCCTAAGGCTAAAGCCAAACCGACCCGTGGGTTGGGACACTCCCTTGGTGACATCATGCAAGAGGAGGGCAACGATCAGCGGAACCTGGCGTTGTTTGACCGGCCAAGTACGCCGGCGGTCGCGGCCGAAGAAGCCGATGACCAGCCCACCCGCGGCTATCATTTCCCAGATGTTAGTCTACTCCCGAAGCCCGTGGTGCCCGATGAGGCGGCCCTAGACGAATGGATTGAACATCAGGCGGAAGTATTGGACGCCACGCTGAGTGCCTTTCACGTAGACGCCCACGTCACCGACTGGACGGTTGGGCCGACCGTGACCCAGTTCCAGATTAGCCTGGCGCTCGGCGTCAAGGTCAATAAGATTACGAACCTAAACGATGACCTGAAGCTGGCCTTGGCCGCTAAGGATATTCGGATCGAAGCGCCCATTCCGGGGAAGACAACGGTCGGTATTGAAATTCCAAACGTGAAGTCCCGACCGGTCATGCTCTCCGAAATCCTGAACTCATCGGCCTTCAAGAACAGTGAGTCGCCATTAACGGTGGCCCTCGGGGTCGATTTATTTGGGCAGCCGCAAGTGACCGACCTGCGGAAGATGCCCCATGGTTTAATTGCCGGGGCCACGGGTTCTGGGAAGAGTGTGTTCATCAATTCCTTACTCCTGTCGATCTTGTACAAGGCCACGCCGGCGCAGGTCAAGCTCTTACTGATCGATCCTAAGGCCGTTGAAATGGCTCCCTACGATGGGTTGCCACACCTCTTGTCACCCGTTATCTCCGATCCTAAGGCGGCCGCGGCCGCACTCAAGTGGGTCGTCACCGAGATGGACCAACGCTACGAGAAGTTGGCGGCGGCCGGAGTTCGCAATATTGAGCAATTCAACGACCGCGCCGACGCTAACGACGAACCTTCCCTGAAGATGCCTTACATCGTGATTATTATCGATGAGTTGGCCGACCTGATGATGATGGCCGCTAGCGAGGTGCAGGACTACATCGTGCGAATCACGCAGAAGGCCCGGGCCGCCGGCATTCACTTGCTGGTTGCCACCCAACGGCCTAGCGTAGACATCGTGACCGGGACCATTAAGAACAACATTCCGACACGGATTGCCTTCATGGTGTCCAGTCAGATTGACTCGCGAACTATCCTAGACACGGCGGGAGCCGAAAGCCTGTTGGGTCGTGGTGACATGCTCTATCTGGGTAACGGTGCCAGCCAGCCCATGCGGCTACAAGGCGCCTTCGTCGAGTCCGAAGTCGACGCCATCACGGATTTTGTCCGGACGCAAGGTAAACCGCATTACGCGTTTGAACCCAAGGGCCTCTTGCAACGCGAGACGGCCGAAGAGAATCAAGACGAGTTGTTGCCCAAGGTTTTGGACTACATCGCCCAAGAAAAGACGGTCTCCACGTCTAAGCTTCAACGGGTCTTCTCGATCGGATACAACCGTGCCGCCAATCTGATTGACGATTTGGAACAGCGTCACTACGTCTCATCGCAACACGGTTCCAAGCCGCGTGAGGTTTATCTCACGCCGGATGATCTGGGGAAGGATTTACCCGAGCCGCACGATAAAGATGCACCTTCTTCATTGTAAAGTGAATAGACCTCACCTCGTTTTAAACGCACTCTGGCTTTTAAGGGGTGGGGGGATATGCTAGAATGGAAAAAGAGTCACTCGTACGGTTACGGGTGTCCTGTGGCCTGACCGCAAAGAGTAGAAAAGAGGATCATTTAATGGATAACGCAACGGTTTATCATTTTGTTGGAATTAAAGGATCAGGGATGAGTGCCCTTGCCCTGATTTTACATGATAAGGGATTCAAGGTTCAGGGGTCAGATATTACCCAGTACACGTTCACACAGCGTGGTCTGGAACAGGCTGGCATCAAAGTCATGGGCTTTGACGAAGCGAACATTCATGAGGGACTGACGGTGATTGCCGGGAACTCCTTCACGGATGATCATCCGGAAATCAAGAAGGCCCGCGCCATGGGGCTGCCCGTTTACCGTTACCATGAATTCTTGGGTCACTTGATTGAAGGTTATACCAGTATCGGGGTTGCCGGTGCGCACGGGAAGACCAGTACCACTGGACTCCTGTCTCACGTGTTGAGTGGTGTGGCCCCAACCTCTTACCTGATCGGTGATGGGACCGGTAAAGGGACGCCGAATGCCCGCTTCTTCGTTTACGAAGCCGATGAATACCGGCGGCACTTCCTGGCCACCAAGCCAGATTACGCCATCATGACCAACATTGACTTCGATCACCCCGATTACTACACCGGTATTGACGATGTTTACAGCGCCTTCGAGACTTGGGCCAACCAAGTGAAGAAGGGAATCTTTGCCTGGGGCGACGATCCTGAGCTACGGAAATTAAAGACCGATGTGCCGGTCTACTACTACGGAACTAAGGATCGTGACGATTTCCAAGCTAAGAATATCAAGCGGTCCACGACGGGGTCCACGTTTGACGTGTATCACGAAGGGAAGAACCTCGGCAACTTCGAGATTCACCTGTACGGGGAACACAACGTGCTAAATAGTTTGGCGGTTATCGCCGTTTCCTACTTCGAAAAGGTCGGCATGGATGAAATCAAGCGTGAATTGGCCGACTTCAAGGGCGTTAAGCGTCGGTTCACGGAACGCAAGCTAGCCGACATGACTATCATTGACGACTACGCGCACCATCCATCCGAGATCAAGGCCACGCTGGACGCTGCTCGGCAGAAGTATCCGGACAAGGAGATCATCGCGGTCTTCCAGCCCCACACCTTCAGCCGGACGATTGCGCTGATGGACGACTTTGCCAAGAGTCTTAACTTGGCGGACAAGGTCTTCTTGACCAACATCTTCAGTTCTGCGCGGGAAACACAGGGCGCTGTCTCCAGTAAAGATCTGGCCGCTAAGATTGCCAAGGGCGGCGAGATTCTGACGGTTGACAATATGTCGCCACTCCTGGACTTCCACGATGCCGTGGTGGTCTTCATGGGTGCCGGGGATGTTCAAAAGTACGAACGGTCCTATGAAGAATTACTGAGTCATTTATCTTTGAAGAATAACTAGTTTTTGCGAATTGAGGATTCACTGACAGTCGTTGGTGGATCCTTTTTGATTTGGCCAGAGAAGAATCGAAAATTAGCGTCGTCGGTGATCTTGGCGACCTCCACGGCGGCTGACCGTGATTGACGGCGAGCTAGGCTATTTGTAAAATTAGGACAGCTTGTTGTGGTTGACGATTCATTTCACGAGTTGACCAACTTGTCGAGGACATCCGTCCTTAAAAATGGCAAAACGGGCGTAATTTTCACGTGAAAGCGGATACATTTGAAGAACCACGTCATTGGGATTCTTGCTAAATTTTGCTAATCTTATTTTGTAAGGGAGTTGTTTACGTGATGATGAATGACTTGATGACCCTAGTGAATCAAGCACCAACGTTGCGACAGTTACTACAGACTTGCCCGTTACACATCATTAATGAGTTCCAAATTGAGCATTATGCGGTGGATGACTTTCATTTTGTACAAGGCAATCAATATAGCAATACTTATATTCTCGCCGCAGGAAAGGTAAAGATTTACTTAATGTCGGCCGGTGGCAAGGCAGTCGCCTTGGATATCTATGAGCAGGGTGCCTTCATTGGTGAGCAAGAAGCCTTACTAGACAAGCCTTATAGTGCGTCGGTGATTAACTTGACCCCGGTAACGGTGCTTAAGATTCCCAACGATCGCTTTAAAGTCTGGTTGCAAGAAGATCAACACTTTTCACGTGAATTGCTTTACAATTTATCTAGGCAGATATATACCCTTACCAACCGGACGGAACGTTACAGCTTACATTCGGCATTGGATCAGGCGATTTCCTACCTGATTTGGGCCACACGTCGCAATCAGGTCGTGACCCGAACCAACCTGTTGAATGAGATTGATACGTCCAGCCGCAATCTCAACCGGATTCTCAAGCAACTCCGAGATTTAGAAGTCATTGCGATTAATAAGTCTCAAATCAAGGTCACGGATTTACCACAGCTCATCACTATTTTAAGAAATGAGGGATAGATATGACAGAACCAGAACCACATACGCAATTATTGCCAACAATTAACACGGACAGTGCCATTATTATGGGGGATCCTGCGCGGGTGGACCGCAGTCGTCGCTTTTTGGAAGATGTCGAGGACTGGGCCTTTAATCGCGAATACAAGTCAATTCTGGGAACGTATCAGGGTAAACGTATCCTGATAATGTCGACTGGGATTGGGGCGCCGTCGACCGGGATTGCGATTGAGGAACTCAATAACGTTGGGGTTAAGAAGGTCATTCGGGTTGGCTCGGCCGGGGCGATGCAGTCCGGTATTGATTTAGGCCAACTGATTATTGGCGAAGGGGTTGTGCGAGACGATGGGTTGACGGGTAAGTATGTGCCAGACATCTATCCGGCGGTGCCGTCCTTTAGACTCATGGCACTGGCACACTACTTTGCGCCGGAAGCCTGCTACGGCATCATTCGCTCCCATGATGGGTTCTATATGGACGACAATGCCCAGACGGAAGCGTTCTGGTCTAAAAAAGGCATTCTGGGCGCCGATATGGAATCGGGGGCCATGATGGTGATTGGTCGTCAGCGGGGCTTAGAGACACTGTCAATTCTGAATAACGTGGTCCTGTACGAGGGTGATCTGGCAGCGGGAGTCAGTGACTTAACGAATGGCGATAATCTCATGGCCCAAGGCGAGTCAAATTCAATCAAGTTAGCGCTGAATATTTTAAGCGATCACTCGCTCTAAGGCTGAACAGACGTCGGACTGTGAAAAGGGGAATGCAAGATGGATAATGCAAAACAACACAACTGGTGGTATAACCAGCTCTTTACGAATTGGAAAAAATTTGAAGTCATCTACGTTTCAATCTTAATTCTGCTTCAATTGGTCGTCTACATGATCGTTCCGGATAGCTTTATCGGGATGATCTCCGGGGTCGGCGGTGTGCTATGCCTGGTTTATGGGATGAAGGGGCGTAAGATTTCGTTTATCTTCGGCCTGGTCCAATGCCTGGCAATGACGTACGTTGCCTGGATTAGCCATGCTTATGGGTCATTTGCGATGGATATTATTTATGTGATTTCTCAACCCATTGGCTGGTACATGTGGGGCCACGATGAAGCCACGCATTCATTCAAGAAAGACACGCGGCGGTGGATCTTCATCGGGGCGTTCGTGGCCTGGGCCATTGGGTGGATCGTGCTGGCCGCTTTAAACGGTCAACTGCCGTACTTTGACTCCGTGAACTTTGTGGTCAGCATCATTGCGCAACTGCTATACATCCTGAAATACAAGGAAAATTGGTCATTGTGGATCGTAGTCAACATCGCCAATGTTTTATACTGGAGTATTTTGACCGTCCAGATTCTGATTGGGGCGACAAGCATTGGGTCCCTAGGGGCGAACCTCTCTCAGGTGGCCTTGCAAGCAGCGCTTCTCTTCAACTCGATTTATGCCAATAAGGTCTGGGCGAGTGGTGAAGCCGATAATGAAGGTGGTGCCGGTAAATAATTTGCCCGCAATATAAACTTAATAATTCGGATTTTATTGGGGAACGGTGCGCATCGTTCCCCTTTTTGTTAGGCTTGTCCGCGACAGATTACTTGTATTTAGTCAGGGATTTGATAGAATATAGTCTAATAAACCTAGAAGTTGTGCCGCAATTGGGCGGTACTCAGCTGGGTAAGTTTGGATAAAAAGGAGCGTTTCAATGAACAACTATGAACAGCAACCCCGTCAAACGATTAATACCGAGGTCGGCCTTAATGGCTTTATGACGAAAATGTTCGGGTGGATGGGCTTGTCTGTGCTGGTATCTGCTGTGACGGCGTTTGTTATGGCAACCCAGTTCAGCGGGACCTTACAAAACCTTAGTGGCGGGTCGATGATCCTGCCCCTCATCGTTTGGTTCGTTTTACCCTTCGTGATCAGTGGGCAATCGATGAAACGTCCAGCGGTCGCCTTTGTTGGCTTGATGGTCTACGCAGTTGTGACCGGGGCCGTCTTCTCCATTTACACGTTGATTTATAACAACACGTCCATTGCTGGGGCCTTTGTTTCCAGTGCCGCCGTCTTCTTGACGATGGCGACGATTGGGGTCACCACCAAGAAGGACCTGACGCGAATTGGGACCCAGGCATCTGCTGCGTTGATTGGGTTGATCGTGGCTATGATCATTAATATCTTTTTACAAAGTTCATTGATTGCCATGATCTTCTCCTTCATCGCCGTGATCATCTTCGCCGCTTTGACGGCATGGGACACGCAACGCATGAAGAAGATGTACCTCAAATATGGTGATCAAGTCTCCGAAACGGGACTGGCCATCAACGGGGCTTTACAATTGTACTTGGATTTCGTCAACTTATTCTTACAACTTTTACAAATCTTCGGATTATTTGGTGGCAGAGACTAAGCGTCAAGACCACTAGAATTGAGCGAGGTGTCGGCAATGGCTGGTGCTTCGCTTTTTGTATCTCACAATGAATTTCATAGACTCGCGAAGTGGGACGATATCGGCGGGATGGCAAGGCAATTTACCCGTTTGGACGGGGGTTACGCGTCAAGTTTGTGTAGATTGAGCAGACGACAAATGCTTAACTGACCAGATTATGTATAATACAACTAATCGTCAAAAGATAAAGCATGGTTAGGGCGCCAGTTGCGTAAGGCGAATGGCCATAATCATACGGCAGTTGAATGGGACACTGTACCGTTCGCTGAGTTTGATCTGAAACGCAGGGGGTCAGGCCAAGCCAAATTTTGGTTATGGCACTTGATTTGAGTTGAACACTCGAAATCGCCTGGTCGTCAACGTAGCCGGAGGCAGACAGAGATGCAGGTAGCCGTGACAGCGGTGTTAGCTGTGTAGCAGCTTACAGCGCGGGACGTGTTTGGAGACTGACGGGCTTTGTCAGACTTCAAACCGAGCCGGAGGACCGCTTTTCAGGCCGCAGGCGGTCCCCACAGCACCGGAATCTCTGGCTGACGCAGGTGGATGACGAAAGCTGCGCTAATGATTACAAGCCTGGTTAGCTGGGGGCAGAACGGTTTGACCCTTGGGAGAAACCAGCTAAATTCCCCCAAAGTCGTTTTTCATTTCGGATTTGCGCCCATCTTTGGTAAAATATAAGCAGAATACGCGAGTGGCCGCTGATAGGCCCCTCGGGAGGAGCGAATTATGGCGGACAAACGATTATTATTGATCGACGGCAACAGTGTGACCTTCAAGGCCTTTTACGCGTTATACACGTCGTTAGGACGATTTACCAATAGCGAAGGACTGCACACCAACGCCATTTATGGCTTCAACACAATGTTGGAGACCATGCTAAAGAACGTGAACCCGACGCATGCCCTGGTGGCGTTTGATGCGGGCAAGGTTACGTTTCGGACTAAAATGTACGATAACTACAAGGGCGGCCGGGCCAAGACCGCACCCGAACTCTCGGAACAATTTCCTTACGTCAAGGAACTTCTGGCCGCACGGGGCATTCAGACTTACGAGCTCCCAAATTATGAGGCCGACGATATTATCGGGACGCTGGCCAAGCAGGCGGAGGCCGCGGGCTTTACCACGACCATCGTGACCGGGGACCGGGATCTCACCCAGTTGGCAAACGAACACACCACGGTCGCCATTTCCAAGAAGGGCGTCAGCGAGATCGAGCGCTACACCCCGGCTTACGTCAAAGAAAAGATGGGTGTCACGCCCGAACAGATCATCGATATCAAGGGACTTCAAGGCGATAATTCCGACAATTATCCCGGGGTTACCGGCGTGGGGCCTAAGCGTGCCGTGGATTTAGTGGGTCAATATGGCAGCATTGAGGGCATTTACGACCATATCGATGACATTACGGCTAAGAAACTCAAGGAACACTTGGTGGCGGATCACGATCAGGCCTTGCTGGCGAAGCAACTGGCCACCATCAATCGGGATGCCCCGGTGGCCAAAAAGGTGGCCGACCTGGTCTACGAAGGCCCTAACCGCGACGACTTGATTGCCTTTTATCAACGCATGAACTTTCGAACTTTTCTCAGCAAGATGGATTTCGATGGTGAGACGCCGACCGCGACACCGGGGCTACAGGACATTGATTATACGGTCTTGACGGCCGAAAATCTGTCGGCGTTGCCCGACTTTACGGCTGATGGCTGCGAGTTTTACTTGGAGATGCCGGACGAAAATTACCATACGTCTGATTTTGCCGGCTTTGCCATTGGCGATGACGATCAGTGGTGGGTCAGCCGCGACGTCAGCCTCTTACAGCAGGCCCCGTTAAAGGCCGTTTTAACGTCACCTGACGTGGCGAAACAGGTCTTTGACGCTAAACGGACGTATGTTGGCTTAAATCGCTTAGGCCTCACATTAGCCGGCGTCGATTGTGACCTCTTGTTGTGCTCCTATCTGCTGAACACCTACGACAATAGCAACGACCTGGGTCGAGTGGCCATGGAACACGGCTACGACCAGGTGGCGACCGATGAGGATGTTTATGGGAAAGGGGCCAAGCGGGCCATCCCCGAAGATGATGAGGTCTTCTTCAAGCACTTGGCGCGTAAAACGCGGGCAATTGAACAGTTGCGGCCAAAATTATTTGAGGGCCTAGACGAAAACGAACAGACTAAGCTGTATCGCGAGATCGAACTGCCCATGAGCTTCGTCCTCGCCCGCATGGAAATTGCTGGAATTACCGTGGACGCCAGTGAGTTGGAGGCCATGGGAAGCAAGTTTACCGAACAGTTGGCCGAGATTGAGCAGACCATCTATCAGGAGGCCGGCGAGGAATTTAACATCGGGTCTCCCAAGCAATTGGGGCACATCCTGTTCGAGAAGATGGGGTTACCCGTCATCAAGAAGACCAAAACCGGTTACTCGACCGCGGTCGGTGTGCTGGAGAAGCTGGCCGCCGATGCGCCGATTGCCGAAAACATTCTGCGCTACCGTAAGATTGCCAAGATTCAATCGACCTACGTGGAGGGCCTGCTCAAGGTGATTCATCCCGAGGATCAGAAGGTCCACACACGTTATCTTCAAACATTGACGCAGACGGGGCGGTTGTCCTCGGTCGATCCGAACCTGCAAAACATTCCGGTTCGAACCGAAGAGGGCCGGGCCATTCGCAAGGCCTTTGTGCCCCGTCACCAAGGGTGGCAGATCTTCTCATCCGATTATTCCCAGATTGAACTACGGGTGCTGGCCCACATGAGCCACGATGCCAACATGCAGGAAGCCTTTAGAGAGGGCGAGGATATCCACGCGGCGACCGCACGGCGAATCTTTAAGATGGCGCCCGACGCCGAGGTTACGCCGAACATTCGGCGGCAGGCCAAGGCGGTGAACTTCGGGATCGTCTATGGGATCAGTGACTTTGGTCTCTCTCAAAACATTGGAATTTCACGGAAACAGGCGAAGAACTTCATCGACACCTATTTCGAGGAGTATCCCGGTGTCAAGGCGTATACGGAACGGATGGTACAGCAGGCCCACGAGTTGGGATACGTTGAGACCATTGCCCATCGTCGCCGGTACTTGCCGGACATTAACTCGCGGAACTTTAACCAGCGGTCGTTTGCCGAACGAACGGCGATGAACACGCCAATTCAGGGAAGTGCCGCCGATATCATCAAGATTGCTATGATTCGGATGGAAGATGCCCTGAAAGATCTGCAGGCGACGATGCTCTTACAGGTCCACGATGAGTTGATCTTTGAGGCGCCGGCCGAGGAGATCGACACGCTGGCCAAATTGGTACCTAGCATCATGGATTCCGCTATTGATTTGGAAATTCCACTGAAGGTTGAAAGCCATTATGGGCCAACTTGGTATGATGCTAAGTAGCTGCAAAGGAGAGAGGACGCATGCCAGAATTACCAGAGGTTGAAACGGTCCGACGGGGCTTAGAGAGTCTCGTTGGTGGAGCGACGATCGACCACGTTGCGGTGTTTTATCCCAAGATGGTGCGACCGGACGCCGAGATCTTTACGGCCGACCTGATTGACCGTAAGATTGAACGGATCGATCGTCGAGGAAAGTACCTGCTCTTTCGGTTTAGTGGCAACCTCACGATGGTGTCGCATCTGCGCATGGAGGGCAAATACGATGTTCAGCCGGCAGGGAGTCCGGTACCGAAGCACACCCACGTCATCTTTTATCTGAAGGATCACCGGGAGCTACGGTACAACGATACCCGCAAGTTTGGCCGGATGCGGTTGGTCACAACTGGTACGGAAGATACCGAATTACCTTCGCTGGGGAAATTAGGACCGGAGCCCACGGAGAAAACCTTAACGTTGGCCTACATGCAGCGGATTTTTGGCAAGTCCCATAAGGTGGTGAAGCCCTTCTTGTTGGACCAGTCGCGGATTGCCGGGCTGGGCAACATCTACGTGGATGAGGTCCTATGGCTGTCCAAGATTAACCCGTTGACGCCGGTCGACACGCTGACGACCGCGCAACTTGCGACGCTGCGTGAGGCAATTATTCAAGAGATTGCCCGCGCCATTCAGGGCCACGGTACCACCGTGCATTCGTTCTCCACGGCGTTTGGCGAGACCGGTAATTTCCAAAATAGCCTGCACGTGTACGGCCATGAGGGTGAACCCTGCGAGCGTTGCGGAACCGAAATCGTCAAGATTAAGGTCGCCCAACGTGGCACGCACTTCTGCCCACATTGTCAGCCGTATCCCAGCAAGGCGGCGGAGGAAGCCGCCCATGACTGAGGTGTGGGGGCTAACCGGCGGCATTGCCACAGGAAAATCGACGGTGAGCACTTGGCTCAAACGGGCCGGGTTAACCATCATCGATGCTGACATTATTGCCCGCGAGGTGGTGGCACCAGGGACGACCGGTCTCCGGCAAATTTTGACCACGTTTGGGGCCGAATATCGCCAGACGGATGGCCGTTTGAATCGCCATAAGCTGGGACAATTGGTCTTTGGTCAACCGGCGAAATTACGCCAGCTAGAGGCCATTACCACCCCGCTGATTCAAGCCGAGATCACACGTCAATTGGCCGAGTACCGTCATCAGCAGGTCCCCGCAATCATGGTTGATGCGCCCACGTTTTATGAGGTTGGCTATCTGATTCAGCTGGTCGATCACGTGATGGTCGTGGCGACGACACCAGCGATTCAACGGCAACGGTTAATGGCCCGCGATGGTCTGTCCGCAGCGGCCGCTCAGGCACGGATGGATCAGCAGTGGCCAATTACCAAGAAGGTGGCTCTGGCCGATGTCGTGATTGATAACGCCGGAACGATTGCCGAAACGCGCCAACAAGTGGTAAAATGGCTTGACACCACTCATTTGGGCTCATCGGCGGCAATTAGGGTCGAGTGAGCCGAATGTGGGGGCTAGACGCAACGGAATGGGGAGTTGCGACACGTAAATACGACCTAGATAAAGCAATGAAAAAATGAGGTGACCAAAATGCAGTGTCCGCACTGTCATCATAATGGATCGCGGGTCGTCGATAGTCGACCGACTGACGATGGGCGCGTCATTCGCCGGCGCCGTGAGTGTGAGAGCTGTGGCTTTCGGTTCACGACGTTTGAGCGGGTTGAAGTGACACCGCTGTTGGTAATTAAAAAGAACGGCACGCGCGAGGAATTTAATCGCGAGAAGATTTTACGAGGAATTATCCGCTCGGCGGAGAAACGACCGGTGGGAATGGACGTCATGACGAAGATTGTCGATGACGTGGAAAATAAGATTCGTGCACTGG
>NZ_JAAVSC010000041.1 GCF_012641095.1 Lactobacillus sp. HBUAS51381
AAACAATGTTCAGTTTTCAAAGGTCTACCAAGTTATCTAATGAAGCGTTTGCTCCGTGACAACTTTTAAAGTATATCATGCTGTCAAAATCATGTCAACTGATTTTTTCAATATATTTTGAATAAATATTGAATTTGTGAAGCTCAGTTGAATAAATATTCTCAACAACGATTACTACTATATCAATTATCAATCAGACCGTCAAGCCTTTTTTTAAATTAATTATTTCGCAATCTTTCGTTGCTGTTACAATGTTTGTCCGATAAATGACAACAGAAAATAGTTTACCAATATCTGCGACTATGGTCAAGTGAAAAATGAATATTTACTGAAATTAGTTTGCCATTTCACGCTCAACGCCGTCCTGACAACGTTTCTGCGCCTGTAAAAATACCCATTTTCCCGTTTCACCCCGTTGCCGCCCTACTACTGGTCTAGGTGAAGAACACCATCATCGATCCAAAAAAGCCGCAACCACCTGAATGTGATTACGACTTTCGAAAACGCTACTTCAATTCTGGTGCATCCGTCTTAAACTCAGACACCGTGCTCTTACCATTATTCTGTGCTAAGACACTGGTTTTCTCCGTCTTCTCTGCCTCCGCCAAACGTTCCATCGCTGGCTTTAACTTATAGGTAAAGGAAGACTTGTCGACCTTTTTGAAGTTCTTAGGCGTGTAGAAGCGTAAGAGGTCCCCATAGATCACCCGATCGGACAGCGATAGCTCCGTCGTCACATGGTTTTGAATCTTCGCGACTGCCTTCTTCTGGTCCGCCGTTAAGGTCAGAACCTCCCCCGTCTTCGTATCATAAACCGTCCCGCCAATCTTCGTATACTTCGGTGAGACAAAGTTCCCATCACGAAAGGCGACGGTCTGGTTCCGATTCTTAGCCAAGAGATCCTGCCCAAACTGTACCGTATCCGTATTCTTCACACCCAGTAGATCCAGCAGAGTTGGCAGAACATCGATCTCACCACCATACGTGTGGTTAATCCCACCCTTTAGACCATTGGCATGAATCATAAACGGCACCTTCTGGAACTGTGCCAGATCATAACTGGTGACCTTATCTTTGCCCAGTAACTGCGCAATCGCAGGCCGGTGATTGTTTGAAATACCATAGTGATCCCCATAGGTGACAATCACACTATTCTTGTACAGGCCCACCTTCTTCAGGTAGCTCAAGAACTCTGCAAATGATTGATCGAGGTAATGGGCGGTCTGAACGTAAGGGTCTACGGTCTTATCCCCCGTCTTGGTAGCCGGGAAGTCCGTGTTCTTCTTATCCAGTTCGTACGGATAATGGTTCGTCAACGTAATCAGCTTCGCATAAAATGGCTGTGGTAACTGTTCAATGTACTTTGCCGACTGCTTAAAGAAGATCTTATCCTTCAAGCCGTAGCCGACACTGTAGCCCGGCTTCTCCGTATAGTAGCTGGAGCTAAAGAAATACTGATAGCCCCAGGACTTATACGTATTGTCCCGGTTCCAAAAACTCGGCACATCCCCATGGAAAGCAGCCGTGGTATACCCCGCCTCTTGACTCAGGATCGCCGGTGCCGCCTGGAACGTATTTTGCGTCCCATAGGTCGTCATCGCCGAACCCTGTGGCAAACCAAACAATGAGTTCTCCAACATCATCTCGGCATCGGAGGTTTTCCCTTGAGCCACTTGGTTATAGAAGTTGTCAAATGACAGGGTATTATTGTTATGGTAGAACTTATTCAACGTGGGGGTGACTTCCTTCCCATCGACCTTATAGTCAATCAGGAACTGCTGGAAGCTCTCCAAATGAATAATGAAGACGTTCTTCCCCTTCTCCTTGCCATAGTAGGACACGTTGGGACTAACCCGGTTTTGTTTCAGGTACTTCAAGACACTCTTCATATCCGACGCATTGGCACTCGCCCGGGTGGCACTTTCCTTTTGCGTCTGATAGGCGTTAAACGCGGCATATTCGTTCAACCCGAGGTACTTGACGATATAGTTGTTGTCAAACGTCCGCGTCAGTAGCCCAGAGCGGTCGGCACTCGCCATCCCAAACTCCGCAAACATTAGTGCAAACGAGAGCACCGTCAAGGAGAAAGCGTACCGCCGCTTAAACGGTCGGGCATCAATCTTAATGACGTGGGTGGCCAGTAGGACAATCAGGACCACAATATCAAGATAGACAAAGAAATCATATAAGTGTGTAATCTGAGCCAGACTCTTCCCGAGATTATTTCCAACAGAGCTAGAGCCCTTCATAATCCCAAAGGATAAAAAGTCTGAGAATTCACGGTAATAGACCACATTTGCAAAAATCCAGGTTGATTCTAATACATCAATAATCAGCATCAACCAGTAGGCTAACCGCCCCCGGAAATATAGGGCGATCCCGAACACCAACAGAGCGGCCGGTAGTGGGTTAATCAGCAGTAAAAACTGTTGAACACTGCCCTTAGCCCCTAAAGTAAACTCGGTCTGATAGGCAATGTAAGTTTTTACCCAAAATAAAACGACGATTAACAGGAAAAAGCCCATGCGGGTGTTTAACCAGTTCGTCTTCCGCTTAAAAAAGTTCGCCATTACGACTGCCTCCACATAATAATTAACATCTCTCAAGTATAGCGGATATTGCGCGGTAATCAATCTGATTACAGAACCTTTGGAAAAAATTCAATGTTTCGTCACGATAAAAAAACAAAACTATGGCCGCCCATAGTTTTGTCTTAGTTATCCGTCAATAAATCAAATAGTTCGATAGCAACTAAATCGATGTTATCAAATTCAAAAGTCGTTTCCGGATTGTGTTCAGTTAACGTGTACGTGTGCGTAGCCTGGTTGAAAACAACCGTTGCCTGCTCCACGCCTTCCTTTTCAAAACGACGGGGTTGTGGCTCGTCGGTGGCATCTTCTTGCATCGCCTTTAAGCGATTAATGATACCAATCAATTGTGATTCTTCCATGGTTGGACCCCTTTCTAGCTTTCCCTTATGATTTTACCAAACTTAGCGCGAGATGACACGCCCTAATGCAGAAAAACTCACGGATTTCACAAATCCGATTCCTCCGTCACCTTATCCGGCCGAATCACCATCGCGACCAAACCAGCCAGCATCCCCAAGTAATAGGTTAATAACCGCCAGAGAATCATGGCTAAGACCAGTTTACTATTGGACGTGATGTAGCTCCTAAAGATCATTTCAAAGCTATACTCAGCCCCACCGGACCCCCCTGGAATTGGAAACAGGGAAATCACCATGACGATCAGAATATGAAAACTCGTCACCATGACAATATTGGCGGTCGTATACCCCAACGATAGCATGATGAAGTAGGGAATCAAGTAGTAAAAGCTCAGCTGAAAGAACGTAATCGCAAACACGCGGACCATCAGCTTCCCCTTACCACTGATCCGGACACTCTCCGCGTAAAAGGAATCAATCTTG
Source organism: Lactobacillus sp. HBUAS51381 (assembly GCF_012641095.1). GTDB lineage: Bacteria > Bacillota > Bacilli > Lactobacillales > Lactobacillaceae > Levilactobacillus. Next base: position 3,434 of record NZ_JAAVSC010000041.1, read on the forward strand.
CTATTCAGGTTGTGTTCAATCCGGTCGAACCGTTCGGCCTTCATGAACCAGTGGAAGGGATACAACAGAACCCCCACCATCTTCTTCGTAAACGAATACCAGAACATAATCATTAAGAGACCGACAATCACGGCCAGGTGAATGGTGAACCCAAAGATCACCAGCCAAGACAGCGCATGAAGCTTGTCTTGAATCTGCTGAAATCCAATGATCAGCGCAATGATAAAGTTAATCACGATCATGGACTGATAGACCACGAATTTCATCAGCAAGACGGAACTGGCCTTACCGGCGTCCACCCCAGTCTGCATCAGGGCAAATAGTTGTGCGGGCTGACCACCGGAGGAAAATGGGGTAATCCCGTTAAACAATTGTTCGACCAGTGGGATTCGCACGGCATCTTTAAACGTAAACCCCTCGATACGATCCGAGATAAAGACCTTAACGATCCAGGCCTCTAACCCCAAATACAGCACCATGCATAAAACGGCGACCCCAAACCACCAAAAATTTATATGCACAAAATCATTGACCAATACCGAAAATTTAATGTCTCTAAGCGAATACGCAAAAATCGCAAACCCCAAGAGGAACATTAACGCCAGTACCCATTTATTTCGTCGTGACATTCAACTTACCCCTCTTTTGCTTGTTGCGTGTAAAATTCCCGCCAAATCTCAGTGAGGTGTTCCTCGGAGTAACGATCGGCAGCGGCGAGACTCTGTTGACGCCAATGCGCCAACGCCGCCGGATCATTCGGCAAGCTGTGTAACTGAGCATTCATTTCATCATAGTCCTGTGCGGGTTGGTAGTCGCCGGCAATAATGGCCTGGTAGAGATCCAAGTCCCGTAACAAGACCGGTGTCCCCGTACTGAAGGCTTCCAATACAGACATGGGGAAGAGTTCGTTGAACGATGGTAGCAAGAACAGGTCCGCCAAGTTATAGTAATCGACGAGTCGTTCACGCGGCACAATCCCCGGAAAGCTCAAGTTAGCCGGTGGATCATCCACGACCTTCTTCAAGGCGGCATAGCCATCCGTCATCCGGCCAAAGGAAAAGCCCCCCGCCCAGATAAACTGGATCTGCGGATTGTTCCGGGCCAATTTGATAAAGTCAAATAGCCCTTTGCGTTCCTGAATCTGCCCGATTCCCAGCACCGTAAACTTCTGTGCCCCATAACCATACTGCTGGCGCAAGGCCAACTTCTGATCGGCATCGACCGGGTAAAATTCCTTCCGGCTCACAAAGTTGGGAATGTACGTCACCCGGTCTGCCGGAATGCCGTAAGCCACCAATTTGGGAATAAAGGTCGGATTGACCACGACAATGTGGTCCATCCGCCGGTAAAACGCAATCACATATTTATAAAAGAGTGACCGGAAAGGTTGGGGAATCTTTAAGCTCCCCTCTAAAGTTTCCGGTAAAAAATGAACGTAACCAATCTTCCGGCCACGCCCCGGTAAAAAGGTCGACAAATAATAGGTCGGATTAATTGTGTGGTAGTGGGTCAAGTCGACCCTGCCATACCGATTAACCGTCACTTGAAAGTCGTCTTTCAACCGGGTTGCCAGGAGATTCATCAGTTCATTGTAAGCACTCCCCACGCCCTGTCCCTTAACGGAATCGGCCTTGGAGAACATGTTAATTTTTAGCATTCAATTGCTCCTCTAATCACTAAAGTCTGGGGTGTCCTCACGCGTGGCTTCATAGCTAGCTTGCGCGTCCTGGTAGAACGCAATGACCCGCTGACCAAATGTGTCGGCGGAGATTTCAGCTAGCTTGCGGGCCAACAAGTCTGGATCCTGTTCCTCATCCCCGTGCTTGAGGTAATCGACCACGTTGGTCACCATCTCGTCTTCGGTCTTAAAGGTCACGCCCAGGGTGCGTTTGGACAACAGCTCATCCGTATACGGACTGGTCATCACCACAATCTTCGTCCCCGCGGCCATGGCTTCAATGTACGTCAGCCCCTGTGACTCCGAATCGGACGACGACAAGAAAACGTTGACCATGTGATAATACCGAAAAACATCATTATTGTTGACCTGACCCGTAAACGTCACGTGATCCGTCAACTGGGCGTCCTTAACCTGTTGTTCCAGATCCTCTTTGGCTGGGCCATCCCCCACGATTAACAGTTGAGCATCGGGAACCTCGGCTAAAATGCGTGGCATTGCCGAGATGCTTTCCTTGATGTTCTTCTCATAGGCCAATCGACTCAGCGACAAGATCACCGGGGTATCCGGTTGATAGCCTAACTCGCGGCGTAAATTGGCCGTATCTGGTTGTTCATACTGGTGGAGATTAACCCCCGTGGGAATCACCCGAATCGGTGCCTTAACCCCGTAATCGGTCAAGGTCGTTAACACCCGATCGCTAGGCGCCACGACACCCGTTAGGTGGTAACAGAAGGCCAACGTCCCCTGTTTGACGTGTACGGGCTTTAGAATCTTCCCGTTCGCCACGTAATGTAAGTAATCCTCGTACATCGTATGGTAGGTATGTAGACAGGGAATCTCCAGGTTCCGCGCTACAAATTTGCCAATCCAGCCCATCGAAAACTCGGTCTGTGTGTGGACAATATCCAAATTCAATTCCTTAGCAATCTGATAAGCCTGAAATAATCCCCGTACCGCAATCCGGCGTTCCGTAAAGGACACGAACGGAATACTTGAAAAACGGAAGACATTCCGTTCATACACGTTACGTTCAACATTTGGATCGGTCGTCGTAAAGATGTAGACCTGATGCCCCTGTTTTTCCAATTGATCCCGCAGCGTCTTAATCGACGTTGCGACCCCACTCACTTGAGGGAAATAGGTATCCGTAAATAAGCCAATGTTCATCGCCAATCCCCCTTGCGTCTGTGTTTGGCTAAAAGTTTTGGATCTTCGCTTTGTACAATCATCACAATTATATGGGTTTGGCTAGGCGATTGCAAACGTCAGCCGCTATCGCAAGAAAATCTCATCATTTAGTCTTCCTCACACAACGCGCCAGGCCAAAATGACAAACGTAAGGACGGTCAGTCTCTGCCCTCGTATGACGCGTAGGGGTAACCCTGTCCCCTCCCAATTTAAAAAGAAAAGGAGCTCGGGGCAAGCGCCCAAACTCCTTAATATCTCTGAATTTATCTTGCCGAAGACAGAGCCACAATCAGCCGTTCAACACGTCTGGGACTGCCGCCTGAACCATCGTCACGACCTCTTGGCTGGTGCTGGCCGAATTCACGGTCGTCTCCGCCAACGAGGCTAGCTCGTGAGCGTCCAATTGACGAATCACCTGTCGCGCCTTGAGAATCGACCCGGGCGCCATAGAGAACTCATCCAACCCCATCCCTAGTAGTAAGGGTAAGGCAATCGGATCGCCCGCCATCTCACCACACATCGCGACCGGAATTCCTGCCGCGTGGCCGGCCGAAATGACGCGATCAATCAACCGCAAGACCGCTGGATGATAGGGCTGGTAGAGGTAGGCCACGTTCTGGTTGGTCCGATCGGCGGCTAGCGTATAGCCGATCAAGTCGTTGGTCCCAATGCTCATGAAGTCCACCTCATTAGCAAAGCGATCCGCTAACAACGCCGCAGCCGGCACCTCGACCATCATCCCTACGGCAATCTTGCCCATCGGGACACGCTTTGCGGTTAACTTAGAGCGCTCATCGTCATAGATGGCCTTGGCCTGTCGCAGTTCATCTAAGGTGGCAATCATCGGAAACATAATCTTCAAGTTCCCGAAGGCTGAGGCCCGAATCAACGCCCGTAGCTGGCTGCGAAAGACCTGCTGGTGAGCCAGGCTTTGCCGAATCGCCCGGGCGCCCATGAAGGGATTTGCTTCGTTTTGCGACGGTCGATACGGTAACGGCTTATCGCCCCCCACATCCAACGTCCGAATGACGACCGGTCGTGGCCGCAACTGCTTGAGAACCTGCCGGTAAATTGCAAACTGCTCGTCCTCAGTCGGTAAGTGTTGGGCATCAAGATAGAGGAACTCCGTCCGGAATAACCCAATGCTCTCAGCACCGCTAGCCAACACACGAGGCAAGTCCGTCATGGTCCCCATGTTGGCAGCGAGGGTCACCCCCACACCGTCCTTCGAAACCGTTTCATAATGCGTGAGCTTCTCCAGTCGCTGTTGATTTTTCACGCGCTGCGCCATCGTGCGCCGTGCGACCGCAATTTCATCTGCCGTGGGCGCCACCATGACGTTTCCCTGAGTGCCGTTAACAACCACCAATTCACCATTCGTTAGTTCATGCGTTGCCGCCTGCGTGCCAACCACGGCTGGAATGTTCAGTGACCGCGCCAAGATTGAAGAATGAGACGTTCGTCCACCAGCATCGGTGACAAATCCCAAAACCTGTTTGGGATTCACGGCCACAGCCGCACTCGCAATAAGGTCATGAGTCACCACGATAACGGGGTCTTGAACCAAGGCTAAGTTGGGTAACGTGACCCCTAACAAATGCGCAGTCAGGCGCTTCGCCACCGCCTGCCAATTCGTCAGACGCTCCTGCAAATATGGGTTGTCCACGAACTCGGCCAATTCATCCTTAACCGTGGTCGACACCAATTGCACCGCAAATTCAGCATTGATATGCCGTTTACGGATGTGCTGTTCAATATTTCCAATCAGATCTTGATCCTTTAACATCGCCATTTGCGCAATAAAAACCTGGGCGCGGTCAGCACCCAGGTTTTTATTGACACGAGTTTTTATCGTCTCGATCTCCGAGACGGTTGCTTCAAGGGCCTGATGGAAACGATTTAATTCGTAATCAAGATCAGTGATTGCCTGCTGAGAAACGTGAAGGTTGGGCTCGTCTAGTCGGTAAACCCGACCGCAAGCCACCCCATCACTGGCAGCAATCCCCCTGAGCATCGCCTTCATTAGTCAGACAAACCCTCTTTAGTCATCGTTTCAGCAATGGCAGTCATTGCATCAGCTTCGTCGTCACCATCAGTCGTGATCGTGATGTCGGCGTTTTGGCCAACACCCAGGGACATAACCCCCATGATAGACTTCAAGTTAACGGACTTGTCTTGGTATTGCAAGCTAACTTCAGAATTGAACTTACTTGCTGATTGTACCAATAAAGTTGCTGGACGTGCATGGATACCAGTTTCTGCTGTAACATGAAATTCGCGTTTTTCCATAATTGATCGATCTCCTTTAAGCTTAGGTTGACTTCTTATCGAACGTGACCCGCCTTGACCTGCGCATTGGTCAAACAACCATTCAACGCGTCACGCCTACCTATTAAGAATATCAATCTAAGCGGTAAATTACAAGTTATACATGAACCGCTTTCATCAAAAAAACATTATTCACCGGTATTTTCGGTGTCATGATCGTAGTGATAGATGAGTTTGCCATCCTTCTGTGCCTGGCCTACCACCCGTTTACGCGTCTCAAATGCCATGAAGGCTTTTTGAAAAGCGGGGAAGTCTGTCGGGGTAACTTCGAACTGGTCAATTTTTTTATCCTTTAATTGATTCATTAAATCTGTAAAGTCACGATCCACTGTGTCATCCTCCTCATTTCTTGATACCAATCTCGTTCTCCCCTATCTTACGGGCAAAAGTCGCGTTGGTCAAAACTTTTACCAAACTTTTTTAGCATTTTCAGAGGGTCATTTTAGCATTCTAATGATGAGAGTGCTAAAATGTAGTCGTTCGCTGGAAATCCCCCGTTACACCGCGAGTTCACTGGCCAGACAAAATACTTGCACGGTCGGCTGAACGCGGTATAATGTGGTCAATGGTCAAGAAAGGTCAAAGCCTTTCGTAGACCCAGTGGGAATTTCCCACGAGAACTCCAGGCAAGAAAGGAGACGACAAGATGCTATGTCAAAATTGCCACCGCAATGAAGCAACGATTCACCTTTACATGAGTGTAAACGGGCAGCGGCAACAAGTTGACCTATGCCAAAATTGTTACCAGCTGCTAAAGCAACAGCAATCAAACGATTCTGGAAATGGAGGTGGCCGTATGGCACAAGATCCATTCGGCTTTAATAACCTGGATGATATCTTCCGGGCAATGCAAGGCGGCGACAACAGCCAAGCTAATTTCCGACAAACTTCCGGTCAAGGGCAACCTACCCAACCTTCTGGTAATCGTGGTGGTTCAGGCAACGGCTTACTCAGCCAATATGGCTTGAACCTCACGCAGTTAGCGAAGGACGGCAAGGTTGATCCCGTCATCGGTCGGGACAAGGAAACCGCACAAGTCATTGAAATTCTGAACCGGCGGACCAAGAACAACCCCGTGTTAATCGGGGAAGCCGGTGTTGGGAAGACGGCGGTTGTTGAAGGACTTGCGGAACGGATTGTCGAAGGCAACGTTCCTCAAAAGCTTGCCAATAAGCAAATTATTCGTCTAGACGTTGTTTCACTGGTTCAGGGTACCGGTATTCGAGGCCAGTTCGAACAACGGATGCAACAGTTAATGAAAGAGGTTCAGGCTAACCCCGACATCATCCTCTTTATCGATGAAATCCATGAAATCATGGGTGCCGGGAATGCCGAAGGCGGCATGGATGCTGGTAACGTGTTGAAGCCAGCCCTCGCCCGTGGCGACTTTCAATTAATCGGGGCCACGACTTTAAGTGAGTACCGCGATATTGAAAAAGACCAAGCCTTAGCACGGCGGTTCCAGCCCGTAACGGTCGACGAACCGAGTGCCGACGAAGCCGTGAAGATTTTAAAGGGTATCCAAAAGAAGTATGAGGATTACCATCACGTTCACTACGATGACGACGCCATTGAGGCCGCCGTTCGCCTGTCCGATCGGTACATCCAAGACCGCTTCTTGCCTGATAAGGCCATTGACCTGTTGGACGAAGCCGGTTCACGGAAGAACTTAACGATTAACGTGGCAGACCCGAAAGCCATCGACGAAAAGATTAAGTCCGCCGAAGACCAGAAACAGGCCGCATTGAAGCAAGAAGACTATGAGAAGGCCGCCTACTACCGCGACCAAGTTACGAAGTTGGAAAAGTCCAAGGAAAATGCCAAGGATGCCGACCAAAATGCTTCTGCCGAAGTCACGGTCAAGGACATGCAAGACATTGTCGAAGAAAAGACCAACATTCCAGTTGGCGAATTGCAGGCCAAGGAACAGCACCAGCTCAAGAGCTTGGGTGCCGATCTGGAAAAGCACGTTATCGGTCAAAATGAAGCGGTCGATAAGGTTGCGCGCGCCATTCGCCGAAACCGGATTGGACTAAACGGCACGGGCCGGCCAATTGGGTCGTTTCTCTTCGTGGGCCCAACCGGTGTTGGGAAGACGGAGTTAGCCAAGCAACTGGCTAACGAAATGTTTGGCTCAACGGATGCGATGGTTCGGTTCGACATGTCCGAGTACATGGAGCCGCATTCCATTTCTAAGCTGATCGGGTCACCACCTGGCTATGTCGGCTATGAAGAAGCTGGCCAACTCACCGAGCAAGTTCGGCGTCATCCGTACACGTTAATTCTGTTGGATGAAATCGAAAAGGCCCACCCCGACGTCATGAACATGTTCTTACAGATTCTTGACGACGGGCGGTTGACTGATTCTCAAGGACGGACGGTGTCCTTCAAGGATACGCTGATCATCATGACCAGTAACGCCGGGACCGGCGATGCCGAAGCCAACGTTGGTTTCGGGGCCGCCGCTGAAGGCAAGACCCACTCCGTCTTAGGAAACCTGACCAACTACTTCAAGCCGGAATTTCTCAACCGGTTCGATGACATCATTGAGTTCAACTCATTGAGCAAGGATAATCTGATGCACATCGTTGATTTAATGATCGATGACGTTAACCAGATGTTGGCCGGTCAAGGCCTGCACATCCACGTCACGGAACCCGTTGAAGAACAATTGGTTCAAAAGGGCTACAATCCAGCCATGGGTGCTCGGCCATTACGGCGGGTCATCCAAGAAGAGATTGAAGATCGGATTGCGGACTTTTACCTAGATCACGCGGACGTTAAGAATCTCGTGGCCAAGATTGAAGACGGTAAGATTACGTTGGCTGCTGACAATGAAGCTGACGCATCAACCACCGACACGACCGATTCAAGTGAAAAATAATCAGTAGCTTAAGGGTGTTCAACCATCGAAGGTTGGGCACCCTTTTTAGTTGTCGGCGTCAGCGAACTCAACGTTACTGACTCATCGCCTACTGACCCATCTGCCAATAGGCGGTGATCTCGGCGTGCTCGTCTTGGCAGCAATCGTTCTTGCCACCCGCTTTTATTTCTTGGTTCCGGCCACAAGACAAAACGGATGACGTTCACCGGTTGGCGTGACGGGTAAAAATGGTATACTAGATTTTAAAGGAAACTTCTGGAGGTGAATGGCATGGCTTTTTTTGACTGGTTACGACGTTTAATTGAACCTAAGCCCCGGCGCGAGACAGTTCCGCAGCCGGTGACGCCGCGTCGTCGTGCCAGCAAACCAGTGGACCCACCGGTTGCGCCGGTTCAGCCCAGCCAAAGCGTGGTCACACCCCCGGTCCTAACCGCACCGACCATCACCTTACAACCACACGCACAGCCGACCCCGCCGGAACCGACGGCCACGTTGGTGGTTCGGCTGGTGGATGAGCACGATCGGGCCTTACAGCCGGCGCTGGTCATGACGGGACGGCTGAATGCGCCCGTCAACTACCGATTCCCCGAGATTCCCGGCTATGCCCTCTCGCGGATTCACGGCTTCACCCAGGACTTTATCAGCGAATATGGATTAACCACCGTGATTTATCGGCGCCTACTGGGTAAACCCATCATTGGCTATCTCGTCGACTTCGATTCCGGCCGGCTACTGGAACTTCCCCAGATTCATCGGGGAAAACTAGGCTTGGCCTACACGCTGACGCCCCCGACCGTTGCTCATTACCACATCTTTCAGGCCCAGGGACCGCAACGCGGAACATTTACGAACCAGGCCAAACGTGTCGTTTACTTTTATCGACGTGACAGTTGGGAGACCGTCCAGCGCGTCCAGCAATACGTCTTCTTACAGGCCGATCATGCCGTCTACGACGAACCGAACGGCCGGGATTACGGTTACCAGTTCCCCGCCGACTCCCTCTGGCGGCTCTTCATGATCATCACGTTAACGGACGGTTCCGTCTGGTACAACCTTGGCGGTAACCAATGGCTGGCGGCTCACGATACCCTACGGCGTGAACATCGGCTGGCGCATCCCGCCCTCCCACAGAAACGACTCTGGCATCCCGAAGCCTTCGAACGTCTGGGTTCGGTGGATTACGTCCCCGGATCGGCGGTCTCCATCTACACGGAGCCCTACGGCGAAACCGCGGGACAATTGGCTCACGGCGAGGCGCTGGACATTCGCGGCAAAATTGTCGACGATCAACAATTAACCTGGTACCAGATCGGCCCAGAAGCCTACATCAACGCCAGATACGCCCGATTAGTCCCGACAGAAACAGCATAATTTGACACAAAAGTCCCCCGAACAATCTGATGTGATTGTTCGAGGGACTTTTTTCTATGACGACTTTTATCATCGGTTTAATTCAACCTTACCGTGAGCCATGATAAAACTGACCAGTCGCTCTCCGGCTCAAATTATCCATGAAATTCCACCAGCCACCATCGCGTAACGCCGATGTAAGACATGACGTGGATTTACCGACTCATTGTAAGCCGGGAGTGAGCCAAATCTGGGCTCAGCCGGGGCACTGATGGCTGATGGGTCACCAGCTATCAGTGGGCGACTTGAAAACGCTGGTTTGTGGCGGTTTCAAGCGAGCTCCGAGACCGCTCTATGGCTCGGGGCGGCCTTCCCCAGCGTTCCAGCCCAGATTTGGCGAACGGTAAGGCGAACTGATCGCCACCATTTGATGCGGGAAGATCGCTTAGAATTCAGCGTTACCCGGAGTCCGTGGGTAAGGGATCACGTCGCGGATGTTCTCCATCCCCGTCACGTACATCAGTAACCGTTCGAACCCAATACCGTAGCCGGAATGCTTGGTTTCTCCGTACTTCCGCAAGTCAAGGTACCATTGGTATTCTTCTTGTGGTAAGTGGTTGTCCTTGATCTTCTTGGCCATTTCAGCCTGACGTTCCTCACGTTGGCTACCACCAATCAATTCACCGATTCGAGGAACCAACAGGTCGGCCGCCGCAACGGTCTTGCCATCATCGTTGTCCCGCATGTAGAAAGCCTTGATTTCACGTGGATAATCCGTCAGGAAGGTTGGGCGCTTGTAGATCTGTTCACATAGGTAGCGTTCGTGTTCGGCCTGTAAATCGAGGCCCCAGTAGACGGGAACATCGAACTTAACCGGTGCTTCCTTCAGTAATTCAATGGCCTTGGTGTAGGTGATTTGTGCAAATTTCTCGCTGGTGGTCTGGTGGAGCCGGTTCAACAGGTCATCGTCCACCGCGCCGTTCAGGAATTCCAATTCATCCTTGGCGTGCTTCAACAGGTAGTTCACCACGTGCTTCAGTAGGCTTTCGGACTCGTTGATGACGTCTTGTAGGTCGGCAAAAGCCATTTCGGGTTCAATCATCCAGAATTCTGAGGCGTGCCGGGCCGTGTGCGAGTTTTCTGCCCGGAAAGTTGGGCCAAACGTGTACACGTTCCGTAAGGCCAAAGCAAAGGCTTCGACGGGCAATTGCCCACTCACCGTTAAGTTGGTTTCCTTCTTGAAGAAGTCTTGGCTATCGTCAACCTTGCCATCGTCGGTCTTGGGTAAGTTGTTCATGTCCAACGTGGTCACCCGGAACATTTCGCCAGCCCCTTCGCTATCACTACTGGTGATGATGGGCGTGTTGACGTAGGTGAAGTCGTGTTCTTGCAGGTATTGGTGAATGGCAAAGGCCGTCAGCGAGCGAATCCGGAAGACCGCGTAGAACGTGTTGGTCCGGGGCCGCAAGTGAGCCATCGTCCGCAGGTATTCGTACGAATGCTTCTTCTTTTGTAAGGGATAATCGTTGTCGGAGGCCCCTTCCAGAACGACTTCTTCCGCATGAATTTCGAAGGGTTGCTTAGCGTCCGGCGTATAAACGACCGTCCCAACCACCTTAATCGTGGAACTCAGGGGTAACTTCGTCATTTCGGCGTAGTTGTCCAGGTCGCTCTTCATCACGATCTGGGCGTGCTTCAAGCAAGAGCCATCGTTTAATTCGATAAAGCCCACGCGCTTGGACCCCCGCACCGTCTTGACCCAGCCGTGTAAGACGACTTCTTCGTCTTCGGCAAAGTGCTGATCGCTAAATAAATCTTTGACTAAAATTTCTTTCATCAGTATTCTCCTTCTGCGGAACCATAAAAAAAGACCCAACATCCCTAAAACTAGGGACGAAAGATCTTTCCGCGGTACCACCCAAATTGTTTTTAACTCAAAACCAACTTTAAACTAGCGTACTATCATACGCTCCGGTTGATAACGTGTCGGTCACGGCGCGGCCTACTCTTTTCATTTCAGCCTGCAACGAAAACGGGGTTGTCCCGATTGGTCGGATCACTAAGCTTGCACTATCCTTAGCTCGCTGAACACCCATCACCAGTCTGGCGTTGTCCGCTTTTATTGTCTTTGTGTTTATTCAACTGTTGTCAGCGTATCACAACTTGCGGTGGCATACAACTAGAATTTCTAGCCTAGCCACTAACTGGCATATTTTTCACTGAAATGACGGTGCAAACTGACACGTGCTTAGTCTTCCAGCAATTGCGCCGTTTGAACGGCCTTGCGTTGGCCCCAACGCTTCTTGAGTTCCAGTACCAGTGTCGGAATGAAAATCCCCACGGCGACTACCCCCCAGGCGCTCAGTGGTAAGCTCACGAGACCGAAGATGCCCTGTAGCCCCGGTACCACGGCGACCACGACCACCAGACCAATCGTGACCAGTAGCGCACGATTCAGTCGTGGATTGCGCTTCAGGCTTGCCCAGTTTAGGGGTTGCCGGTCCTTAATCGCGTAGATATCGATCATCGAGCCAATCGCCAGAATCAGGAACGTCATCGTCATCCCGATTGCCGCTTGGTTAGCCGAGAGAACGAAGCGTCCCAGACCGTAGACGCCCAGCGTCAGGAACGTAAACGTCACGGCACGGGTCGCCAAGCGTCCGCCTAAGCCGCGGGCAAACAGGCTTTCGTCGTTGGCCACCGGCGGTTGTTGCATCGCGGCCTTTTCGCCCGGCTCACGACTGATGTAGAAGCCAGGAATCCCGTCCGCTAAGACGTTGATCAGTAGTAGTTGTTCCGCCAGTAATGGTGCGCCCCAGCCCATCAGAACGGCGCCGACCATCAGGAAGATTTGGGCAAAGTTGACACCGACCAGGAATTCGACGGCCTTGAGGATATTTTGGTACACGGTCCGGCCTTCCTTCACCGCCGAAATGATCGTGGCAAAATTGTCGTCCGTTAAGACCATATCGGCCGCACTCTTGGAGACTTCCGTCCCGGTAATCCCCATGGCAATGCCGACATCGGCCGCCTTCAGTGCCGGCGCATCGTTCACGCCATCTCCGGTCATGGCAACCGTCGCACCGGTTTTCTGCCAAGCCTGGACAATCCGAATCTTGTCGGTTGGCGAAACCCGAGCATACACGGCAATATCCTTAATCTGCGCCGTCAATTCCGCGTCCGTCAGCGTCCGCAGCTCATCCCCAGACATCACCAGTTGGCCCGGTGCTAATAAGCCAATTTCCTTAGCAATCGCCTCGGCCGTCACCATGTGGTCCCCGGTAATCATAATCGGTTTGATGCCCGCCACCTTCGCCTCACGAATGGCCGTGATGACCTCCGGCCGTGGCGGATCGATCATCCCCACTAGCCCGGCAAAGGTCAGCCGCCGCGTTAGGTCTTCCCAATTCACCGTCTGACCGGCGGGGACAAGCTTATACCCCACCGCTAAGACCCGAAGTGCGTTACGGCCGAATTCATCGTGCATCTGCTTCGCCCGTGCCAAGACGGCGGGTTGCCAGTCGACGGGGAGTCGGTCAAAGGCCCCCTTGACAATCACCAACCGGCGACCATCCGCCAATTGATGAAGCGTCGCCATCGTCTTCTTCGTCGAATCGAAGGGATCTTCCGCTAACCGGGGCGCATCGTGCTCAAGGGTAGTCCGGCTGGCATCGTGTGTCGCCAACCAACGGACAATCGCCAATTCCGTGGGATCACCAATCGTTTTCTCTTCGCCGTTAACCGTTTGGATCTCGGCGTTCGTTGCCAATCCCAGGTAACGCATGAGTGCCCGCCCAGAATGGGTCATCTCTGTGGCCGGCAGATCGGTCTTGGCCTGCGGCGTCCAGTAGCGCGTGATGGTCATCTGATTCTGTGTCAACGTCCCGGTCTTATCCGACGCAATCACGTCGACCCCACCGATCGTTTCCACCGCGTTAACCCGCCGCATAATGGCATTCCGTTTGGCCATCCGCTTCACGCCATGTGCGAGACTGATGGTCACAATGATGGGCAACGTTTCGGGAACGGCCGCCACGGCCAGAGAAATCCCGATCATCAGGCTATCCGCCAACCCCTGGTTTTGCATCCAAATGCTGAGGGCAAAGATCGCCATCCCGCCCATCACGGCAAAGGTTGTCAACCAACCGGACAGGCGATTTAAGCGTCCCTGAAGCGGGGTCGCCCGTTTCTTGGTCTTGTTCAGTAGGCCCGCGATCTGACCCAGTTCCGTAGCCATCCCGGTGGTCACGACTTGGATCACCGCCGTTCCCGCAGTCACGGCGGTCCCGGAGAAGACTTGTTGCTCATCCTTAACACCCGCTGGCGTCTTCAGCGCCCGTTTGTCTACCGGCACGCTTTCGCCGGTCAGGACGGCTTCATCGACGGCCAGATTCGTACTGGATAGGACCACCCCATCGGCCGGTACCTGATCGCCGGCCTTCAATAAGACCAGATCGCCGGGCACCACGTCTTTGGCCGCAATCGTCTGGGCAATCGCCTCACGCCGAACCGTGGTGGTCGGGAGACTCATTGACTTTAGTGCCGCCAATGCCTTCTCCGCGGAGGCTTCCTGGTACATCCCGATAATGACGTTAATCACTAGAATCGCGCCAATCACAATGGACTTGGTCCAGCCGCCGCCCTGAAAGAGCGCCATGTAGCTGGCTAATGCCACGGCAAATAACAGAACTAATGATGAAACATCGGCTAAATGGTGGCCGATCTGACGCCAAATACTGGGCCGTTTAGCCGCCACCAATTGGTTACTGCCGTGCTGTTCCAAACGTTGCTGGGCGTCTCGGGCACTCAGCCCTGATTGTGCCGTTAAAGTTAAGTCGGTCATCTCTTTTCTCTTCATAAATTATTTCCTCCATCCAAATAAGTAAATTATCATTTCAATTACTATACTCTTATTAAACCGTAAAAATTTAATCAGACTGGGTGTAAACTGTGAAGAAAAATCGAACATCGTATATTCTGTTAATGGTGTATTCTACATTTGCAGCACCATCCCTCAAGTAACCGTTTCATGCTGAAGCCCAATTAGGCGACTGCTTCCCCGGCAATGAGCCTTGGCGCCCAATAAATGATTCAGCTCCACAATTTATAAGGCCTACTAGTTGCCATGCCACACCAGATACCCTAGAATCAACTTAACGAGGCCCCACACACCCATTCAACCGGCTGGGGGATTTAGAAAGGAAGCGTTGGCGTGAAATTTATCAGACGCCTATTCATTGTCACGATCCTGGCAGCGGGTTTATTCATTCTCAGCAATTGGCAAACCCTCTCCACCTAGTTCACCTACTACCGCTCGGCATTCACGCAGATCCTGAGCCCTACGACGACCAAGAAAGCCGATAACTACCGCAGTAGTGGCTATATTCTCCGAAATCTCAAGGACGCCACGACCAAGACTGGCGCCGCAGATACGCCCGTCGAGACGGCCATGCAAGGTGTCTTACTTCAACGAAAATACACGTATCATTACGCGGCGAATACCGATGCCAAAGCCCAAAAAGTGTTCAATCAAGCCATCGCCGTCTACAATCAAACGGGCATCGTTCACCTGGTTGCCGGCTCCCCCACCAAGACGGCTAACCACATCGCCCTAGGCATCTATCACCGACGAGAAACCGGCGATCGCAGTTTAATCGAGCTGGGACAAGGGGGCCCACAGATTACCCAACGGATTAGCTGGCAAGGCATTCTCACGACCAACGCGGCGACGGCCAAGCTCAATGCCACCTACCCCCAGTCCTACCGGCTCTCCGTGGCCGTGCACGAACTGGGACACGCGCTGGGACTGGATCACAGTTCGGACAAGACCTCGGTCATGACCCCCATCGATCAGGGCCGTACCCAACTGTCTGCGGCGGACTTGAAGAGCCTACGGGCGATTTATGATAAAACCTAACTGCCGGGCTGATAGTCGCTAGCCGTATTTTAGGGCGTCTAACTGTGTTTTTCCTTTCAACTTTCAGATCAAATAAAAAACGGACGTGCCCGGCCAGCTTTTACTAGCCGCGACACGTCCGTTTAGTTTTCGCTTAAAGGTTGAAAGTTCACGAACACGCGCCAGTCCCCAGCTGGTAAGGCCTATCGCCATTAAATTAGTCATCAACGACCACCTGCGGCTGCCAGAGATTCCGGCGCTGTGGGGACCGCCTGCGGCCTGAGAAACGGTCCTCCGGCTCGGTTTGAAGCCTGACAAAATCCGTCAGTCTCCAAACCCGTCCCGCGCTGTAAGCTGAAAATCAGCTAACACCGCTGTCACGGCTGCCTACATCTCTGCCTGCCTCCGGTTACGATGGTTGAAATCGACTAAATGTGCGGTGACATCGCTGGAGTGGCAACGTTCTGCCGGTTTAATTGGATACATCTCATGTAGCCGTGAGTGAGTCAAATTTGGTCTCAGCCGTGGGATTTTTCAAGTGGTCTGCTTGAAAA
>NZ_JAAVSC010000042.1 GCF_012641095.1 Lactobacillus sp. HBUAS51381
AGGACGATGTTCTTTCTTGGCCCGTAATGCGCGTCGAGAGAGTGTACGCTGAGCTTTGGCTAATTTGCCCTTGATTGACCGGTAGAATCTCGGATTAGCAATCACGTTGGCATTGGAATCAGTCAGAAAATTATCTGTGTTTAAATCAATTCCAATGGCTGATCCTGGTCGAGGCATCTCCGAATCAACGAACGGCTGGTCGGATGCTAACTGCAGGGAAACGTAGTAGAGGCCCGTCGCATCCATGGAGATCGTCGTTGTACCAATACGAACCTGGGCTTTAAGGGCAGCGAGCTTAGTTGGCATGCCCTTAAATCGCAATCTTCCTAGCTTGGCTAGCCGAATATGGTTATCGTCTAACAAGTGAACACTGCCATTAAGCATATTGGGATCTGGCTGGTCACTTTTATAATGATTGGAGGTTTGGTATTTTTGTTCAGCACGTTTCTTACGAAAAACCGGCGTCCCAGCTTGATGAACTTGACGAAAGTTTTTCCAGGCAGTGCGATAATTCTTGATGGCATTAGCCTTCATGTCGCTATCGATCGCTTGATCATTCAACCAACCGTGAATATTGGAAATATTAATCGCTGGATGCTTTAACCGTTGCTTCAACGTCTCGATTCGCGTCTGAACTAGCTTAATGGGCGTTTTAACTTGGCGTAAAGCGAATAACTCCCGGTTCATGCCGTTCATTTCGTTGTAAATAAAGCGGCTGGCATCACTATTCAACTTGATCAAGCGCTTCTGTTCATTCGACGGAAACACTCTTAGTTTTACCCCGTAATGATATGGTAATTGGGCCATCGTTTTACGCAAGTCAATTCCTCCCTTCACGATAAAATTATGATATCATGTAAGCCAATCAGAACGTACTAAAAACACTTATAAATAAAATCATAAAAGAATACAGATGAGTAAATAAATCAACGAAAAAAGCATCAAGAACCAACGCACTAAGAAACCTCGAAAAAACAATCACTGGCATTCCTCTCCTGATTGAAATCAGAAGATTCCTGCCTTAGATATCATTGAAAAGGCGCTATACTGAAAAGACGATCAGCCTGTTACTGAGCCGATCGTCTTTTTGTCATTTTAATCATTGTTTCTAAAGGCTGAAAGTTCACGAACACGCTCCAGTCCCCATCTGACAAGGTTTGTCGCCATAAAGTTAATCATCAACGATCACCTGCGGCTACGATGGTTGATATCTACTAAATGTGCGGTAACAATCGCTGGATTGACAACGTTCTGCCAGTTTAATTGGATACATCTCGTGTAGCCGTGAGTGAGCCAAATTTGGTCTCAGCCGTTGATAAGAGTGTGCCTACAGGCGGTTAACTGGTGAGCATTAACGCTGATAGGCGGATAATCCTGCTTTTGGATTATTTGTCTATCAGTGTTAAGCGGAGCCAGTTGCCTGTTGGCGCACGTTTCGGCTATGTTGATGACAAGACGACAGCGAGCTGACGGCTCAAAGCGAGGGAAAAGACAGCACTTTGGCTTTTCTCCGGCCCTTCCCACAGCGTTCCAGACCAAATTTGGTGAATGGTAAGGCGGCCAGTACGCGACTATCATATTATAATGGTCGTTACTCTTGACCAAGAGTCCTAGCTTTTTTCTTTCAACCTTTAGATTGTTTCAAACTCACAGCTCGTCTGCGCGCAACGCCGGATCATCATCTAGCGGCCCGTTCAACGCATCAATCTCCGTTGGAAACAAGCCACGATAAGACGCTACTGACAGGTCAACGGGTAACGTCAACGGGCCAAAGGCGACGCGGTTCACGGGGCCGTTTAGGCTTTTAATCTGCATTAACGTTGACACGGCGGCCGTCAAGTCACGGGTCTTAACCGTAACCGTAGTGGTCTGATGAACCTCATCCGGAACAAGCCGCAGCGCCGTAAAGGTCAGGTCATTGTCGAGCAGCGGCAACGTCGTGACGACCTCTGCCAGGGAGACCTGTAACGTGCTCACCCACTCCTGGGCCGCAACATCCGACAAGAAGTGGTCGTCATCACTGGCGAGCACCAGTCCGATTGCTTCTTTGGGGAGATCCGCTAGTGCCTTCAGGGGTTGCACCTGATCCAGTGCATTTAGCAAGCTCCCCAGGCTGTGCACACTGGTCGGGTCCAAGCTTAATTGGAAGCCCACGGGTTTGTTAAAGACTAGATACTGTGGTCGTCGCCCGGTCACGGCCATCCCATCCACGCGGACCGCATCTGTCTTCGTCACCGTGGTGAGCGGCGAATCGATCAAGGCGTCATTAACCGTAACGCGCCCCTGCCGCAACAACCGGAGTATCTGCCGCGGCGTGCCCTGCCGGTGATCATTTAAATAACGTTCAATATTCATCGCAATTGCCTCCTAGTGAATGTGCAACCGCCGCCGTAACCCGACTACCCGATCGCCAATAATGGCATCGGCCAAGCGACTCTTTAACATGAGGTAAACGTAGAAATACCCCCCTAAGACGGCCGCAACCGCCGTCACAACAAAACTAATCACCCGTCCGTTGCTTCCAACTAGGCTCCCCAACATGACCACCACACGGGCGATAACGAAGGTGCCGATGGATGCCAGCAGGATGCCGTTGGTCTTTTTGGCAATTGTGGCGTAGTTAATCCCGAACTGGACGTCCAGTGAATGAATGATCAGGTAACAGGTCACCAACAGACCAATTCCGGTCGCAACCAGGGGTCCAAAAGCGCCTAGGAAGTAGACCAGCGGCCACTGGACAATGAATTTCACCACGGTGCCGACCGCAAAGTAGTGAACGGCCCGCCGGTTTTGCGAAATTCCCTGCATGAGTGCCGCAACCACCGTATAAAGTCCCAGGAGGATCGACAGGTACGAGGAGAACGCCAGGATTGACGACCCCAGTGCTTCCTGTGTTTGGCCATAGAAGACAATGTTAAGGGGCCGCGCAACGGCCGCCATCCCCAGCGCTGCCGGAATCATGACGAATTCAAACATTAAGAAGGCATTCGTCAGTTGGCCGGAAATCTCGCGTTTATTGCCCCGCGTGTACGCTTCCGATAACAAGGGCACCACCGTAACGGCCAGTGCCGAGGACAGCGAAATGGTAATCATAATTAATTTATTCGCATTCACGCCGAACAGCGCGAACAGATCGTTCAGGTAGGTATCCGAGTAATTGCCGGCTAGATGCATGATGGGCGCAAAGGTATATTGATCAATCAGTTGGAAAATGGTAATCCCGGCCCCTAAAATAATGAACGGCACGGCCTGCGCCACAATTTCCTTGTAGAGTTGCTTGGCGGGCACCACCAATTCTTCATTACTACCGGCGACCAAGCCGCGGAAATAGTCCCGCCGCTTCCAATAGTAGACGCCTAAGACAATCAGACCACACAGGGCCCCAACCGCGGCGGCCAACGTGGATTGCGAGACGGCGGACACCCAGTCCCCCTTCATCACGTCCATGATGATAAAGGCCGTGACCAACATGTAGGCCACTCGCGCCAGTTGTTCCGCAAATTGGGAAATGGCCGAGGGCGCCATCTGTTGGAAGCCCTGGAAATACCCTCGGGTCAGACTCATGGTCGGAATAATCAAGATCGCCCAGGCCAACGAATGGAGGACCGGAATCAGATGCTTATCGCCCCCGGTAAATAGCGGCGCCCCCAAGAATAGCAGTAAGGCGATGCTGACCCCCGTGAGGATGGCAATCACCAACCCCCGCTTATAGAGCCGGACACTAATGCCATACTCGTTTAGCGCATTATAGTGGGCCACTTGCTTGGCAATGGCGGAAGGGACCCCCGCAATCGCCGCAATCAGGAAGAAACTATAAATGTTGTAGCCCTTCCCGTATAGCGCGTTGGCTTGTAGGAAGAATGAGCCGAACCAAATACTCCAAGGGACAATATAGATGGCCCCAAGAATCCGAGAAAAAATACTCCCGGCCGTCATCCATGCGGAGCCCGCGACCATTTGATCCTGTGCGCTCACGGCTTGATTTCCTGTATGATCAGACCTTGCCGACATTTGACACCCTACTTTCAAGTTTAAATTCAACGGTACTTCAGCTTGGTCAACCGCCAAGCTAATCAAACAAATATTATACCATACGATTTGTCTCGCAAATATCAGGTTTCGGTAAAGATTTGAAAATCCAGGCCTCTCCACCAGTGGTTTGCTTACCGGATGCCCCGAACAGTGGTATGCTGGAAGTAGTCAAGAAATAGACTATTCAAGGAGGAATGCCATTATGACGCAAACGGCAACTCCGGAGATGCAGATGTCTCCGGAAAGAGCGAAACAGGTTGTGCGGATGACCAAGAGCATTCGGCAACATTTTCCAGAAATAGCGCAGGTTCCAGACGCACAATTAATTTATGCCACCTGGCGTAGTTTTAAGCGGATCGACCAGACCAATGATAGCGATTATCAAACGATGGCTGACGTTTTCTTCCACGAATTTGACCGTCATTTACTCAACTATCAGTTCTCAAAAGCTGGCGAAGACGACGTTGTGAAGCACCGGTTCTTTGCTATCCTGACAGAATTACTGCAATAATTACAGCTTGTGTACCCTCGTTGACCGGTTGGTCCGCGAGGGCTTTTTAGTCAAACGACACAACAATTAGGGTCATGGCCCCTGTTTCCCACCGATGGTCAATCCCCAAAACAAAATTCTTACTTTTAAATTGCCATGCGGTATACTGATGGTATAGGCATTGGTTGCGCTATCAGTAGCCAATGACCATCGAATGATTTAAAGTGAGGCGATTGCTTTGCGTTACTTAGCATTATTAGGCAGCCACGAACGGTACGGTATCACTGCGGGCTACCTGCAGGCCGTTCTCGATGGCTTACCGGATTCCGCGGAAGTTGACACGGTCTTTCTGCGAGATTACGAGATTTATCCGGATACTAAGGAAAAGTCCTGCCCGGCCCTCGACGAGATTGAAGCCAAGATGGCCGCCAGCGATTTCTGGATTGTCTGTGCCCCCACGTATTGGGGCGGCATGTCCGGCGTGATGAAGCAGTTCTTTGACTGCATGCGTTTTCGGCTGGTGCGGATGACGGCCGAGGCCGATACCTTGCCCGGAAAATACAAGAACAAGCACTATCTCAGCATGACCACCTGCTTCGTCAGTTCCACGGAAAACTTCTTTACCGGTATCACCGATCAGACCTTCGTCACGATTGACCGGGTGCTGACCGGTGCCGGCCTGATTAAAGTTGGCGAATTTGTCGGAACGGGTACGTGGGGCACCCACGCACCCCGGGAGAACAAGCTGGCTGAGTGCCGCCGTCTCTCCCAGAAAATTGCCAACCGACCACGAAAGGATGATAACACCTTGAAACGTTACATACTACTCTTCTTCATGATCGCCGTCATGGCGCTGATCACCATGGGCCTGCAGGCGTGGTGGTTCGGCGTCTTCGCGGCCGGTAAGTTCTGGCTGACCTACGCCACGTTTGTCATCATCTTCTACGTCTTGTTGGCCAGCATTCTACACTTCTTTACGTTCGTGCGGCACCGGCGGCGGTAGAGGTTAATCAATAATAATCCATTTATGAAATCTGGCGGTCCGTTGGGGATCGGCCAGATTTTTTGGCTAGTCAGGCGTCTAGCACCCTAAAATTAGCTAAGATAACATCTAAATTATCTCCCATCCCCGAACCACCGCCAACTAAAAAGTGCCAGCCACCTTCCCTTAGGAAAGTCACTGACACTTGACCTTAAACGTTAAATTTAGTTGGCTACGATGTTGACCAGCTTGCCTGGCACCACAATTACCTTACGGATCGTCTTGCCATCGGTATGGGTCTTGACCGTATCGTCGGCCAAGGCTTGGGCTTCAATATCGTCCTTAGCCGCGTCCTTGGCAACCTTCAAGTGTGCCCGGACCTTACCGTTGACCTGAACCACCATTTCAACCACGTCTTCGACCAATTGCTTCGGGTCATAAGTTGGCCACTTTTCGTAAGCAATCGTCTCGTCATGGCCCATCAGTGACCAGAGTTCTTCGGCAATGTGCGGCACGATTGGAGAGATCATCTTGACGAAACCTTCCATGTACAGCAGTGGTAAGCTGTCTGCCTTGTAGGCTTCGTTAACGAAGACCATCAGTTGGGAGATGGCCACGTTGAAGCGCATGGCTTCCATGTCCTCGCTCACCGTCTTCACGGTCTGGTTGTAGATCTTATCTAACTTACCGTCGTTAATCATCGTCACGCGGTCACGCAGATGGTTGTTATCATCGATCAATAACCGCCATACCCGGTCTAACCAGCGACGAGAACCGTTGATACCTTCCGTGCTCCACGGTTTGGAAGCTTCCAGTGGCCCCATGAACATTTCATACAAGCGCAGGGTATCGGCCCCATCCTTCTCGACAATTTCATCGGGATTGATGACGTTACCCTTGGACTTGGACATCTTTTCGTGGTTGGTCCCCAGGATCATCCCCTGGTTAACCAGCTTTTGGAAGGGTTCCTTGGTCGGCACGACACCGAGGTCGTAGAGGAACTTGTGCCAGAACCGTGCGTAGAGCAAATGCAAGACGGCATGTTCCGCCCCACCAATGTAAAGGTCGACCGGCATCCAGTATTTCAGTTTGTCGGGATCGGCAATTGCCTGGTCGTTGTGCGGATCAACGTAACGCAGGAAGTACCACGAACTCCCAGCCCATTGCGGCATGGTGTTGGTTTCACGCTTCCCTTTACGCCCGTTTTCGTCCACCACGTTCACCCAGTCATCCAGGTTGGCCAATGGACTTTCACCCGTTCCGGAAGGTTCGAGTTGCTTAGCTGCGGGCAGCTTCAATGGCAATTCGTCTTCGGGAACCAGTGTCGTTTCACCATCTTCCCAGTGAATAACGGGAATGGGTTCACCCCAGTAGCGTTGACGGGAGAAGATCCAGTCACGTAGCCGGAAGTTGACCTGCTTGTGGCCAGCCTTGTGTTCCTCTAACCAGTCAATGGCCGCCTTAATGGCCGTCTGCTTATTCATGCCATTCATGAAGTCGGAGTTGATGTGTTCACCATCGCCGGTGTAAGCGGCTTTTTGAACATCGGTGTCATCATCTCCCGCAATCACTTGGGTGATGGGCAGATTGAATTTCTGGGCAAACTCGTTATCCCGGTCATCGTGGGCTGGTACGGCCATGATTGCCCCGGTCCCGTAAGACGCGAGGACGTAATCGCCAATCCAGATTGGCAACTTCTTACCGCTCAATGGGTTGATGCCATAAGCACCCGTGAAGACCCCGGTCTTGTCCTTATTCAGGTCGGTCCGTTCCAGGTCAGACTTGCTTTCGATGGCTTCCTTGTAGGCTTTGACGGCATCGGCCTGTTCCGGCGTGGTGATCTGGTCGACCAGGTCGTGTTCCGGTGCTAATACCATGTAAGTGGCCCCAAACAACGTGTCGGGACGGGTCGTGTAGACCTCGACCTTGGTGTCTTCCTGCCCAGCAACGGGGAAGAAGACGCTGGCCCCTTCGGAACGGCCAATCCAGTTTCGTTGCATTTCCTTAATGCTGTCGGGCCAGTCCAAATCATCCAAGTCGTCAATCAAGCGATCCGCATAGGCCGTAATCTTTAAGACCCACTGCCGCATTGGCACGCGGTAAACGGGATAGCCACCCCGTTCGGTCTTGCCATCGACGACTTCTTCATTGGCCACAACGGTCCCGCCCATAAAGTCGGGGGCCCAGTTGACCATGATCTTGTCTTCGTAGGCTAGGCCCTTCTTGTAGAGCTGTTCGAAGATCCACTGCGTCCACTTGTAGAAGGATTCGTCGGTCGTGTTGACCTCACGACTCCAGTCATAAGAAAAGCCCAGCGAACGGATCTGCCGCTTGAAGTTCTTGATGTTGTGGGCCGTGAAGTCCTTGGGGTTGTGCCCGGTCTTCAAAGCATACTGTTCGGCCGGTAAACCGAAGGCATCCCATCCCATAGGGTGTAAGACGTTGAAGCCTTGCATCCGCTTTAAGCGGGCCATGATGTCGGTTGCCGTGTAGCCTTCTGGATGTCCCACGTGCAGGCCTTGACCTGACGGGTAGGGGAACATATCCAATACGTAATATTTAGGCTTGCTCTGGTTGTCCGTGGTCTTAAACGTGTCATTGACGCGCCAGTAGTGTTGCCATTTGTGTTCAATTATCTCGTGTTTGTAAGCCAAAAACGTCGCTCCCTTTCTCAATTAACGTCGTGCCACAAAAAAAGCCCCCAGCAGTCCAAAAATGGACTCCTGCAGGGCGTCTAAACGCGGTACCACCTACATTTCCTCGAAACCAGTTCGAGGCTCATTCCGGCTGATAACGTCGCCAAACGCCCACCTTATGGCAGAAATGACTCGGAGATAAGTTCGTTTCTGGCGTAACGGATTTACAGCGACCATCCGCTTTCTAAATACGCCCTGAAACTACTACTTCTCGTCAACGTCTTGAAGAATCAAATTGCTTTAATCTTAGCAAACCCCCTCCAGAAAAGCAAGGGACAACGGGGATTCTTCCGAACGAATACCGATCAAAATGACCTGTTTCGGTGACATAGCGCCCACTGGCTACCTTGCCACTCGTAAAATATGAGCCGGATCGCTGGGGGCCGCCCAGGTCAGGTGTAACCTCGAACCTAGCCTTGCGCCCAAAGATCACTGTCTTCGCCACATCTTTTAGTCGCAAACATGAAAATACCGGCGATGTGCTATACTAATTGCAGTGCTTTAACTTAACGACTAACACCTTTCGGCCCTGCCACTACCGCCGATTTGAGGCGTTAACTTTATTTCTAAAAAAGGAGGCAACTCATTTGCCACCCATTTCTAAATTACGCTGGCGGTTCACCATGGCCGCCGGCATCATCTTTCTACTGGATCTCATCGGTGTCGTCTACCAGCAGAGCTGGCTTCCCGATTTCGATCAGTTCGTCATTGGCCTGGTTCGTCACCCCTTCTCGCATCCCGTCACCGCCACGATCATTGCCGTGACCAACTCGGGTAATCCGCAACCCATTACCTGGGTGACCCTACTCGCGATGGCCGGATTAGTAATCGCCCGGCGTTCCCGGGGCGCCCTCTTCTTGGGCTGGAACGTCCTAATCTGGGCCGGCATTGGCAACAGTGTCATCAAGCATATCGTTCGACGTGACCGGCCCACCGTCGATCGGCTCGTCGCCGCCAGCTCATATAGCTTTCCGAGCGGTCATTCCATCACCGCCATGCTTCTGTGGGGCACCCTTATCGTTCTGCTAGGCTGGACGCTTCGCCGTCACCGTTACTGGCGGTGGCTGTTGATCGGACTCCTAAGCCTGTGGATCGTCGTTATCGGCCTGTCACGGGTCTACGTGGGCGTCCATTACCCTAGCGATGTGGTCGCCGGCTGGTCACTGGGCTTTGTCCTCCTGACCGTCACCCAATGGTATTTAACCCGTTATGGAGATGAATTGTAGTGAATTTACCCAATGCGTTAACGTACAGTCACACCTTACTCAGCGAATGTGTGGGGCCCGGCGACACGGTGGTCGATGCCACGGTCGGCAATGGCCACGATACGCTCTTTCTTGCCAATCAGGTTGGTCGGACCGGTCGCGTCATCGGCTTTGACATTCAGCCGGCCGCGCTCAAGGCGACCCAGACGCAGCTCACTTTAACCGGGCTCGCATCGCAGGTTGACCTCCACGCGACTGGCCATGAACACGTCGGTGAATTTTTGACCGCCGATACGCTGATTACCGGTGCCATCTTCAACTTGGGCTACCTGCCCGGCGGCGACAAGTCTTTGATTACGCGGCCCAACACCACGCTAAGCGCCGTCAAAGTCTTATTGGCTCATTTACGACGAGGTGGCCGCATCATCCTGGTCGTGTATTCCGGCCATCCTGGTGGACAAACGGAACAAGAAGCCGTCGTTGCGTTCTGTCAGCAGTTGCCACAGAGAACCTATCAGGTCTTACGTTACGGCTTCATTAATCAGATACATCATCCGCCGTTTTTGTTGGCTATTGAACGCCGCTAACCAACGAAAAACGTGGGCCAAAAGAGCTTAGCCAGTGAGCATTAAGGCAGATAATCGAAGAATCCCGGGTTGGGGTTGTTTGGCTATCTGTTTTAAGCGAAATCAGCTGCCTTTTGGCCCACGTTTCGACAATTTAGCTTTGGAGACTCTAAAGCGTCTGGGAATCTGGCCCAGACGCTTTTTAATTGGCACAATTGTTTACTTCTTCATCGACTGGCGCTTGGGACTGACCCACGTGCCGGACCCAAAGCCCAGAATCGTCTTGAGCGCCGGAACAAACGTCATCACCACGGTAATCGGATTGACCATCCAGTAGAACAACATGTATAGCGGCGCGAAAAAGAGGTATTTCAGCTTGGCCCCGTGGTGATCGAGCAGTAAGGCCGCGAGTAACTGCATGAATCCGGCAAACATTTCAAACGTCACAAAGATAAAGGAAATAACGATGCCGTGGATGATCCGTTCGTAGTCCCCGGTAAAGAGGAAGTACAGCATCAACCCCACAAAGGCGAACGACGTGATTGTGAAGAAAAACGACCAAATGATAGATAGCGTTGAATCCACAAACATCGACCACTGGTAACGGTGTTCAATCGGGTGGCGCAAAAATTTCTTGATATTGGTCAACCAGACTTCCGTCCCGCCCTGCGCCCAACGTTTGCGTTGGTGATAGAGGTCACGAATGGTCTCCGGCACGTTCATGTGAAAGATAATGTTCGGGGCGAAGCGTGGCACGGCGCCCAGCATCTGGTGATCCCAGGCGATACTGATGTCCTCAGTCGCTCGATTCTGACGAAAACCACCAACGTCGATCAGAAAATCCTTCTTGTACAGGGTGTTCGCCCCACTATAGGCATACATCGAATCGTTGACCGCCGTTTGGCTGCGTTTAATCACCCCGACAATGCTAGTGAACTCCACGGTCTGTGACTTCCCCAATAGACTCGTCCGGTTTTGAACGTCCATGTTGGCCGTCACGGCGGAAGTATTCATGTCGCGGTCGCGCATAAAGAAATTCATATACTTCATCAGGGCGTCGGGCTCGGGGATGGTATCGGCATCGTTGCTGAGGATGTAGTCACCCTTGGCGAAGTACATGCCAATATTAAAGGCGTGGGCCTTCCCCTTATTTTTGAGAATCTCGACCGTCCTTAGCCGGGGATACTTGTCTTGGAGTCGGGCGATGATGGCCCCCGTCTGGTCGGTCGACCCATCATTCATGACCAGCACCTCATAGTTAGTATAGTTCAGTTCTTCGAAGAGATAGGTGATGGTCTCCTCAATCATGACCTCTTCGTTATGGGCCGGAATCATGATGGTAATCATTGGCTGATCGTTAACGGGAATGTAGCGCGCCGCACCATCTCGCTTATTGGTCTTGAGAAAGCGGTACGACAGGGCCCCGGTGAACCAGAAGAACGACCCCACCACGGGATAGAGACACAGAACCAGCAAAAAGATGTTAAAGATCGTCTTGCCCACGGTCGCCCGCAATAGGCTATCAATAAAAATATTTGTCACGTGCGGCCTCCCTATTCGTCCAAGTCATTGAGATCGTGCTGTTCATAGAGCTGCTGAATCTGGTCGGTATCCAGGTTCTGCTCGGGCTTCACTTGATAGTGGCGAACGTTTTCTCGAAACGCCTGATCGCCGAAGCGTTGGTCCATGAACTTGCCTAGTTGATCCTCGCGTTTCCGCTGGTTAATTGGATTAAACGTCGGCCACTGTTCCACCACCCGGTCCCGTTTTCGATTTTGGATAATCGTCATCCCCACCGCAAAGAGTGAAACCAGGACAAAACAAAATAGCAGGATAATGCCGATGAACTTAATCTCAAAGATTCCTTCGTGATACGACCACAGGTGAATAATGTGGGGATTGTACGAGGCCCAAAAGGACAGCACGGTAATGACGATGGGGACGATCACGCAGATCCAGCCCACGAGTCCGACCAGCGTTTGCCGAATCTTGAGGCCCCAGTGTCCCTTCTCAAAATAGTCATCCGAATAAAGTTGTTGCCGATTTTGCTTAGCCATGACGACTCCTTTCCTGCGGATTCATCGGTCGGTCAAATAAGTACCCCTGACGCGTGTTAATCTTCAACTGATCCGCCAACTGTTGATCCCGTTCATCCTCAATTCCCATCAGTACCAGCTCGATATGGTTGCGTTGGGACAGTCGATTCCAAAATTGTAGATTTAGGTCGAGCCACTCGTTGGGGTCGGCCTTCCGAAAGCTCCGCATGGAACACTTCAAGGTGTCCACCTCGGGGAGAATCCACTCGATACTCTTCAGGTTGTTCAGTGAGGCCCCGACGTTATCGATGCCAAAGCGCATCCCGTAGGCCCGGGCCTCCCGAATTCGCCGCCGAAAAAGTCGTCGTTTGTGCCGCGGCTGATTCGTACCGGCCGTATACTCCACGGCCAGCTTCATCGGGGCGATTCGTGACAGTGCCCAGCGGACAAAATATCGAAAATCCGGACTCGTGATCTGGTCGAATTCCAAATTAATCGACAACGTAATGGGCTCCTCCGGGAGAGACTTGAAGGTGTCCGTTAAGAGAAAAATTACCCGCTGTAAGGGCAGTGAATCCAATTTTTGTGGCAAGGTCCACGAGTCATCCCAATTATGTTGGCGCAGCAGGCACTCGTAGCCGGTAGTCTCGCCACGAAAATCCACTTGTTTTTGAATGAAGTAGCGCAACTCAATTTCGTGATTTTCCAAATAATTATTGCGCGTTTTACGCGAATACCAATAATAAATGACAATCGTTAGTATAACGACGACGGCCATTACCGCCGACGCCCACAACAGAATGCTTTCTAACTGCGCGAGACTCATAGGCTACCTCCTATTGAGGCACCAGAGCCTCCAGAATGTGAACAAAAGTTATCCAGATAATTCATCCGATACTTAATTTGTCCGATAAACCATTATAGCAGGTTTCGTTTAAATTTCTAGGGGGGCTGCCTTATGGACCACCATTAAACGCTTATTTCGAAAAAAACGAGTCTCCCAGTGGGAGGCTCGTTTCAATAGACTGGTGCCAAGTTTCACGTTAATCGCTTAAAAAGTGAAACCGGGTCAATTCCAGTGCGCTGTGTTCCATAATCATCTTACCGTGTTCCGCCAAAACGTCTGGGGCAACCTTCGTGCTGTCACCGTATTCGTACGCCACGGACAATTCATCCTTGATTGATTCACGGGAAGATTCGTTGACGAAGAAAATTAACTCTAAATAGTAAGCCCCTTTGTACTGGTACAGGTTTGACGCTGCATTTTCTAAACGCAATACCCGGGCCAAACTAATCATGTCTTCAAATGAATGCAACCGAATCACTCGCGTAGTGGTGGGTTGCCCCTCATCGTTCAAATAATCTTCAATATCATTTGAGTCATTGGTGGTTGTTGCCTTGTAGTTTGAGAAGAAATCCTTTTGTCCATCTTTTTCTAATAAGTGGGCTTTAATCTGATCCGACACTTGATCGGGGTGATTGCTATCAACGCTAGCATCCGTGATGTTCACGTCCGTAGCACTGTCCTCATCTGCATTTTTACTGATAAATAACTCAAGACCATTGCGATTTGGCAGCACCTGGAAGGTGACCGCATCGTTATCTTGAAATTGGTGGTCAACATCAACTTCTTCTAAAATGCTATAGAAAAAGCCTTCGATTTGTTTGTGGTTGCCCAATAGATCCAAAACGGTAATACCGCGCTCGCTCAGATCATCGTTGCCAATAACCACCCGAATCGTATTTTCATTGATTCGTTCCATTTCCATTGAATAACACCCCTTTCTCGTGGGTTGGGTATTGTCCTTGTTTCTCATTCTAGCCATTTTATTTTACTTGTAAAGTAATCATAACAAAAAAACTGGACTGCAAGTAATATTCTCTCACAAATCCAGTTAGATGCAACTAATTAAGCTTATTCGTTACCATTAACTAATCGTTGGGCCCGCTGGAGTTCCAATTCGCGAACTTTCCGCGGCAAGAACCGCCGGATTTCCTCTTCGTTGAATCCCACCTGAAGCCGCCGATCATCAACCATGATTGGTCGCCGCAGAATGCCAGGATTTTGACGAATTAATTCATATAATTTGCGTAATGGTAAATCATCGAGATCAACCGTTAAATTTTGGTAAACACGTGAGCGCTTCGAGATAATCTCCTCGGTACCGTCCTCCGTTAACCGTAAAATTGACTTAATCTGGTTAATCGTTAAGGGCTCGGAGAAGATGTTCTGTTCACGATACGCGATACCGTGGTCTTCAAACCAAATTCGAGCTTTACGGCAAGAGGTACAACTGGGTGATGTGTAGAGCGTGACTGACATAATCTTTTCCTCCCTTTTGCGTGGTATAAATGTTTTAATAAATCTATTATACAGCATTTTACCGGAAAAGAAAGAATTTTTTCTAAAATCAATTATAAACAATTGACATGCAATTGTGCATTAATAATAGAAATGATTGTCGTAATTAACATATTGGTGTAGAAGATGATAATGTGCAATTCATATTTTACGAATTATTTACATTAGATTTTATAAATAGTCTGAGGTTGAACAACCCGTACTGGAATTTGGGATCCCGCGGCCGCCTGTGCTTCCTCATTTAGCTGTTCCAAGCTGCCGGTTTGCGGTAAATGCGTCAATAGGAGTCGCTGAACACCGGCCTGCTTGGCAAGTTCACCGGCCTGGGTCGAGGTTAAATGCCAGGCCGTTCCTTGATGGTCAGCATAGAAGTTGGTATCCGCCAATAAAACATCCGCATCGCGCGCCCAGTCCGCTAACCCAGCAAAGGCCGCCGTATCCGCCGTAAAGGCCAGTGTTTTCCCGGTTGTCGTTTCGGTAATCCGTGGTGCATAGGCAGGGACCGGGTGATGGGTGGCGATAAAAGTCACCGTCAGCGGGCCTAATTGTAACGTT
Organism: Lactobacillus sp. HBUAS51381; assembly: GCF_012641095.1. Taxonomy (GTDB): domain Bacteria; phylum Bacillota; class Bacilli; order Lactobacillales; family Lactobacillaceae; genus Levilactobacillus. The sequence continues at coordinate 14,925 of NZ_JAAVSC010000042.1, forward strand.
TCCGCCGGATTGTAGGCCCGTCCCACCGTGGCATTTGGCCAGGTCAGGCTCCCAAAGTTTAAGGGGTCGGCCGTGTGACCATAGATGGGCAGTATCGGTTCAGCCTTGTCCCCCTGTGCCAATTGCCACTCATATTGCAAGACACCCAAGTCGGCCGTGTGGTCGTGATGATAGTGGGTTAATAGCACCGCATTTAATTGAAGCGGGCTAAGTTGTTTCTCTAAGGCCAACAAGGCTCCACTCCCACAATCCAACAGCAAGTGGTAGTCCCCACTGGTAATGAGATAGCTACTGGTGCCAATCCCGTTTTGTGGATAACCACCATAACAGCCTAATACAGTCAATTGCATCGAATCATCCTCTCAAATTTGTTCTACTGCTAGTGTAGCGCGTGACCGGCGGAGTGTAAACGTTTCGCTTTTCCCAGACAATACCTTTATAATGAAGATGAGATCAAGTCAGGAGGGATGATCATGCTTCATCAATTATCATTAACGTTTGGTAGTCGGCCGTTACTCGACAAAATTATTAAGCAGAACCCCGATCGTCAGTTCGTTCTTCTGGCGGCCACTGGTGGTGCCAAGGACTTACAGTTGTTGGACGTTTCGGGACAGGATAGTGTTTTCACGAGTCATTTGGATTATCAGGTTAAGATTGAACATGGCCAACCGACTTGGCATGGCTTCTTCAGCTTCAACTATTTCACACTAGATGTCGAAAGCGCTAAGGTCTTTGAAGGCGACGTCAACAAGATTGCGGCCGAACCCCTTCCCGCTGGGATGACCGCCATGTTGGTCCTATCTAAATTCAAAAATAGCGGCGAATACGTCCTGATGACCATCTGGGATACCAGCGATGCCTTTATGATTTGGCGCCGCTCTAACCGTTTTTCTCCCTTTACCAAATACGCAACGCAACTCAATAATTTCCACGCGGCGACCTATCAACTCGCAACCGACAAAGCGCACTCGCAGCAAACAGACGAAAGTTAACCCCTAGCCCTTCAGAAAATGGAGGGTTTTTCTTTTAGTCACATTTCGCGTTACAATAGGCGTATTCTTATTTTTTAGAAAGTAGGCGACAATTTGCTTAACCCGATAGACAATATGGCAACGCACAAGCTCTCACCAATCCTACCCTTGACGGCAGAACAAGACGCCTTGGTTCAGCGTATCTTAACCTTTACGACCCAGCATCTGTCAGCAGCGCAGCCAGCAATCTTCACCCTCTACGGCGATGCCGGAACGGGAAAGAGCGTGGTTCTCGCTCACCTCTTTAATCAGTTACAGACCGCGGCTCGCACGCAACGAACCAATGCCCTGGCTCAAACGGAAAATTATTTCCTCGTGAACCACCCGGAAATTCTCAAAGTTTACCGAGAGATTGCGGGCACACAACCCCACCTCTTGAAGAAGGACTTTCAGCGCCCCACCTCGCTCATTAATCGCATTGCCAAGGGGCAGAGCCACCCGGACGTGTTGGTCATTGATGAGGCTCACCTACTGCTGTCCCAGGCCGATCATTATAATAATTTCTATGGTGAGAACCAGTTGGACGATCTCATAGCGGCAGCCAAAGTTGTTATTCTGGTTTTCGACGAGACCCAAGTTCTCCGAATGAAGAGCTTCTGGACGGAACAACGGCTTGAAAAACACGTTGCTCCTTATCCCCACGCGGCTTATCGGTTAACCCATCAATTTCGGATGCACGCGAGTGACCACCTCGTTCGCTGGATCAACGACTTCACTCACCAACGTCTACACCCTCTGCCGGCGGACACTGGTGCACACTACGATCTACGTGTCTTCGAGGATGCCGAAGAGATGCGGCAAGCGGTAGTCCGTCGAAATCAAGAGGTGGGCCTGTCCCGGATTGTCTCAACGTCGGGATATCCCTCAACTCTGGACGGTGGAAAACACTACGTCACGGAAGGTAACTTTCACCTGCCCTGGGATCAGTACAACTACACCAGTACACCGTGGGCAGAACTCCCACAGACCATTAATGAGGTGGGATCGATTTATACCTGTCAAGGATTCGATCTAAACTACGTTGGCCTGATTCTAGGTCCCCTAGTGGGTCTTGACGCGAACAACCAACTTGTCATTCACCTTGATCGCAACACCGATGTCGAGACCTTCAAAAAGCGAGCGGATCTGACCGATCCCGTTGTCCTGAAACAGGTTAAGCAGCAACTTATCCTCAATTCAATCAATGTTTTAATGAAGCGTGGTGTTCAAGGCCTGTATCTCTACGCGCACGATGACCGATTGCGGCACTATTTGCAGCACCGTAGCGCCTAGCCAACAGGACCACGTTTCAGCAATTTAGCTTAGGAGCCTCTAAAGCGTCTGGGAATCTGGCCCAGACGCTTTTTGTAAACACACTTTTCGTTCTAATACCTAAATAAAAAAGCCTTCCCCAACAAGGAAGACTTCACTAACGGTCCGTACGAGACTCGAACTCGTGATCTCCTGCGTGACAGGCAGGCGTCCTAAACCAACTAGACCAACGGACCAAAATTGCGGGAGCAGGGTTTGAACCTGCGACCTTCGGGTTATGAGCCCGACGAGCTACCAGACTGCTCCATCCCGCGATAATATTAAATTTTGAAACAATGACCCGTACGGGATTCGAACCCATGTTACCGCCGTGAAAGGGCGGTGTCTTAAACCACTTGACCAACGGGTCATAACTAAACGGAGAAGGAGAGATTCGAACTCTCGCGCCGCTTCCGCGACCTATACCCTTAGCAGGGGCACCTCTTCAGCCACTTGAGTACTTCTCCATAATGGGCCTAAATGGACTCGAACCATCGACCTCACGCTTATCAGGCGTGCGCTCTAAACCAGCTGAGCTATAGGCCCATATAAAGCGGGTAACGAGAATCGAACTCGCGACAACAGCTTGGAAGGCTGTGGTTTTACCACTAAACTATACCCGCATTATAATGAGATATACTTAATGGCGCGGGACGGAATCGAACCGCCGACACATGGAGCTTCAATCCATTGCTCTACCGACTGAGCTACCGAGCCATTTTGCCATTTAGAATAAAGTTATAGTTGCTACACTCTGCTGACGAGTATAACAACGGTCCGTACGAGACTCGAACTCGTGATCTCCTGCGTGACAGGCAGGCGTCCTAAACCAACTAGACCAACGGACCAAATTGCGGGAGCAGGGTTTGAACCTGCGACCTTCGGGTTATGAGCCCGACGAGCTACCAGACTGCTCCATCCCGCGATAATATTAAAGGAACAAAGGAGGATGAGAGATTCGAACTCTCGCGTGATTTTACTCACCTGACGGTTTTCAAGACCGTTCCCTTCAGCCAGACTTGGGTAATCCTCCATAAAACACGTACAAAAGTCCTTCTGGTAATGGACCTTGTAGGACTCGAACCTACGACCGAACGGTTATGAGCCGTTTGCTCTAACCAACTGAGCTAAAGGTCCAGTCCAAGTCCAAATCGCGGCGGGGGGGATCGAACCCTCGACCTCTCGGGTATGAACCGAACGCTCTAGCCAGCTGAGCTACACCGCGAAATGTTAAATAAAAATATTTTATTTAATCGGGAAGACAGGATTCGAACCTGCGACCCCCTGGTCCCAAACCAGGTGCTCTACCAAGCTGAGCTACTTCCCGTTAAATGCACCCAGTAGGAGTCGAACCTACAACCTTCTGATTCGTAGTCAGACACTCTATCCAGTTGCGCTATGGGTGCAAAAACGCTAATTAAGTTTGAAGCTTTGTACCCTCCGGTACAAAGCGGAAGACGGGATTCGAACCCGCGACCCCCACCATGGCAAGGTGATGTTCTACCACTGAACTACTTCCGCAAAATCAAATGCCGACTAGAAGATTCGAACTTCCGACCCCCTGTTTACAAGACAGGTGCTCTACCAACTGAGCTAAGTCGGCATAGTCAGTATCAGTTTGTATCAAATTACTCAACACCCGAAGGTGAATGAGCCGTGACAGTCTCGAACTGTCGACCCTCTGATTAAAAGTCAGATGCTCTACCAACTGAGCTAACGGCTCAAATGGAGGATACAGGGCTCGAACCTGTGACCCTCTGCTTGTAAGGCAGACGCTCTCCCAACTGAGCTAATCCTCCAAAACCGCGTGGCAACGTCCTATCCTCGCAGGGGGCGATCCCCCAACTACTATCGGCGTGCTAAAGCTTAACTTCCGTGTTCGGCATGGGAACGGGTGTATCCT
>NZ_JAAVSC010000043.1 GCF_012641095.1 Lactobacillus sp. HBUAS51381
AGGATTCATCTGGTATTCGGAATCAAAAAGGTTGCCTAATCACAATGCGATTAGGCAACCCTATACAGCAGATTACCAACAACAGTTGACAAAGAGCCATAATCCCAAACGGCTTGTTCATTCGTCGCAGAATAGTAGCGGTGAGACGGCCGTTGCTGCTTTTGATTGCCCCAGACGACCATTGATTATCCAAGACGGCGCCGGCATTGTTGATCAACACGTCGAGATGGTCATCATGCCGACAGAATTGCTGGGCCATCTGCTGAATGGCTGTCATGGAGAAAAGATCGGCCACCAAATAGTCGACGTCTGGGTTCCCCGTTGTGTGTCGAATCTCCTGGATCACCCGTTGTGCCTTCGCTGAATTCCGGCCGTGAACAATCACGCGGTGACCCGCTTTGGCGAGTGCCCTAGCCGTGACCAAACCAATGCCATCCGTTGCCCCTGTGACTAAAATTGTCTTTTTCATCGTTATTCGCGCCTCAATCATAAGTGACTAGTTAGTTATTTAATCTGAAAAATAAAAACGGCTCAGCGATGAACCGCCTTAATGACCACCGAAATCATCTGTTCAATCTCCGCCGTGTCCACGTCCGGCTGCCGAATCAGTAGCTGCGTCGGGGCCGAGAAAATAATCTCAAATGCCTCCCGGGAAAGGTCCATATACTGATTATCAGCGACAATTGCGCTAAACAACTGCCCCAGGGCCGTATCTAGTTCCGTACCATGATGGCGTGCCGCCTCGTCCAACGCTTCCGGATTATTCCAGAGCACTTGGACGAATTGGGCCTCTTGGGGATGAACCCGGTACTGCGCCACCGCATACCGTAACATCGCCCGGAGTTGCTGGTCCAAGACCACCGGTGTGGCGTGCAGGGTCGCCAATAGTCCCGCATGCAGATCGTCTTTGACCAGTTCGTAGATCCGGCTCAGCATATCCGTCTTATCTTGATAATAAATATACAGGGTGGCGGGGCTAACACCGGCCATCTTGGCCACTTTCGCCGTGGTCAGATTGGTCAATCCCTGTTGTTTGACCAGCGTGATGACGGCCAGCGTAATCTTATTAATTTTTGCTTCATCAATTTTTCGCATAATTTAATAGTAACTGATTAGTCACTTATCGTCAACCTTTTTTCCTTCACCCCAGCCTAAATCAACTGTAAGGCAATCTAAGGCCGCCTGCAGGCTCATCTATACCAGAGGCCTGCTTGAGCTGTTCACCCCACCCTGGACACGCCAGTTCCCTTTTTCGGCGGTTCTATCCGTGGTCTAACCTAAAAAGCCGGAGAATCTCCAATCAGAGATTCTCCGGCAATAATCACCCATAAGGGGACAACTGGCAGATTTAGCTCAAACAAGTATCTTGTGGTAGCTTCAACAATTGTGGTTTACTAAAGTAGTACCCTTGCTTTAACCGAATCCCCAACTTCTTGCTCAACCGGTTATCCGCTTGATCTTCAATGCCCTCAAGGACTAACCGTAAGTTGTATTCAGCGCTGATGGCATGCCAGAAGTGCAATTTTTGTAAAATGTGGGGATCCTTAAAGTCACGGTTGAAGTTTTGGAGGGCAAATTTAATCTCAGATGCTAGCGGGAGAAGCTCCTGAACATCTCTAAAATAATTATCGCCCGTTCCCACATCATCCAGGGACAGTTCCATCCCCTGATCAATGAATCGCTTTAACTGCGGCAACAACTCGGCCATCGTATACTGTTGCGGACCATCATCTTCGGTCAGCTCAACGACTAGCTTGGTCGGATAGAGCTGTTCTTGACTCTTGATAATGGCGTTCGCGATCGGCGTGGTCATGAGCTGCTCGCGACTCACGTTAACGGAACAGTAACGCACCTTAAGCGACAACACCTTGGTTGTGTCGACCAGTAAGTCCGCGATAATTTGCGGATCAATGGCGGAAAATGAGGCCGGCAACCGCCAACCATCAGGGGTGAGTTGTTTCATTAACAGCTCATAGCCAAAGATAGTCTTCGTTGCGGTATCAATCTGTGGTTGAACAAAGTAACGATAAATGATTTCCAATAAAAATACCCCCCTAAACGGATGGTTTGCATTAACTATAACAACAGTATACTATAAAATACTGAAATAAGTTAATTAAAGAAAGGATTAATGGCAATGAAAGTCGTTGTGATTGGCTGTACCCACGCTGGCATCGCTGCGGTAAAACAGATTCTCAAGCACTATCCAGAAGCCCAGATTACCGTCTACGAACGTCAAGCAAACATTTCCTATCTCTCCTGCGCCACCTATTTACATATTAAAGGAACCGTCCGGGCCCTGTCAGACGCACTCTATCAGGAACCCGACGACTTCATCAATCAGGGCGTCGACCTAGAATTGAATCACGACGTCATCCGCATCGATGCCCGGCAACATACCTTATTGGTTCAGGACCTGGCGACGAAAGAAAAGACCACCGACCAATACGACAAGTTAATCATGGCGACCGGGTCAATCACCGCCATTCCGGCCATCCCCGGCATCGAAAATCCCAAAGTACTCCTCTGCAAGACCTACAGTCAGGCCAACAACATTTGCGAATATACCGCTAAGAAACAGAAGGTCGCCATTATCGGCGGCGGCTACGTGGGCATTGAGTTGGCCGAGGGTTACATTGAATCCGGGCACCAAGTCATCTTAATCCAACAGCCCGACTACCTTCTCAATGAATACGTGGAACCCGTGATTTCTCAAAAGATCGCCCAACTTTTAACGGACAAGGGCGTTCAGGTCTTGACCAATACTCGGGTGACGAGCTTCCGGGATGCCCCGAATGGCCAACTGCTCTTGACCTCGGAAGCCGGCGACTTGGAAGTCGACATGGCTGCCATCAGCGCGGGCATCATTCCCCAAACGGAACTGCTACAAGGACAGGTCGCCATGGCCCCCAACGGCGCGATTCTGACCGATGACTACATGCAGTCCTCCGATCCCGACATTCTGGCGGCGGGAGATTCGGCCGTTAGTCACTATAACCCGATTAAAACGGTGACCTACGCCCCCTTGGTGTCACACGCCGTTCGGCAAGGTGCCTTGGCCGGTATTAACGTCTTTGAACGCCGCCTACGCACCATTGGCACCCAGATTACGACGGGCATGCTGGTCTTTGAGCATACGGTGGCCTGTACCGGGTTAACCTTGATGCGCACCCGCGAGGCCCAGCTTAACGCGGCTAGCGTCACGTACACGGGGCCGTACCGCCCGGACTTCATGCCCAACGCCTACCCCATCACCGTGGTGCTCATCTACGACCGTAATAACCGCAAGATTCTCGGTGCACAACTCATGTGTGAGCACGACGTTTCGCAAGCCGCCAACACGGTCTCGGCCTTAATGCAAAATGGCGGGACCATCGATCAGCTGGCGATGCTGGACACGCTGTTCTCGCCCAATTTCAATGAGACGTTTAACTACCTCAACTTGGCCGCGCAGAAGGCCGTCGACCAAGAAGGCGGCTATCTGCGAACTTAACGACCGTCAGAAAGAAGGCTTTCCCGTGATTCATTATCAGCTACTCACGCCTAACAGTCCCACCTGGCAATCGGCGGCGGACCAGATTGGCGCCATCGATTGGCCCGCTGGCGCTCATCTTGCCAAGCAGATGCAAACCGCGGCTTGGCAGTCCTGGGAACGCGTCATCTACGCCACGGATGGTCCCAAAATGGTGGGCTTCTGCGCACTGTTGGCCGAAGATATTGTTCCGGACACGCCCTACACGCCATTTGTCAGTTCGGTCTACGTCAATCCCGATTATCGCGGGCAGGGACTGAGTCTCCAGTTGGTCCAACGGGCGGAAGTTGCTGCACAGGCCGCCGATATTGACGATCTCTACATCGTGACCCGCCACGTCGGCTTGTATGAACACCTGAATTATGAACTGGTGGATCGCCGCGACGATCGCTTTGGCCGACGCAATCGAATCTTGCATAAAACACTGAATGTCTAAAAAATCACCAATCAGGGTAATTTCCTGACTGGTGATTTTTGTTTACACTACTTGCATGAGGATATATTGCTTGCCATAGGGGCCGAAACGCCGCTGGCCCGTGTCCACGTAACCGACCTTGGTATAGAGTTTCTGCGCCGGAAAATCCCCATGATCCACGGCCAACGTCAACGTGGTCGCGGTCGGTAATACTTGACGGACAAACGCGGGCAACTGCGTCAGCGCTTGCGTGGCAACGCCCTTCCCCCGCGCAGTCTCCGCGACTGATAGCGAGCGAATTAAAACGGCCGTGGCTGGATCAGCGCCGACTTCCTGCACGTCGGCGCCGGTGATGAGTACCAGAAAGCCAACCATCTCCGTCTCATTCAGGATCATGATGGGCAACCGCCGATCGTCGGTCAAGGCAATGGCTAGTGCCTGTTGGAGTGTCGCCGTGAAGGTTGCATCATGGAGCGGATAGGCGGCCACCCGCGCCCGATCTTCCGGGGTATCTTGATAGTTAACGAGCGTGATCATATTTTTTCTCCTAAGCGACCACTTGTTTCACATGAAACAATGGCCGTAACCTATTCATCCAACTGAACAAATGCCGTATGTCCCAGGCCACCACCGACCTGCATGACACTCCCGCCATGCCGGAGTTTGCCCAGGTTAACCGGCCGAAAGTTGAGGGGCTTGACCACAGCGGCGAAGGTCTTCTTGGCCTCGCGATCATCGCCGGCATAGAAGAGAACGCGACGACCGGGGCCGGCCACCTTCCCCGTCATCAATTCGTGGGGCAAGGTGTTAAAGGCCTTGATGACCCGTGCGTTATGAGCTGCGGCGGCAATGACCTCGCTACCGGTCAGCGGCCGTGTATCGATCTTCTTGAAGTCGGCGGTAAATTGATTGGTCACGTCCACCACGATACGTTGCTGGTAGTCGGCCACTTGCCGGAGCACATCGGGGGCAACGGTAAACGGCACGGCAATCACCACCATGGGCTGTTGCAGTGCCGCCGTCACCTCACCAAAACTAACGTTGGCCGCAAATTCGGACCGACGCTCGGCCAGACTCGCCGCCCCGCGCGAATGGCTGAGCAAGATTTCATTATCGCCTCGACTGAACGTTTGCGCCAAAATTGTACCCACCGTTCCGGATCCCACAATTCCAATTTTCATTTAAACCACCCTTTCCGTTCATCGCTTATGGGGTTAAGTCTACGAGAGTTGGTGAGGAAAGAGAAGTAATTTGCCTATCAGAACGGAATCACGCTTGGGTATGATAATTGGCGATGGCCGCTGTTTCACATGAAACAATGACCATGGATGATCGCTTTCAACCCGACCGCTTAAAAATTGCAGACATGGTGACCAAAAATTTCCGGGCAGGCCGGCGCGTAACTGCTATAATAGCTATAGTTTTCTCCGTCGGCGACCAAACGATGGCCGTCGAAATCACGAACAGCATAGGAGTCTCAGAATGAATAAAATTTTAAAAGCCCAATTCTTCGTCGATGATCTTTCGGACGACCAGAAACGGGTCATCACCAACATCAACGCCTACATCAAGCAGGGGTTGACCGGCACCACCTCTTCGGTCGCCATCATTGAAGGCGCGGCGGGAACTGGTAAATCAGTGGTTCTGATGGAACTGGTGCGTCAGTACATGACCGATAAGCGCTACAAGACGTCCCTCGTGGTTAACCACCCGGAACTGTACAAGGCTTACCAGGACCTGGCCGAATCCATCCCGAACATGAAGGTTAAGGATATTCGGCGGCCGACTTCGCTGATTAATTATGCCCAAAAGAACCACAAACAGTACGATATTATCTTTGTCGATGAGGCCCACTTACTCTACTCGAAGTCCGAGCCTTACGCCCACTACCGCGGACAGAACCAATTGACCGACCTCATGAATTTGGCGAAAGTCGTCGTGGTGGTCTACGACTTTGATCAGGTTTTCCAATCCAAGATGTATTGGGACAAGGACCTACTCTTTAAGACGATTGGCACGCATCCCCACAAGCAATTCGATATGAACTTCCAGTACCGGATGGTCGCCAGTGACGAACAGGTGGCTTGGATGGACGATTTAACCGCGGAAAAGCCGATGAAGCCCTTCCCTACCAATAGTGACTTTGAATTTAAAACATTCTCAACGGCTGGCGAGCTCTTTGAGAACATCAAGAAACGGAACAAGGAGTTCGGGATGAGCCGAGTGGTGGCCACGTCGGGGTTCCCACGGATTGATGGCCGCCATAACGTGGAAATGGATACATTCAATTTGCCATGGGACGAGTGGGATCCTCAACGCACCCACTGGGCCAAGCGCGAAGGCTCCATCACTCAGGTGGGAACGATCTACACGCTGCAGGGATTCGATCTGAATTACGTGGGGATGATTATCGGGCCTTCGTTTGGCTACGACGCCAAGACGGACACGATGACCATCATTCCCGAAAAATACTCGCACAAAGAAGTTTTCAAAAAGCGTAAGGACATGACATTCACCCGTGACGAGTACAAGGTGTTTATCGCTAACGTGCTGAATGTTTTGATGAAGCGTGGCAAATACGGCCTGTATTTGACGGCTTACGACGACGCCTTGCGGAAGCGGCTGTTGGATTTGTATACGACTGGCAAGTAACTTGTCTGGAATTAATTAAACGTATTCTTTCTGCTAGCTTGAAAGGATACGTTTTTTTCGAGGGTGGTGTTTGGATCGGCCCCATATGCATGGGGAATACCTGGCTTCAGTTAAGCTGGCTTGAGAGGATACAGGATCACCCCACACACCTGTGGGGAATACTCCTTGCCACGCAAGTTAATAAGAAAACGGTTAGGATCACCCCCACACCTGTGGGGAATACTCATGATCGCCAAGACCCAAATCAACGACAACGGGATCACCCCCACACCTGTGGGGAATACAACCGCTCTAAGATGTCGGTGTGGTGTTTGATGGGATCACCCCCACACCTGTGGGGAATACAATTCGCACACCGCCTAGATCCGATTGCAACCAGGATCACCCCCACACCTGTGGGGAATACCCAGTACGAACGAGCCGGCAAACGCCTAACTTAGGATCACCCCCACACCTGTGGGGAATACATGCCATCGAAGACACCCAAGGCACCACGCACAGGATCACCCCCACACCTGTGGGGAATACACATCTGTCGGGGCACAAAAGGAGCTGTAATAAGGATCACCCCCACACCTGTGGGGAATACAGCGTGCGGGTGTCATAATCCCCGAAAATCACGGGATCACCCCCACACCTGTGGGGAATACGCCGGGTTTATCCCGGTGATACGGCGCGATTTAGGATCACCCCCACACCTGTGGGGAATACTCAGCAATAACCATAACGGCGTCGATTGAATCAGGATCACCCCCACACCTGTGGGGAATACGCTCCATCAGTGATGGTGAAAGTACCCATCACGGGATCACCCCCACACCTGTGGGGAATACTTAGGCAATACTACGGATAAAAAGTGTGTCACGGGATCACCCCCACACCTGTGGGGAATACACTAAACAAATCCCGTCATACCGCGGTTCCTAAATTTGAAAAGTCCCTGTTTTGGTCAGTTTGTCCGCTAAGGCAAAAGTTGCCTTGGCATCTGCCAGTGAATGATGCGGCGTTTTATTTTCGATACCATACTCGGTTAGTACCGTCTGTAGCCGATAATTATCAAGAAAGTGATTCGTCTTTTTGATAAACGGCATTAAGTCCACCATGCGATTAGTTAAAGTTGGCTGGTTAACCCGCCGACATGCGGTAGCTAAGAATCCCTCATCAAATCGCAAATTATACCCCACAACCGCTAAATCACCAACGAAGACCTGTAGCTCTTGCATCGCCGTCCGCAAACGAACCCCTTGAGCAACCAGCATTTCATCCGTAATACTCGTCAATGCCACGATATTCGCTGGAATCTTCCGATCAATCTGAATCAACTTGTAAAAGTGATCGATCTTTCCTTTGGCAGAACGTCTCACCGCACCTACGGATATAATCGCATCCTGCGCTGAGTCGACACCCGTAGTTTCCAAATCCAATGCCACCAGCGGTGTCATCGCAGTCGATACATTTTTAACCGTGTTCTTCCGGGTCATCACCTTCGCCTGGCGGAACTTCGCTGCCTGACTAAAGCCATGTTCCACTTCCCCTGTAGCGACATCCAAGTGCATCAGCAAAGGAATCCCATCAAAGTCAATCACGTCACGATCTTTTCGCGTCGTCTTAAATTGATAGCCCAATTCATTCTTAGCATTATAGACCATCGTCGCTTCACCACGGCCAATATTTTGAAGAATTCGGTCCCACAATAAGTCGCGGATCCGCGCACTGACATTACCGACGTAGACACCCGTCTGAATCTCCTGATACCACTTTGTCAGGTCACCGCGCAACGCCGGCGGGACCTTGGTCAACGTGATCACAATCATCGGCTATCATCTTCTTGAAATTCATGATACTGAACGCCAAACTTCTGCAAGCCCAGTCGGTCATCCCACAGATTGACGACATCCGCTTCGTGTTCATCGTCCGTCGGCATGCCCAGCAAGGCCTTCAAATCCTTAACCATTCGCACAATCAGCTTGCCATCAACGAAAGCGTCGCGCATCGCTAATCGGGTCCGACTGGCAATATCCGGATCATCACCAAACTTCGCCGTCACCTGAAAGGCCACGGGAATAGAAAATTCGGCCTTGTATAAATCCGCAAAATCATAGACAAAAGAAAGGTCATGTCCGGTATGGACAAAACCTAACCCTGCTGAAGCGCCTAAAGCGGCAACCACACTATAGCTCAAGCCGTATAACGCCTGATGAGCCGCTGTCAACGCCTTATTAATCGGCGTCCCCGCATTAAAATCATCCGGATTGTACTCGCGATGTTCCCAGTGAACGCCCGTTTCTTGGGATTGTTCCACGTAAACCCGGCGAACCCGCGCACCCTCCTTACCCCGTAATTTTTGCATGCTTAATTGCGAAACGTCATCATTGGGGAAGCGCATCTGATACATTTGCCGCGCTACCATTAAGCGTGTCCGTTTGTTTGAGACCAATCTGGCCTGGGCTTCCAGCAAGGCCGATGAATGATTCAAAGCCCGCCCATAAGCATACTGGCGCACGCCCTGCTCACCAACCCACACAACGCCTAGACCAGAGGCGCCAATCAGCTCCATCGCGCGATGCGTGACATCCACACCAGGCCCCAACATCAAAACACTTAGGATTGCTGCCGGAACATAGACCGTTCCGCGATGATCACTCACTTGAATCGCACTATCCTGTCGATTTAACTTCGCATGTTCCAAGTACAGGAAGGTCACGCGATCTCGTACTCTTCCCAACTCATAGCGATCGGGCTTCTTGGCACCCATCTTTCTTTTCATGATTTAAGCCTCCGGAATAACCGTCATCAATCCCATACCAAAAGCCTTCTCGCGTCCCAGGCCCTTCGTTAACGTTTGCTTAAATTCAGGAACATTGGCAACGCGCAATAATCCTTCAAAGGTCACCCGACTGAGGCGTACACCGCGACCAGCCTTGCGATGTAACACCGGCCAATCACGGGTTACAATGTCGAAGGCCGGTGTTGTCGTTGGCTGGGCCGCCCCCACAACCTGTTGTTTCACCAGTTGAAAACCAGATTGTTCCGCCCGTGCCATCAGCCACTGTTCTTGCTGGGCTGCCGTAATGTGGGGATAGACCCGTCCTTGACGTTTGCCCGGCTGACTCACCGTATACGTGGGATTCGCCGTCAACCGAAACTGCATGATCTGACCAACTTGAATCCCGGCTAAAAAGTGATCATACGACTTCACCATGGTCGTTCCCGGCACACCGTAACGTTCAAGGCGCCCACGATCCGGCTGTTCCTCACTCAATACCAACAAGTATTGCTTGTGGGCCAACGTGTCGATCCGCCATAAATGACGCTGACGCACCCCCGCAGCTACTTCAGCGGGAAAACTCTGTTCAACCCAATTATGGTAGGCCCCGAGGTGGGTTAAGTCCTTCGTTTTACGCCGATTATTTACGTCTATTTCAACTCTTGATAAATACATAGCTACTCCTTCTCAAGGAACGCCAGCACGTCATGCTCAGTGCTGCGCTGCTCCAAGCTGTTAGGATTTACCTTCGTCACCGCGATTGCCCGAAAGCCGTACTGCCGATTACGCTGTGCAAAGGATTTCACTTGATCCTTGACCATCGCACCCTGTTTATCAGGGAGTAAGTCGGCATCCGCAATAACGTCTAGACTCCGATCGGCATAGCGGTGACGGTAGCTCGGCATTGCTTGCCAAGCCACCTGTTTTAACACCTCAACCGGACTCGTCGCCGTAAAGGTCTGCACTCGCAGAACCCCAGCCGGCGCATTGGATCGCCGCCCTAAAAACAATTGGAATCGGGGGTGGTGGAGTGCCCAGTTGATTTTCTCCATGAAGGCTTCATCGTCACTGCCCACGGCGACCATAAAGACGGCATCCTGAAGATAATCGCGATACGTAATTTTTCGCGTATCGGCTTTCCACTCAACGGTTTGAAAATCCGTCAACGTTCTCCCCGCTTGATCAATCCGTACGGCAAATTTCAGCTTATTCAGCGCCACAATCCGTTGATCCGAACGGCGATAGCCCAAAGCCGCAGCAATCATGCCAATAACGGCACTCTTGGTCGGATAGTTAGTCGTCGTTCGCCGTTCAAAGGTCGCCTCGTTGCCGTACGATTGTAAGGGGGCTGTGAGCTTAATCGTCAGTATTTTCATCTTGAACCGCCTCTGATAACGCTGCCGTGACCTTCTCTAAAAGTTCGGACAAATTAGCAGCCTGTTCGCCCACCTGTGAATCCGCCTTGCCCAGCACGACATTTAGGAGAGGCTTCTCAACAAATTGCTGCGTAACCGCATACTCGCCTTCCAGTCGTTCAATCGAGGGTTGAACGTAGCCTTTATTGGAACTGACCGGCTTTTCAAATGCCGACACTAAATTGACCGGTGTATCTGGTCGAATCGTCACCATGACGTAACTCGGCAACGTCTTATTGGCAAAGGTATTTTGTTTCCCGGTTGGCATGGCTAGCAGGAAATCCCGGATAAAGTCCGTCGTTCCGTGAATGGCGTCCGTCGCGTTTAAATTATGACTTAGTTCATTCACATTCACGTTGGCATACCGATACAGCGTGGCCGAGTTAAAGTTGATGGTCCCCAGCATGGCCGCTCCCGTCGTATCGTCTGGTTGTTCATCATCCAGCGCCGTAAAGTAATCGTATTCCGGAACCACTTCATGCGTTGAAACCGCGTGCGCCACTTGGGCAGAGGCATCCACGTTTAATTCGGGATTGTCGGCAACCATGCGCCCAAATAGAGCTAAATCCAGGGACTGATCGCCTTTCAGAACCTTTTTAACTTCCTTCTTGTCTAGTTCGGAATTATCCAGCGCATACTGTGCCAACTTGGTAATCTGACCCTGACTGATCAGTAGCAGGGCACCGGTTTCCCGTTCTTTGTTGAGCTTAATGCTGGCGGCCTTAAAAATCTCGTCAACCTTAGCCTCTGCCGCTTCCGGCGTCATCGTGACGTCGAGTGCCTGTAGTTTGTCAGCCAAAAGTTTAGCCGCGTCCTTGGTCCGGGTACCCACCGACACGTTGTCGTCCCGAAACGCCTCCCGAACAGCGTGTTTCCAGCTTTGAGAGGAAACGCGAGCCCGCGTCACGCCACCGTACAACGCCGTCTTGGGCGCACCGGTGTCGTCCCGGTTAATATTAGAAGATGGCACCGTTTGCAGAACGTTTACATCAACGTATAAATTTTGATTAGTCATTAGTCTTGGTCTCCTTTAGTTTTAGTGTCAGCGGATTTTTCCCAAAAGTATTGTTGGCCCCAACGCAAGCGGACCCGGTTGGCCTGCTCGTAACTCGCCTGCAGACCGTAGAGATCCTGCGCTAGCTGCGCGTAGTCGATCCTTTGATTCTCGCTTTTAGCCTTCAAGATATTGACCAAATGCGTGAGTTCGTTAACCACTCCCGTGATACTCGTGGTGGCTAACAGTGGCTTTACGCGCCGATCCAGCGCCGTTCGCAGGTCTTCATTACGCCGTAAATTGGCCAGGGCCGACATGAGTGACACCCCACCCGTTTCGGCATCCCCGTTGGCTGGCCCATAGACCAATTGTGACTTTCCCTGCTGATGAATCGCGTAGAACCGAATGGCCGTATAAACCGCCACTTCTGCTCGTGTGGGAACACCGTCTCGACTAAGTTGTTCCTTCGGTAAATTCGCCATCATGACCGGCCAAACCATCTGGGCCCGCCGACTGGTCATATTGACGGCATCCCGGAGATTCGCCAATACGGCCTTGTTGGGATTACCCTCCCGATAAAGCGCGTAGATAATCCGGCGCGTCGTCTGTTCAATTTCATAACTCATAATTGTTCATCACCCCTCCTACAAATCAAGATGTGTCCGCAGATTATACATGAAGCGATTCTTGGCCGTGAAAATATTCAACGGTCCGTGCTGACCCTCGATTCCACGAATATCCCGCGGTGAACTTGTCTGGACAACCTCATCGACGGCTGCTACGGCAATCTTTTTCAGCGTCTGCTTCCACAAAATAATCTTGGCCTCCCGATCATCATGTCCTGTCAACTGCTCTAACCACGTCTTAAATGGGTCGTTGAGTCGCTCATAGAAGGTCGCGCTCAATTTGCTAGCAAACGGTCGTACGTCTAAATTACGAATCTGTCCAATATCAGTGGCGAAGTGGTAGTAATCCTTCCCAATGGTTTGAGTCAGCTCAATCACCTCTTCAATCCGAGTCGGCCAGTTCTCGGCGATTTCCGGTCTATCGAAGAGGACATCCGCCTGCATTTGCATATCGTCGACGACTTCGGCCGCCGGTGACTGCGACGTGGCGTTACCATCACTAATTAGCGCGATCGAATTCAGCATGAGTGGCTGATCGTGCGGAATCAGTGCCTTCGCTTTGAGCAGCCGTAGCCAAACGACCAGTCCCGGCTCCTGAATGTTGTCGGCCTCTCTGACCTTAACGTACTGGCCGAAATTTCGCCACATGGCAATCCCCAGTGACCGTAACCCCTTCACCGCGGGCCGATAGTCGTTGGTCTTCTTATCACGTCGCCAAGTGGTCATGGGTTCAATCAGGGCATTATCCGCACTATACATGGGAATCCCCGCACTAAAGATCGCGGGATGACCTGCCGCATCCCAATCAATATGCAAAATTCTCGACCAAGCCGTGTACAATTCGGCTAGATTGTTGGGTAGAATCTGTTTCTTACGTTCGCCAATATAATCCAAAATACTGCTGTATTCCCATACCGGCCGCTGTAAGACCTGTTCGGCCGCATCTTCATCTTGTCGCTTATTCACCAAGATTAGATTCAAGAGTAAGGTTTCAAAGAGTGTCTGTCCCTTCACGAATACCGGATTGAGGCGATAGACCCAACCGGCGGGATTGGAAAACTTCTCTTCCGTCACCACCTTGGTCTTGTCCGTAACGCCGGTAAAATTCTGATAGGTAATCACCCAGCGAACCAGTTCAGCCAATGCAACCTCGTTCTTAGCGTCACCGGACTTAGGTGCAAAGAGAGCGGGCGTATGGCCACTCTCAGAGACACGCCGGTTCATCTGTTTAACCGCTACTTGGCCCTTTCCGACGGCAATCCGCTTATTTTCAGGAACCAACTGATCATAATCGGTCGCGGTCACTTGATAAAATGGCCGCTCGCCAAAGAAGTCGAAACATGCCCGATAATGCGTCAGATAGTGCGTCACCGCTGCGGAAAACTGCCCTGACGCACGCAATTGCTGCCAAGTGTCTAGCAGATCAGTCTGCCCGTCATCCTCAAAATCATCTTCATCCACCGTCATCTTGGGCGGCAAATCATCGGTCATGTCCAGCCAAGCGTAGGGGTCGCCCGCCGCATCGACTCGTGAGTAAACCGTCGTTAGAATGGCCAGTAAGAACCGCAGAATGGCGAGATCCTGACTGTGCATATCCCCCGCCAATTGGCGATAATTCTGTGCATTTTGAAACAATTCAATCAACGAAACGGTTCGCTCCTGGTTCGTTTCTTTTTCAATAACCTTTAACCACGGATCTGTGGTTAAATTAAACGTCTCATTGTCCATGATCATCTTCCTTTACATAGCTTAGGCCTAATTCTGGTGAGTAGGTCAGCCGCCAGCCAGCCAAAGTGGCGGATAACGCCTGATCCAGCGGTAGGGCCAGAGCCCCTTTCAACCAAACACTAGATTGCCAGTCACTGAAATAATGTGCGGTCACCGTCTCCAGTTCGCTGATGGCCCGATCCATTTGCTGGCGACCAAGGGTCACAACCGCCGGAATTCGAACGATTTGTTGCGCAATCTCTTGCGGCTGAACCCCGGCTAACGGACGACCATCCAGTAGTTGATTGCCGGCAGCCGTATGCTGAATCAGGATCACTTCTAACGTCTCCTGAATATCACGAACGGCGGCACTGGCCTTCTGTTCATCCTGATCAACACTGCCCAAGTCGCGGCCCAACCAGTCGTGAATCGTAACCCCCGCTTTAAAGTCCGGCCGCCCAATCTGAAAGACCTTGGCCTTACGCTTTTCTCTTTTCAGATCGGCCGCAAACTTTTCGCTCGCGGGTTCAATCCCCTTGACCGCTGCATCCGTCGCGGGGTCATAGACCTGCTGAACCAGAACCGAGATATCATCGGGCAGTGTCACCGTGGCTTTCAGGAAATGATCCGTCTTCATTAGCAAATATTTGCCATACACGGCTTCATTTCCCTTGCCATACTCGCCCGGTGCCTCAACGCCCATCACGAAGAGTTGCGGTTGTTGTAACGCTTGTGGCCGCTTGATTTGATGACGATGCAGCCGCCCGGCCCGTTGCAAAATGAGGTCCATTGGCGCGATGTCGGTATACAAAACGTCAAAATCAATGTCTAGCGACTGCTCCAAAACCTGCGTGCCGATGACAATCATCTTTTCCGGACGGGCACCCCGTTTGCCAATGGCTGCTTGAAGTGCCGCCTCTTGGCGCGTACGATCGGTCGCCAAGAACGCCGAGTGAAGCACCATCAATTCCACGCCATCCGGCACCAATTTTGCCAGCGTCTGCGCCCGTTTGACCGTATTCACGATAACACCGGCAATGCCACCGTGGCTAATCTTATCAAGCACGTGCGCTATCAGCGCATCATCGTCGACAGTGAGGCGTTCTACCTGCAAGTGTTGCGGTTGCTGATCACTTTGCCCAGGGAATTTTTTGACTTGCTTAATCTCATGACCATCCAGCAGACTGAGTAATGGGTAGGCCTGTGTCTCCTGCCAATCGGCTGGGGCGACTAACTGTGCCTTGAATTTTCGGCCATACTTTCCACGTAGATAAGCGGTCAATAACGCTGCTCGCTTCTCCTTTGGTAGTGTCGCCGATAAAATCACGATGGGCACATGGTAGGCACCGAGCCAACTGATCGCCTTGTACAGGTACTGATTCATATAGGCGTCGTAGGCGTGAACCTCATCGATAATCACGACTTTGCCGCTAAAACCGAGGTGCCGCAAGAACAGGTGCTTTTGTTTGAGTCCCATTAATAAGAGATTATCGATTGTCCCCACGGTAAATTTCGTCAAAATGGACTTTTTCCCGGAAAACCAATCGTTTACGACTACCGAACCGGAATTATCATCCAGATCATCATATACATTTCCAGCGTGCGGTAATTCTCGGTATTCCGGATTAAACTGGGCCTTACCGTGCATTAATTTAATCGCTAAATTCTGCTGTTGTTTATCCGCTAACTCTTTTAACCACTTATCTACCCGCGCAAACATCGCATTGGTCGTCGCCTGCGTGGGGAGTCCCATAAATAGGCCGTCACGCCCCGTCGCATAAGCCAATTGCTCGGCGGCCAACAGCGCAATCTCTGTCTTCCCCAGTCCCATGGGCGCTTCAACAATCACCATTCCGGGAGCACTGGCTTGCCCAATTGCTTGGGTCATAATCCTTTGAACCGGTCGCGGCGTGAATCCCCAGCGTTCCAGATAAGGATCTGTCGTTTCCGAACCCTCAGTTCTAATCTTCTCAGGCTCCCAATTTCCATCTAAATCCCAAGTGTTAATTGCTTGCCTAAATCTAGCCGTCGTATCCACATCTTCCCATGATTGTTCTAACCTAATCAACGGGAATAGCGGTTCACTAGGATTCTGATTCAAATATTCACTAGAAGCCAACCAATCCGCCATAATCAGAAGCCCTTCTAGGACAACGGCCTGAGGTTCCCTGAGGTCTGGTATTTCCTCCACCTTCTGGAACCCGGACGACGTTAATCCCAGCTGCAACAGTTCTTGCTGAACCTGTCGCCAAGGGATCTGTAAATTAGTTTGATTGTCGCTTTGTAGGTAATTCGCCGTATAATCGTTCATTTGACTAAAGGGTGGCTGATCAGCCGGCTTCCCGTGGTGCCCGCCAATAATTGCGCCAATTGTGATTGGCACCCCCGCATCTTCCAAAATCGCCTCGCCAGCTAAGGCGTGTGGCGATTTGTTCGGTGAGGCGAGAATAAGGTCATTCAGATCAATAAATCCATCCTGTGATAATTTTTCAGTGAGCCGTTCATCTAGCGACGTGTCACGATCATAGGATTTTTTCATTTGAAATGCCGGTGTCGCCTTTCCTAGATCATGAACAAAGCCAATGAATTTCACCAATTTTTGCGTGATCTCATCCGTTGACGTCCCTATCAACAATTGCTGTTGCCCGGGGCTCAGCCAGTGGTAAAACAGCCAATTGATCGTATTTTGTGCGTCGATTAAGTGCACGATTAATGGGAGCCAGTACTGCTCGCCATCCTCTGAACGCTTCTTAGCCCATAATGCTGTAGTCCGTTGGGATATTTTCATATGCGTGTATAACTCCTTAATATTGTTGACCAATATCGATAAGTGTCATTCGACAAACAACATACATGCTATTTTTCCAAGAATCTAAACCGGCTATCTATTGTTTTTTGTAATTAAAAAGATACCGGAATTCCCAGTTCAAGTCAATCTATTTTACATACAATATAATTAATATTGTTTCATAAAATATTTTGTGTATTTAGCCGTCAAGGTACGCTGTTATGTAATCCATCATGTAACCGCATTCATTATTTTACATTTTAATCATAGCGCTTTTTTTAGAAAATGGGAGCTTAAATTTTAGAGGCGTTGAAGATCTCTTTCTTTGCTAAAAAATCTCGTCAGCATATTCGTTGTCAATCCAACGTCAATCTTGTATGCTGTAACAGTAAACTGACTAATTTCAGCGATTTAGAAAATATAGAATGCCGGTCTGACAGGGATTGTTTAGTGTGTTCCCCACAGGTGTGGGGGTGATCCCCTCATTTTTTGACATCTTTAACGTCCTCCGTTGTGTTCCCCACAGGTGTGGGGGTGATCCCAACCCCTATATGGCAGTGACGGTTACTTGGGGGTGTTCCCCACAGGTGTGGGGGTGATCCTCTTAGCCACCTCTTCTGATACAATTGGTACGGGTGTTCCCCACAGGTGTGGGGGTGATCCTGCGGTGCAAATTGTGCTGCACAAGTCAGATACGTGTTCCCCACAGGTGTGGGGGTGATCCTGAATACTTGGATCGTTATGATGATGGGCAAGCGTGTTCCCCACAGGTGTGGGGGTGATCCCGTATATTCGCAAAAAATCCCTAGTCGGTAGCGGTGTTCCCCACAGGTGTGGGGGTGATCCTTAGCTGTCGGCGACACAAATGAGCGGCCATAAGTGTTCCCCACAGGTGTGGGGGTGATCCTAGAAGAGATCAAGCAGACTTTTCCAGTGCCTGGTGTTCCCCACAGGTGTGGGGGTGATCCTGCATCAGGTAACACCTACTATGTTGGTACGACGTGTTCCCCACAGGTGTGGGGGTGATCCCATCTTTCAAAACACGGGCAATACAAGTTGGGCGTGTTCCCCACAGGTGTGGGGGTGATCCCGACCCCCGAACATGTGGATCACGCCGTTAACCGTGTTCCCCACAGGTGTGGGGGTGATCCCTTGACGGACGGGCAGATCGCGGCCGCGAGACTGGTGTTCCCCACAGGTGTGGGGGTGATCCCGTGTTTTTGCCGCACCCCGACTGGAAGCCATGGTGTTCCCCACAGATGTGGGGGTGATCCCATGCAGAAGAACAATGGATTGCAGTTGCCAAAGTGTTCCCCACAGGTATGGGGGTGATCCTTTAAAAATTGAGCTTGCCGGTGTTCTCCCTTGGTGTTCCCCACAGGTGTGGGGGTGATCCCACTGATCCAGGATGAACGTTTTTTCCGCCGCCGTGTTCCCCACAGGTGTGGGGGTGATCCTACCTCTCTCCCTAACAACCCTTTAGCTTGTGCGTGTTCCCCACAGGTGTGGGGGTGATCCCGATTGAGGTGAATGCCGGAGTCAAAAGTGAACGTGTTCCCCACAAGTGTGGGGGTGATCCTTGAAAGGAGGCGGCTAGCCATGAAAAAATCACAACGTGAAGCCCATCTTAGATGGGATAGAAACCATCAAGACCGCCTGAAGTTCCTGCGGTATCGATCTTATACTAAGACTTTTATTTTGAAACTGTCGGAAGTCGATGACCTAAACGCCATCGAAAAGATGGTTGAAGAAAGAAGGAACCATTTGAAAAAAGGCATTGATGTGAAGTGAACCCTTAAAGTTGGACACAGAATTTACGCTGCTTGCTGGATGGTGAGTTCCCGGTACTTTTCCGGGGACTTGCCATCCAGTTTTGTTTTGATTCGACGCT
>NZ_JAAVSC010000044.1 GCF_012641095.1 Lactobacillus sp. HBUAS51381
GGCTGACGGCTCAAAGCGAGGGAAAAGACAGCACTTTGGCTTTTCCCGATCCTTCCCACAGCGATCCAGACCAAATTTGGCGAACGGTAAGGCGGCCAGCACGCGACGATCATATTATCATGGTTGTTATCCTTGTCACATCAGGGAGTCTAGCCATTTTCAGCATTCTATTTCCCAGAGACAACAAAAGACCCGGGCGTTATCCCAGGTCTTTCAGGCTTTGGTGAAACTTAACTTATTGTTGGTTTTCGTTGCCAATAGTTGCTTATTCGGTCGGACGATTTAGAGGTGTCCTGCCAAACTAATTGTCTGTGATTGTTGTTTGTGCCGATATCGCGGTGTTGTTAGCCCAAATGGTCAGCTGTCCCCCATTGCTGAGGACCCATCTGGCATCATCATTGCGGTGCATCTTCCAGTGTCCACGTGAGTTGTCCCGTGTATTCACCGGCCGCCGTTCCCTTTTCAACGCCCAAAAGAACGCCGGTCTGATGGGACCACTGCGCAGCCACATCAAATTTGCCGTCGCGCGTTTCAGCCATCGTGTGCGTCATAATCGCCGTCGGTGTCGCACCAATCGGCGTAATCCCATCCGGCGTCACGTAGAGTGGTCCTCCGTTAAGTGTGGCGCCGTGACGCGCAACAAAGGGGGTAGCTTGGACCATTAACGTCCACTGTGAGCCACGCCCACGCGTATCTTGAACAACCAACTGCCAATCACCCTCTCTATGAACCAACTGACTTCGACCCGTCAGCGTACTGGCTTCAAACTGCTCATTTGTCGAAACGGAACTGAGCTTCAATTCTCCCCTCACGTGAATGGTCACCGTGACGAGATTGGATTCACTGCCATCCGCCGTCAGCGCTCTGAAGGTTAGAGTATTGGTTCCAGCACGTAATTTAGCTGGCGATATCGGGAGATCAAAGGTCCCATCGTCGCGCGGCGAAATCGCGGGTAATCCCACGCCATTCAAGGTCGGGCTAACTTTAACTGTTGGCCTCGCTGCCAGCGTTGTGACCGTCACCTTTCCCCGAATCGTGGTCCCCTCCTGCGGGTTCAGCGCAACCGTTTGTCCACTGGTCACAGCTAGATCCAAGTCAACACTCGGATTAATCGAAAAGGCTGGGGTCTCGAGCGTTCGTACCAAGGCGTTGGATGAGAAAATGCTGGACTCGCGAGCAACCTCGGTCGTCTTGGCCACAGAAGCCACGCGCCCAGTTAGACGAATCGTCGCCTCAGGGTAGGCACTGTCCATCGCGTAACCTAACTCGGTTCGTAATTGCTGGTTCGAAATGTCTTTAACGTCCAACGTCTCGGGTTGTCGATCGCCACTATACGTGATCTCGGCTTCCTCGAATTCAATAAACTTGGGTAACTTCAGATCGGCCACAATACTTGACCACGGCTGTCGACCATCACGATAGTTCAGGTGATAGTCTAAACGCACGCGATTGTTAGCGACCGTCTCGCCCTGATCCTTGATTTCTCGTTTCAGCGTCAAATCCGTCAGCGTGGTTTTCGTCTCCGCGTCAATGGTTCCCGGCGTATTCTCGAAAACCACCAGATTGTGGTGCCACTTATTCCCCGCAGCACTGGTCAGCCCCCAACGAACCCGACCCTTGTGTTGACTTCCCGGGTCGAGTAACCGCGGATCAAGCCGGACCGTCTGATGAATTCCTTCTTGACGGTCATCGGTCTGGGGATCCCGGTCGTTAAACGCATAGGAGATCGTTTCCGCGGCGGCGTTCCACTGAATCGTGACATGGTGCCACTGCCCGTTCGACAGGAATCCCGGATCAGTCGTATTCGCAATCAGGCCATTGTGTTTAAGCCCATAATAGTATTTATCATGGGGGATTATGCCCCCCCAATAATCCTTATCCACATACTGATGATACGTCACAGCTTCTCCCGGGTAGGCCGAAGCAATATGGTTACCCGAGTACCCAATATCAAACGAATTGGCCTGGCCTGGTGCATGTTCACCAGTCTTATTATTCGTTTCCGTATCGAATTCCAACGCCCAGCTATTTTGAATTGCCGTTGCGGCGAGCGCCCTGTTCTGTTGTTGGCTAGGATTCTTATCAACGCCCCAGACCCCCAGCGTCTCCGCCAAGGGACCGTAACGTTCAAAGGTTGGACTGGCGGCAAGGCCCCGTGCGTCATTTTGGAGGACGAACGCCATACCGCCGCCACCGTTATCGCCCTTATCACCAAGATACAGCCACATCGAGACCGTTTCATCTTTATTTAAATCAAAGTAGTTGTCCGTTTTCGACCAAATTGACCCAAATTGATTGGCACCGTTCGTCAGCGAAACTGCTTGCGTATCCGGTGCGACGGGATTCGTTGTGTCAACGACAGTGGCGGTGTTCATGCCAGCTGTTCCCAGAGTCATTATGGTATCCGTCTTGTTCAATAGAATCCCCCGTGGGGCAGTTGCCAACGCGTGGGTGTAATCACTATCGGCATGGGCGAGCACTCTAGTACTCAAGGTCAGTGCTAGCAGAATCAAGCCAGCACTTAGCCACTGTCTAATCAACATCAGTCCTCCTTACATCACGTCATGTTATCTGGTAGCAGTCAATTGTGAGTCACCGCAATCACGCACCGCCTCGCGTTGTCGATAGGACATACCGCTTCATCACCGATTTATCTCGAGAAAATCCAAATGCGGCCATTTTCAGATGGCCATCAGCTTTCCTCTCGTTAAGTCATCTAAACGCCAGAAGCGCGCGTTCGCCCGCCAACACAATCGACGCCGCCATTTGCTGACTTTGCCTCATCATTCAACGTTGACCAACGCTCATCTCCTCATTATCGGCTTTAGCTAAACGTTGTTGTGACGTGTTGACGCCAGTAACGTGCTTGATTCACTAGAAGATGATACCTGCTGGCAACTAAAAAGGCCAGCATTTCGCCGACCTTTCGTATCTAGCCATTTATTGATGAAAATCAGCCACCGTTAAGCCGCTTAATTGGTTCAACCACTGGGACGTTTCTGCCGCCGTTCCAGAGGTTATTTGAAAGCCTAACGGGGTAAATAGAGCCGCCACCGCTGTCCATTGAAGGTGCCCGGCAACTAAAAAGCTGGCGGTCAGTTGCTCACGCTGCTTAGCCGTCACCGGAATAGCACTAACCGTCAATAAGTTATCCGCCAATTGATTGGCAATTAGCTGCTGCCAATCTGCCATCGACAGCGGATTAATGATTTGGCGGGGGTGGGACAGGGGCAAGACGGGGCCCTCTCGTCGTAAAAACTTCTGCCAATGTTCGGCCTGACCGGCTAGCAGGCCGTAGAACTGCCAAGGCACCTGATTACCAATTCGTTGGAGCGTGGTCGTCGTTAAGGCCGTCACGTCCCATTGAATCTGCGCCTCGCCTTGGGCTAACGCTGTCTGCAGCCACTCGCTAAAGAACCGCTGAATGGTCGCGTCCACCACGGGTGGTAGCTGACTTCCCTGAACCAAGTGGTAACGTCCCAACAAGAAATCCTCGACTTGATCCCAGTGAATTGTCCGACTCGTTTGTTGTTGCTTCCGGCGGCGAATCTGCCGCAACTGCTTGAGGCGGCTTGATTTACCATAATTTCCTGGACGACTCATACGCGCCCCTCCCTCGTTTTATAGTCAACTTTCAATTGGCGAAATAGACACCTGAAAGCCTCATCTTTAACCGTTAATCCTTCGAAAAGTGCCGTCACCTGACCTCAGAATACTTTACATTATAGCAGACTGACGGCTAAAGGTTGCCGCTCTCCTTTAGTCTATCTTTTTCAATTGGCCAAATCCTAACCCAATCCAAAAAGCCAGCCGCTCGGATTCCCCTATCAGGAACCACAATTGGCTGACTCAGTAATGACCTAAAGGGTCTTTTCATCCTTCTCATGTGGCTGATACTTTCTGAAGTAGATGAGGGTCATCACGGCCAGGAAGACAACGCCTACCAGAATGGACACCCGCGTCTCGGGATTCAGGAACATAAAGATCAGTGTAATCGCCAAGAAGACCAACGTCACGTAATTGGACCACGGCGCAAATGGCATCTTGAACGGATGATTCGCCATTTCATGTGGATTTTGCTTACGGAATTCAATCTCACTAATCAGAATCACGAACCACGGCACCATGCCGGGAAGCACACTGGAACTGTAGACCATCACGAAGATTTGGCTGGCATCCTTAAAGAACATCGGCAAAACGACATTTAACACAACCCCAATGCCAATCCCAAGGGAAATCGCAATCACGGCGTACACCGGTACCCCATGACGGTTCAACAGCGTCACCTTGCGCGGCAACTGCTTCTTTTCCGCCAAGGTGAAGGCCATTCGGCTCGCACTGTAAATCCCGGAGTTGGACCCGGACAAGGCAGCGGTAATCACCACGAAGTTAATGATGGAGGCCGCGGCGGTAATCCCAATTTTGGCAAAGGTTTGGACGAACGGTGACCCAATCTGATTCAACTGATCCCACGGATAGATGCTGACAATCACGAAGATTGCCCCCACGTAAAAAATCAAGATCCGCGCAACGGTCGACCGAATCGCCGTTACCAACGTGTGTTGCGGGTTCTCCGCCTCACCGGCCGTGACCCCAATCAGTTCGATTCCCTGATAGGATGCCAGCACGATGGCTAACGCAAAGATAAAGCCCTTGGCGCCACCCGTGAAGAAACCCCCGTGGGTCCATAGATTACTAATCCCAACGGCCACGCCATGGTTGCCAAAGCCAAAGAGGATGACCCCTAAGCCGGCAATGATCATCAAGACAATCGTCACCACTTTGATGAGGGCGAACCAGAACTCCAATTCCCCAAACATTTTCACCGAAATTAAGTTGGCAATACATAGGAAGGTAATCGCCACTAATCCCGGAATCCAGTCCGGCAGGTTCGGCCACCAGAAGCGAAAATAACCGCCCAAGGCAATCATTTCACTCATCCCCACCACGATAAATTGGAAGATGTTACTCCACGCGGTAAGATACCCAAAAACGGGATGCATATATTCGGAAGCAAACGTTGAAAACGACCCGGTTGTCGGGTGGACATATAACATTTCGCCCAGGGCCCGCATAATTAAGTAGAGAAAAATACCAGAAATAATATAAGCGATGAGGACGGAAGGTCCCGTCCACTTGATTGTGGAACCAGACCCCATAAATAATCCAACGCCGATCGTACCGCCCAACGCAATCATCTGCATTTGGCGGGCGCTTAGTCTTCTCTGCAATCTAATTCCTTCTTTCTATCCCTATGTAAGGATTATTTCATCAATTTGGTTAACTTTAAACTGCGCCAAAACCGTGATTTATCGCCATTTACGACGAAAATATTACGGTAGCTGATTGTCACCAGATTAAAAGTATATGAGAATATGCTACCTGGTTCTGGGTAAATAAGCAACTTCTTTTTACGTTTTTCTTCTGTTCGTTCCCAAAATCTATACACAATTATGCCGCAACACCAGCGTTTATTCAAATTGACTGCATAAAAAAAGAAGTCGCCGCCAGCGTCAGGCCGGTAACGGCTTCTCTCCAAATTTATTTTCACTGCGCCCAAAATTTTCGAACAGTAAGACATCAGGTGGCTAGATCAATTTCTCGTAGACGAAGCAGACATCTGCTGGATGGTAGACGCCATCGATCTGACCAACCTTCTGGAAGCCAAACTTTTCAATCAGGTGTTGCATCTTCAGATTATCCCGGTGGGTATCAATCCGAATACTCTGTGCTTCGGGGTGGTGTTCATCAATGTAGGTGAACAGGTCCCGGAACAATTGCGAGGCGTAGCCGTTCCCCTGGTGATGGGAGAAGATGGCTACCCGGTGAACCGTCACGTATTTAGAGGTTTCCTTTAGCCATTCGCCCTTCATCGTATCGTAAGCGTGGTCCGGTGATTCGATGACGGCCGCGACCCCCAAGGTTTCGTGGTCATCACTATTGTAGATGACAGCGCGACCATCCTCGATATCACCTTCAATGACGGCGCGGTTCGGATAGTTATTCTGCCATTGATCGATACCGGCATCGGCCAGTTGCTTCTTGCCATCTTCGATAATGTCACAGACTAAGTCAATTTCTTCTGGTTTTGCTTTACGTAAATACATGCTCGTTTCACCTCGTTAATTTTTCCGATTACTCTAAACTCTTTAGCACGCGTTGGGCCAGTTGATCCACGCGCGCCCAGTCGGCCTCATCCGGATCCTGATCGATCTTAACGGAATCAGCGACTTGTTCCCCATTGCTTGAGTTGAGCTGCATCGTGAAATAATCCACGGCACGGCCAAAGTGCAGGTGTTTCTTGGAACTTGACCCCAGCACGGCAAACTTCGTCCGTTCCAAATCAAGCTCTTTTAAGTCCGCAAAGAAGTCCTGCGCTTCATCGGGTAAATCGCCATCATGGTAGGTGTAGCTCACCACAATCACGGCGTCGGCTTGCGTCAAATCAAAGGCATCGGCCTGTGAAATTTCGGTGACGACCGTTTGGGCGCGAGAGGCTAATTGTGCCTGTAAATGACCGGCAATCGCTTGGTTACGGCCGGACATGCTAGCAAAGATAATCTGAATATTGGGTGTCATAAGTCCTGTGTTCTCCTTAAGCTTTAAGTGTTAATGGGCATTGACCAAGGTGCACAACGGTTAAGGACACCTTGCACGGTTAGGTTGTGCCGAATTTCTTTAACGCCCACCCCTCCTTTTAACGGGTTGGGCGCTATAGACTGCTGAGTATTATAGACCTTTTTTCGTTGATTCCCTAGCAAAAAGACGCGGCTCTCAGGAACTTCTCATTGACCCCGCTTACATAAGCAGGACCGCCAAAAGGCATCACTGACGGCTTATCGTCACTTCACATCCCCTAAATAAAGCGAACGGCCAAACCGTTGCTACCAAATTCTAATACACCAAATGCGCCAGCTCGGCCGGGTCAAACTCTGGCGCCACACCAGGAACGTCGAACCCGCTTAATTGGCGAAATTCACGCCGATAAGCTGAGTAGCCCGGCATCGTGGTCGTAAACTTTTCTGGCGTCATCGTTGGGAGCAGCGCCTCAACCGCGCGTTGCGTGGCCGATGTGAGTTCGCGGCCATCCGGACGAAGGCGCCCTTGGTCATCCACCTGGCGTTGCGA
This sequence comes from Lactobacillus sp. HBUAS51381, assembly GCF_012641095.1. Lineage (GTDB taxonomy): Bacteria > Bacillota > Bacilli > Lactobacillales > Lactobacillaceae > Levilactobacillus. Next base: position 7,129 of record NZ_JAAVSC010000044.1, read on the forward strand.
GCCATACACCATGTCCCGAAACAGGCGATCCTGATGTTCCACGACGGTTTCATGTGTCCCTTGCGCCTGTTCCACCGCCAGTAGCGCCATCATGTACCGTGAGAATCCCGGAATCACCGCGGAGGCCTTGGTCACAGCCGATCGGTTAACGCTAATCAACGCCTCGCCACCACTGGGTGCCAGCCCCTGATTGAGCCGCCGCGCACTGGCCTCAGCCGCCCGTTTGGCCCGCCCCAGCGTGCCATCGTGATAAATGGCCGCCGTCGCTGCGGGGCCTTCATAGGAGAACAGGATGGTCTTGCAGTTGGACGCCAGAACGCCGGCATCCCGAAGTGTCTTCACCCAAAGCTCCCAATCTTCACCGCCCATGACGTGCGTGGTCGCCGCAATTTCCGCAGGTGTGGCCGGCGCTACCGTTTGCTCCACTAATTTTTCACGTTCCAGATCAAGTGAAAAGTCCGTCACTGTCTGGCCAATCGGCTTGATGACGGATCGCCAAACCTCATCCGGATTGGCGGGATTCACGCGTTTGGGGGCCGCAATCGAATAGACCAGTAAGTCGATGGGCGTCGTCAACTCCTGGCGAACGTAGTCAATGACGAGGCGTTTCGTGCTGGGCAAGAATGCATTGGCGTTGAAGTTCTGGACCGTTAACCCCGCACGTTCGGCCGCCCGCTTGAAATACACCTGATTCCACCAACCAGTCGCACCGAGAAACTCATCCTGAGGCGGCCGCGCATAGCCAACAGAAATGGTCGTTGCGCCCTGACCAAATGCCGCGGTAATCCGGCTCCCCAGTCCATAGCTGGCCGATCCACCCAGAATCAAGGCACATTTGGCCCCCGCGTAGTGGCCCCGGGACCGAACCGTTTTAATCTGCTGTTCCAACCGGCGTTCCAGTCCATGAGGATTTACCGACCGTGAAACAGTGCCCGTTATTTTTTCTGCCAATTGCATCACTGTCACCGTACTTTCCGTTTTTCTCTAATTTAGCACTTTTCTTTTGGAAGCGATACCTTCATCTTGCTACCAGTCTTTAGCGCGAAACACCGTGTTCTCAGGCTAAAATTAATAGTTGTTTCTCCAAACCAACTTCGGTATGATGGTTAAGTTGCACCACACATTCGGTATAAATAAGGGAGAAATTACAAGATGTTTAAGAGCAAACTCGCAAAGTCACTTATCGCATTAATCGCCGTGATCATCGTCGCTATCGCTGTTCCAGCCGCTTTGGGAGCCAACAACGCCCAGGCCGCCGATGAACAAACCACGACCACCACGCAACAACAAAACGCGAAACTTTCCGATACGCAAAAGAAACTGGTCAAGGCTGCCAACGACGAAGCAGCTGCCACGACTGGCCAATTCTCGGTAATGACCAACAACTAATCCATAGTAACGCCGCGACTGCTCGTGTGAGTAGCGCGGCGTTTTTTGTCGCCACTATCTGCAGGTTTAAAGGTAAAGCACATGGCGTAGCAAGTCTAGCGACTATATTATGATACGTTAGGCGCGTACTGGCCGCCTTACCGTTCGCCAAATTTGGTCTGGAACGCGGTGGGCAGGACGGAAAAAGCCAAAAACCTGTCTTTTTCCTCGCTTTGAGCCGAAAATCACGTCTCAAAGACGCCAGTTTCCAAGTAAAACCACTTGAAAACTCCCACGGCTGAGACCAAATTTGGCTCACTCACGGCTACATGAGATGTTACCCATTAAAATGACGTTGCCATCCCAGCAATATTACCGCACGTTTCGTGGTTCTCACCTAATATAACTGGAAGTGGTCAGAGATGCAGTCCCCCGAGCCGGAACCTCTGGCAGACGCAGATATTTTAATGGCCATGAACCTTGTCAGCTGGAAATTGGACCGTATTCAAGCACTTCACACCTTTTAATGACATTGCTTTCTACTCACCAATAACCGCTCCCAGCAAAGAGGGCGTCAACCCACAACGAGTTGACGCCCTCTTAGTTTGTTTTTTCATAAAATTATTTCGTAAACTCGGAGTCCGCCAACAACTGCCGAACCTCGTCCGTGGTGTGGGTCTCCATCATGGCATTCCGCAAGCTGGCCGCATTGGGTTCGCTCCGAACGTAAATCTTGAAGAACCGCTTAAGCGAGGCGAACCGTGACGTATCAAACCGCTTTTCGAAATCATCATAGAGATCGAGTTGATAGTTTAATAGACTCAGTAGTTCCTTAACGTCATGATGACGCGGCGTCTTCTCAAAAGCAAAGGGACTGGTGAAGATGCCGCGACCAATCATGATTCCATCCACACCGGGGTGGGCTCTAGCCAGCGCGAGTCCCTCTTGGTAATTTTCAATGTCCCCATTTAATTGGAGCAAGGTATCCGGGGCCAGTTCATCACGTAATTTCACGATGTCATCAATTAATTCATAGTGCGCGGGTACCCGGCTCATTTCCTTCTTCGTTCGCAGGTGAATCGTCAACAGTGGAATATCCTGTTGGAAGAGGAACGTGAGCCAGTCACGCCATTCGTCCAGCCGACTGTAGCCCAACCGTGTCTTCACACTCACGGGGAGTCCCGCCGTCTTGGCACCCGCAATGACGGCCGCCGCACTATCGAAATTGCGAATCAGGTCGCTACCGCCGTGGTTCTTGATAACCGTGGAATCCGGGCACCCCATATTGAGGTCAATGGCTTCATAGCCGCGTTCTTTAACGTTGGCCGCCGCTCGGGCAAAGGCATCGCCGTCGTTGCCCCACAACTGGGCCACCGGCATGTGCGCTTCTTCGGGGGCCACGTAAAGCCGCCCCTGAACGGTGAATTTAGCCTTGGGATGGGTTACACTGATGGCGTTGGTAAATTCGGTGAAGAAAACATCGGGTGCCGCCGCCCGCGCGACGACCCGCCGAAAGATGGCGTTGGTCACCGCCTCCATGGGGGCTAGGCTGAAGAAGGGCCGATCTTCGGCCTGGGCGTGCTTCGCAATGTTTTGCCAGTAAGATGATGAATCAGACACGATAAAATCTCCTCTAATACTTGTATTTGATGTTTAATCCGGTTTAAAGCAGTCATTACATTCTACCACGTTTCCCCGTAGAAGCTAGTGAAAAAGAGCTGTGCTCCCCAGCACAACTCCTTCGATCATCTAGACTAGCCGCCAGCGCTATTGTCCGTTAGCGACCCGAATATCCCCGTCATTCGTTCGCAATTGGTACTGGGCCGAAGCTGACTGTCGTAACCAGTAACCGCTCCGTCGATTCTTCCCCTGAACCGTAATATCACTCATATCGGCGTCCTTGGCCAGCACCTTGGCGCCGGCAGACTTGCCAATATAGGCGTGAATGTCGCCATCATTGGTGAAGACCTTCAGTCGTTTACTTAATTGGTTCTGTTGTAAATGAATATCGCCATCGCTTGAATCAATGCGACCGCCCCCTAAATGGGTCTCCGATAACCTGATATCCCCGTCAGCCGTCGACAATTGATTGTCTACCGCGGCTAAATGACTATTGGACACCCCAATGTCCCCGTCATCCGTGTTGATTCTTAACTTCTTGGCTGTAATCTGATCGGCCCAAATATCGCCATCGGTGGACTTAACCGTCAACGCACGCGCAATCTTTAAGTCCATCAATTCAATCTCATCACTACTCTGAATTGTCATTTGCTTGGCCTGCAACGTGCGTAATGAGACCTTGCCGCTCCCCTTCTTAACTGTCAGATTATCCAGTTGTTTACCACGGGGAACCGTCACGAGAACCCCGCCATTCGTGGTCCCGCTGTCTGAAAGCCCAAATACCGTGAAGCTCTCATGTTGCATCGCTTGACCACCCGTGATGGTCAAAGTTTGCTTGGAGACATCCACCGAAGGCAAGTCCTTGAGACCGTCCACATAGCTTACCGTAACGCGGTTAGTGTCGCCCACCTTAATCGTGACCGGCGCCTTGGCATCAACGACGATCTGGTGATAATCCCCCGGCCGAAAACTTTTCTTGACCTTTTGTACCGTCTTAAAACCGCGGGTATCGCGATTCCACACCACGGATTTATCACCATGGTTCATCCAGCCAACCCCAAACAGAACTGCCCCTAAGATCATTAAGGTTAACCCAATCTTCACACTGCGCTTCATAACTTCCGCCCCCGTTCTGCCCGACTACGTGGAATAAAGCGCCGATAAATCCCCTTCGCCGCCCACGACAAGGCCCAGACAATTTTACTCCCCAGCCATTTCAACAGTAGCCAGCCTAACAAGCTAGCCCCTAAGGCAAATAACCCGATGCCGAGGTAAAAGATCCCGGTCCACGGCGTCTGCCAGATGACAAACAGTGCGGCCACACAGCACATGATGCCGACCGCGATAACACTCAGAAATACCGCCAAGGCCGCCACAATCAGGCTCCCCAGCACCGCAATCATCGCAAATAATAAGGCGGCCACAACAATTAGGATGGGAATCGTGACGGGCGTTGACAACAGGGCCAACACAATTAGCCAAACCGTTCTAACGTTGTTCTTTGCCGCTTGCGCCGTGGCCCGCGATGTCTGGGTCGTCCCCTGTTGGCTCTGCTCACTCAGCCGAATGGAGTAATCCGCCAACACTTTCCGTGCCAAAGACTTGGGCGTTCCCAGCTCATCAACGGCTTGCTGGTAAGTCTCCAGGCCCGCGTCCATTAAGTATTCGCGGTAATATTCTACCACGTCTTGTTGTTCACCCGTGGTCAGCTGCCCGATCAGCCGTTCCACTTCCTTGATGTAATCATTCATGCGTGTTCCCCTCCAATAGTTGGGCAATGGCTTGACTGAAATCCTGCCAGTCGCCTTGAATCTCCTTTAGTCGGTCGCGACCACTATCGGTTAACCGGTAATACCGGCGATTCCGTCCCTGAAACGGCTCATCATAGGTTTCCAGCCAGCCATTTTTCTTTAGTCGTCGCAATACGGGATACAGCGTTGATTCCGAGATCGGCAAGAGCTGCCGGACTTCCTGTGTCAAGGTGTATCCGTAGTGGTCCTGCTGCGTCAGTAAACCCAGCACACTACCATCAAGGAGTTCGGTCGGTACCTGAATGGCCATACGCTTTCCTCCTCACAATATTATACGCGATATAATATGAATTCACCAATAGTATACGAGAGGGGCCCGTGGATGTCAATCTTTTTTGGAGTTTCTTTTATAAATAACCCTCTACCGCAACCCCCTTCCCCGGCAGTCGCTGACTGGAAAAATTATTAATTAAGTTCGCGTAGTTATTAATATTTAAATGGCCACTGGCGTTGACAACCCCGGCAACTGTCGGCATACTAACCCCAATCAGGTAAGGAGAGGATAATAATGGCTAGTCAACAAGCACTATTGATCATTGATTACACGAACGATTTTGTCGCCGATAATGGGGCCTTAACCTGCGGGCAACCCGGACAGGTTTTAGCCCCTGCCATCACCACGTTAGCCGATAACTGCCGACAGGCTGGTGACTGAGTGCTCTTTCCCACGGACGTCCACACGCCGCACGACCCCTACCATCCCGAAAGTAAGCTGTTTCCACCCCACAATGTTCGGGGCACCTGGGGACGCGAGCTGTTCGGCCCGGTCAAGACGTGGTACGACCAGCACGCGGATGATTCCCAGGTTTGGTTGTTCGACAAGACCCGCTACAGCGCCTTTGCCGGGACCGATCTCGACCTGCGACTACGCGAACGCCACGTCACTACGCTCCATTTAACCGGTGTTTGTACGGATATTTGCGTCCTGCACACGGCCGTGGACGCCTACAATCTCGGCTACCAGTTGGTGATTCATCGCGATGCCGTCGCCAGTTTTAATGCCGCCGGACATGACTGGGCATTGAACCACTTTAAAACGGCACTGGGGGCCACGATCGTCCCCTAACCATTGGGAATTTTTCGTTGCATTATGGCATGCAATCCTCCTTCTATAAAACATTACTACGCTAAATAGTCTTGGTGTAAAATCAAAACGACGACTTATCTGCGGACTATTTACCCCAAACACCGGTCACACACGATATGTGTCCCGGTGTTTTTTGATTGAAAGGAGACTTCGCCGTGCCCGAGACGATTGCCCAAGTCACAAGCGACACCACAACCTATAACGTGGTCACCGTTGCCGAAACGACCACGATTGCCGACATCCAGATTACCAGTAACCACCACTATTGGGTGTTGCCCACTGAGGATCCGAATGACCCTACAGCTTACCGTCTGCCTGAGGACGATCCCACCTATAATACCCGCCAAGACTGGATGGCCTACCGCGACCAGGTTAATTTCCTCCATCCCGATGAAGTTAAGGCGGCTCGGCAGGCGTTGAACCTGACCTTGCGGGAGACGGCCCTCATCTTGGGCATGAGCTTCAGCACGCTCAGCAATATCGAAAATAATCTGGCCCTCCAATCGTTTGATCACGAGGTCAAGCTTCGCTACCTGACCCACCCGACCTGGCTGAGAACCCTGGTACGGCAACATCGCGCCCTGATTATTGCCCGGGCGGAACAGCGACAGATTAACGCAAAACGCTTGTTGGCCAAGCTACGGCAACCCGTTTCGACGCAAAAGTAAGTTTGGATGGGCTTTCAAGTCATTCGGGTGTACGACGAGATGATGTAGCCCGAAAAGCTAGCGTTCCCCCTCGAAGATTCCAAGCCTATTGCTCTGGTTTGGGACGGTATCGTCAATTTTGTATAGCCGAAACGTGTTCCGAAAGGCAGCTAGTTGCGCTTAACCCCAATAGGCCCAAAAGCCAAGCCCGGGCTTTTAGACCTATTGACGTTAATGCTCGCTAGCTAATCGCCTTTCTCCACACTCTTTTTCTAAGAATTTCTTACCAAACACTTACCGTAACCCGATAGTTTCTCCTCCCAATTACTTGTAAACTAAGCTCTGTTGAATGGTTATGGCGTCTGTCACTTGCTTCTTACATAGACGCCTCGCCATTGAACGCCGATTGATTGCTTCCCCCAAATTGGTTGTCAATCGCCACTTACCCTTTACCCCAAGGAGGTTGAAGCCATGCAAAAATCCGTAACGCTTACGCCCACCGTTCAACCGCGAAAGGTCCGGTGGTCGCCCCCTCTCAGCCAACTGCTCCCTTTCGTCATACCGGTGGCGCTAGTCGTTGGCTGGCAGCTCAGTAGTAGTGCCGGTTGGTTGCCCAGTTCGGTGCTCCCCTCACCCTGGGCGGTCTTTCAAGACGGCATCTCCCTGACCCAATCCGGCGAATTGCCGAAGAACCTCAGCATCAGCCTCTATCGCGCGACGATGGGCTTGCTGATCGGTGGTGGCCTGGGATTCATCCTCGGTTTTACCAACGGGATGTCCAAAACCTGCCGCCTGCTCTTCGATTCGTCCATCCAAATGTTTCGGAACATTCCCCACCTGGCCCTGATCCCCCTCATCATTCTCTGGCTGGGGATTGGCGAATCCGCGAAGATTTCACTAGTGGCGATTGGGACGCTCTTTCCGGTCTACATCAACACCTACAACGGGATTCGTTCCGTTGACCCCGACTTAATTGAAATGGGTCGGTCCTATAATTTGTCCAATAATCAGCTTTTCCGGAAAATTATCTTCCCCGCCGCGCTACCCCAGATTCTCGTGGGGATTCGCTACGCCTTAGGGGTCATGTGGACCACGCTCATCGTGGCCGAGACCATCTCCGCCAGTTCGGGGATTGGCTACATGGCGACCAACGCCGAGGATTTTGTCGATATGCAGACCGTGATCTTGTGTATCGTCATTTACGCCCTGCTCGGTAAGGTGTCCGATCTCGTGGCGAAGGGCCTGGAAAGCCTGCTCTTGGACTGGCAAACGACTGGAAGGAGCGCTGCCAATGACTGAAGCCCCAGAAATTTCAATCCGTTCCCTAGAAAAACAGTACGGTACCCTCATGGCACTGCACGATGTCACGCTCACGATTCGTAGCGGCGAATTCCTCGCGCTCGTCGGAATGAGTGGTGGCGGCAAGAGTACGCTCCTACGCCTCATCGCCGGCCTAGAATCCCCCACCAGCGGCGATGTGCGTTTCGATCAGCATAGTCGCAACCACACTGTGATTCGCGTGATGTTCCAAGAAGATCGGCTTCTCCCCTGGATGACCGTCTTGGAAAACCTCTCGTTTAACAGTCGCGATGCTCAGACCCAAGCAGATGCCAAACAACTCCTCAGTTTGGTCGAACTTGGGGACTACGCCGACCACTATCCGAATCAGTTGTCCGGTGGGCAGAAACAGCGGGTGGCCCTCGCCCGCGCGTTAATGTCTCATCCCCAGGTTTTACTCCTCGATGAACCCCTGGGTGCCTTGGACGCCCTAACCCGCCGTAAAATGCAAGACCTCATCCTCAAGGTCTGCGCCCAGCAACAACTGACGACCATTTTAGTCACCCACGACGTCACCGAGGCCGCACGAATGGCCGATCGCATCGTGGTCATGAAGCACAGCACCAACTATGTAGAAATGGCGGGCCCCACCGATCATCAAGACGGTCGGCAAGTTGGAGCCGTGGCCGAAGACGTCCTCAACGCCATCCTCCACGACCAGCCGCAAACCGCTTAGCTTCACCCCTCTATGTTTCGAAAGCACCACTCCTCCTCTAAAAACCCTAAACGCCCTAGTCAGTTTCCCCGCTGACTAGGGCGTTTAGGGTTTCATGCTGAGTTTAAAAATGTCAGAACACTGATTGACTGCCAACCCGCAAGTCCTTAACCTAAAAATGGCAAACTTTTTTGGACAAACGTGCAACAAAATCGCCCATTTTTACATTAGTAATAAGTAACGGGACTAATTTAGGGTCACACTCCTAAAGGTTAAAAGTTCACGAACACGCTCCAGCCCCCAGCTGATAAGGCTTATCGCCATTAATTTAGTCATCAACGACCACCTGCGGCTGCCAGAGATTTCGGCGCTGTGGGGACTGCCTGCGGCCTGAGGAACGGTCCTCCGGCTCGGTTTGAAGCCTGATAAAAACCATCAGTCTCCAAACACGTCCCGCGCTGTAAGCTGTTGCACAGCTACCACCGCTGTCACGGCTGCCCCCGGTTACGATGGTTGAAGCCTACTAAGTATGCGGCGACATCGCTGGTATGGCAACGTTTTGCCAGTTTAATTGGATACATCTCATGTAGCCGTGAGTGAGTTAAATTTGGTCTCAGCCGTGGGATTTACCAAGCGATTTTTCTTGGTAAAATGGCGTCTTTGAGACGCGGGCTGACGGCTCAAAGCGAGGGAAAAGACAGCACTTTGGCTTTTCCCGATCCTTCCCACAGCGATCCAGACCAAATTT
>NZ_JAAVSC010000045.1 GCF_012641095.1 Lactobacillus sp. HBUAS51381
ATGGACACCTTTGCCTTCGGCTCGTGGTTCCGACTACTACGGCCCACAGCGGATTTTCACCGCCTAGTTAGCGCCCATGCCGGGCGCACAGCAAAAAGGTGTTCATTCGCACAGAATGGACACCTTTCCTCGCTTTTTGATAATTAGCTAGCTGGGGTGTCAGCCAGAGTCCAGTTCAAGGTACCCGTGTAAGTACCAGTCTTGACGTTAGCTGGAACACTCAATACAACGTTTGAAGGATCCAATTGCATTGACGTTGCACCGGCACCTTGGCCCTTAGCAGCAGTGTAAATGGTGTGCGTCGTTTTTCCATCAGCAGCAATTCCTGTCGTACCACCTTCATCAGTAGTAGTATCTTCACCCGTAATACCAGTCGTCCCAGTTCCAGAATTCAAGATAGTTGCTTTTGAACCCTTTAAATTGAAGGCTGCACCATCTAAGTTACCGATACTTTGGCCGTTAGCGTCCTTACCTGCCAGTACAGAACTACCAACACTAACGATCCAGCCATGGTTAGTCCCACGTGTATCGGAAACTTCGGTAAGTAACGTCTTATTCGTGTCGATGCCCTTATTGGTTACAGAAACATCATTAGTTGCGGCCGTCCCATCCGCATTCTTACCGTTATTGCTTCCGTTAAAGACATCTTGTACGCCGGATACTTGTGACTTAATCGGGTTACTAGTAGATCCAAAATCAATGCTGTCTGAAACATATAAGAATGTTAAAGGACCACTCGGATTAGTTCCACCATTGGGATCATTAGGATCAGTAGGAGTAACCGGCTTAGTTGGATCGGTTGGATCAACTGGTGTCGTCGTATCAGCTGGCTTCGTGAACGTTACGGTACTGCTAGTCGTCCCACTAAATCCATCCCCAGTTGTATTTGCCTTTGCCGTAACTGGTGCAATGGCCCCCAACAATAATGCACTTGCTAATAAAATACTACTTACAGTCTTTTTCATGATTAAGCACCCCTCAATTTTTGGTTTGTCCTCAAAATCTCTCAACAGATACTCAGTAAAGCCAGTTCCCCTTAACCACTAGTCACCGCAAAGACTATCTTCACGTAGTTAATGGTGGCACCTTCCGTAACGCTCCCCTAGTGAGCCGTTACGCTTTACTAAATATGTAACAAGTTCATTATAGCGTGAGAAGGTCTGCCTGTAAATAGTTTTTTCGATTAAAAATGAAAGTTTTTTAAAAATAACCCAATTTAGTTATAAATCCCGTTATATCAGGGCATGTAATCGGTATCAAGTTTGTAAGTAAAATTTATATATGCCGTTATTTTTCGGCGTTTAACCAAATGTGGTCAAACATCATTTAGCTGCTTCGGCATCACGCCCCTCTTTCATTAAAGTGTCCAACTATTTTACCTGAGACTAAAAAATCGCCTCGCACTTAACGAGACGATGCTTTTATTTTTTTGATTGTAACAGCTGATCCACCAATTTCTGCGTGGCGGCCGCACGTCCTGCCTGACGATCTGATTCCAACAAATAATACTGATGGAGTGCAGACAGCGTCACTGCTTCTTCTGCATCCGGCAACGCGTACAATCGGTGAAAAGTCGTTGCAACAGCCGCAAAGTCAGCCTTTTCAACCAACAACTGGCGGAGTTGTTCCGGCGTGATGTGATTTTTTCGTGCCGGCACCCAGTCGGTTGCGGGTTGACGGTCCAACCGTTGCTGGAAGGCATGGGTCAATCCGGCTGGCCAACTTTCTGGGAGCGGCCGACCCTGGGTGACTTGTTGCTTCACGGTCAGGAGTTGCGGATAGACCGCCGCTGGGATCTGCTGGCCTTCCCAACACTGGCGCAATTTTTCCAATTGTGCTTGTCGTTGTGTCGTCGTCAACTCGAACCCCACCGCGGCATTAAAGAGATCATCATCCCAATCGCGTTGCCGCTGTGCCGCCAATTGCCGGCTGATGCGGTTCAGATCGGCGACCAGATAACGGGGCACAATCTGTAAGCGGGCCGCCGTTATCTGGCCGGTTCGGGCAAATTCGGTCGCCATGACGCCAAGCTGATAGGAATTCACCAACCGGCGTAGGCTTGATGGCATATCGATGGTCGCCACCTGTTGCTTGAACGCGGCCAATGTAAGGTGTTGCGTCACGAGCGCCGCCACCGCCGTCAAATAAGTCTGGTAGGCGGCTGACTGGCGTAATTTTTTCTCCGCAGTGGACTGCGCCGCATTGGCCGTCTCCCAAGCCACCTGCGCTTCTTTAGTGGCTAAGTCCTGGGCCCGCTGCTGCTTGACCCGCTCCCGCTCGCGTTGCACCGTGACCGCCCGCCGTTCCACCGTTCGCAAGTGATCATACTCGGTTAAATAGGGCGCTAGCTGCGGCTCTGGTAGCGTCTGCGTTCGCTGGCGCAAGTACCCGGTGACCGTCGCTTTCGTTCCCTTGTGGACCCAACGCTGGCGCTGACGGTGGTCCGCTGGCAATTGGGGTAGCGCGTCTTTTCGCCAGAGAATCTCCGGCACGACCGGGTAGTGGTCCGTCAGCGTGTCATACTGGGCGACCGCGTGAAAATTATCCTCGGTCGTAATCGCCATCAAATACTGCATTTCATCGCTCATAAACTTCTTCACGCACTCGGACCCCACCAAGATCTCCCGGCCAGTTGCCCGCAAGACCACGTGATATTCGTAGCGGACGGGCTTATGGCACAACGCGCAGTGGCGCCAGTCCGCCCGTCGATCGCTGGCATTGATGGCATACGGCAAACGCGCCAACAGTTTCCACGCCAAACTCCCGGTCACCAACCAATCAACTCGCTGTTCTTGAATCAGTTCTCGCGTTGAACGCGTCAAAAAGTCACTGGTGTCCTTGACCGTGGGGTGATCGCGCAAGACCGGCAGTACCCGCGTCAACGCGGGCAAGGCCAGCGCTGGCTGGGTAAGTTGTAGAAACCGGTTCTGCGCCGGTGTGAGGAGCGTGGTGGTCATAAAAAGTCGTCCTTTCCATCGTTAAAAGTCGTTGTTTAAGCATACCACAACTCTGCCAATGGGGGAACGTACGTTTTAAATATGAATTAAAAAAACGCCCCATCTGGCGTCTCTCGTTTCCAGCTAAATATGTACCATCATCACCGCGCCACCAATCAGGATTGCCAGGCCAATCGCCTTAGGAATCAGCTGCTTGAGGTTGGCTTCCTTTAACACCACCACACTGAGTAGCGTGGCCACGACCACGTTCAGTTGGGTCAGGACAAAGCCGTTCACCAAGCCATTTAGATTCAGCGACATCAGGTAAGTCCCCGCCGCGACGGCGAAGATAAAGCCAGAGGTAATGTTGCGTAATCCCCAGGGATCTTGCCCGGGAATCCGTTTGCGCCCAACGACGTAGATTGTCAGGGCCCCGGCCATCATCCCCAACGTCTGTGGCAAGAACCCGTTGAGGCCCTTCGCTACCGCATAGTGAGGAAAGCCCGAATAGCCCCAATAGCCCACGCAAGTCACAATCAACAAGCCATAGGCCCCCAGGTCCTTGCGTGAAACGTGAATCACGCCGTTACTGATCATTACCCCGGCCAGAATAATGATCAACGCAATCACACCCAGCACGCTGTCGTGCCAGCCAACCCACTCGCCGAAGACCCAGCCGCCAATCAGGGAATTCCCAATAATCTGCAAGGCCGTCGAGAACGGCACCGCATTGTTCACGCCCAGCGCACCGTAGCCCCAGTACTGACCGCCCTGACCGATACTCCAGCAGACCCCCGAACAGAAGTAGAGGATAAAATCCGTGACGTTGAAGTCATAGTGAAAAATCAGCTGTAGGATGATCGCGCTAATCACGCCACCCACGCTGGTACCCAACAGTTGTTCCGTCCAGTTGCCGCCGGTCCGTCCCTGCATCCAAATCGGTAGAATTCCCCAAAAGAGTGCTGGCATCAGGCCAATTACGATGTTCATTCCGCTCACCTAGTTTCTCACTTCAGTAAAGTTAATCGTACGCCATTTTTGAAAGCGCTGTCAATATCGAATCACGTTGTTTTCCCGAATTTTCGTTTTGCCCCCATCCGTCTACGACCTAGACAACTAAAAAGGCGTCAGGCCAGCGCCCAACGTCTTCTCAATTCTTATTTACAGCTTGCCGTTCATAAACTGGGCTTCGCCGTTGCCAAAGCTCCAGTCGGCCTTGGTATTGGTGGTCAGGTTAATCAAGACATCGGTTGGCGGGACCCCCGCGCCGGCTTCCAATTCCTTCACCAATCGCGCATAGAAGCGTTCCTTGTCAGCCTCTTCACGTGGGCTAGTCGTCAGGCTGAAGATTAACGTCTTTTCGGTCCGATCAAAACCCAAGCCGACATCCCAAACAATCATCTCTTCTGGATCGTGTTGCGTCACAATTTGGTAACGGTCACGCGGTAACAGGTGTAACTCTTCCGTGGCAACCTGGTAGGCAATATCCAAAATCGTCTTGATTTCTTCCTTACTGCGGCCTCTGTACATATCGATTCGCATTAATGGCATGGTTTCGATCTCCTTTTGGTTTCGTCTCTGACAGTTGCGCGGTCGGCCTGGTCCCGCTTCCCGCATAACTGTACGTTTAATCTAGCATAGTTTGGCCGTTGACTGTCACAACTTGACTTGTCCTTGACCAACCACCCTAACAACAAGATTCATTCTACCCGGAATCGGCCACTAAACAATTGACAATTGTCAATTTTAAATCGTTTTTGAAAAAAAGTCTGGGTAAAAAACACCCAGACTCCTCGTGTCACCATAAAATTAGCTGTAGCAGGGCGGAAAAGACAGTCGCTTTCGCTGGAAGCCGCCTGGTTTCGACACTTAATCCTCTGCCATCCACGCCTTCAACGCCACACCCGTCCGTGAATCGGCGTGTTGTGTGGCCTCACGGGGCCGCCCACTGAACTGGATATGACCGCCATAACGGCCAGCATCCGGACCCACGTCAATCAGCCAGTCGGCCTGACTGATCACCGCCAGATTATGTTCGATAATAATCAGCGAGTTGCCCGCCGCGACCAGCGCGTTGAACAACTTCATCAGCCGATCGGTATCCTTTAAATGCAAGCCGGCCGTGGGTTCATCCAGCAGATAAACCGTTCCCTTTTTACCTAACTCGACCGCTAACTTCAACCGTTGGAGCTCGCCACCCGACAGCGTGGTCAGGGGTTGCGCCAACGTCAGGTAGCCCAAGCCCACGCGATCCAGGTTGTCCAATTGACTGGCCAACTTGGGCGTGTCCTTAAAAAAGTTCGTGGCCGCCTTCACGGATAGCTGGAGCACCTCCGCAATCGTTTTATCCTGATAGTGATACTGCAAGGCTTCCTCGCTATACCGTTTACCCTGACAGAGCTCACAGGTCTGGACGACGGGGTCCATAAAGGCCATGTTGGTAATCGTCACGCCCTTCCCCTTACACCGCGGACAAGCGCCCTTACCATTGTAGCTAAACATACTGGTCCCGACGCGGCCGTTCGCCTGGCTGAACAGCTTGCGAATCTCGTCTAAGATTCCGAGGTAGGTCGCCGGCGTCGAGCGAATGTTAATGCCCACGGGCGTCTGAGCCAAGTCGATATAGTCCTCGGTTAATTGCTTCTTGAGCGCGGTCACCAACGAGGACTTCCCAGAGCCCGCGACCCCGGAGATCACGGTCATCACGCCCAGGGGAACGTCCACGCTCACGTCCTGCAAGTTATTTTCGGTCACGTGGCGCAGGGCCAAATGCGACGAAGATTGCCGCTCTACTCCCCACTGATGTGGCCGTCGCAACCATTTCCCGGTCAACGTATCGGAAGCCAACAACTCCGGATACGTTCCGGTGAAGGTCACCGTGCCACCACCCTGACCGGCCAGTGGCCCCATCTCGACCACGTAATCGGCAAACGAAATCATGGCCGGGTTGTGTTCCACCACTAGCACCGTGTTGCCCTTTTCCTTGAGCTTGGTCAGTGCTTGTTTAATCAACTGAATATCGTGGGGATGCAGGCCCACACTGGGTTCATCCAGGATGTAGACCATATCGACCAGCGCGCTGGTCAGGTACTTGGCAATCTTGATCCGCTGGGCCTCACCACCGGACAACGTGCTGGTCCCCCGATCAAGGGTCAGGTAGCCCAGCCCGATATCGACCAGCGACTGAATCTTCGTGGTGAGCTCGCGGACAACATCGGTGGCCAGTGGCGCCGTGATCGCCCGTAAAAAGGCCAGCACGTGCCGCAAATCCATGGCCGACACTTCGGCGATGTTCCGGCCGTTGATGTGGTTGGTCAGGACTTCCGGCTTCAACCGCGTGCCGTGGCAGACTGGACACGGCTTGCGCGTCACGATCTTGGCGATGGCCTCGCGGTGATGAGCCGCCTCCTTCTTGCCAATCACGGACCGCCGAATCCGGGGAACGACGCCCTCATACAGCGCCGTGCGGGGAAAGCCTTCGCCGGGATGCTTCAATTTTTGCTGGGGCGCGTGCATCAGGAGTTCATACTCCTCAGGCGTGTAGTCCTTGATGGGCTTGTCATCATCAAATAACCCACTGGTCGCGTACCGCCGCCAACGCCAGGTATCCGGGCCAAAGCTGACGAAGGTGATGGCCCCCTGATTCAATGACTTCTCCGGGTCAATCAGTTGGTGCTCGTCAATATCATCGACGTACCCCAGTCCCTGACAGGCCGGGCACATCCCCTGCGGCAGGTTAAACGAAAAATTATCCGAAAAGCCAATGAACGGCTTGCCGATTCGTGAGAACAACAGCCGCAGCAACGAGTAAATCCCGGTGTACGTGGCCAGCGTCGACCGCGCATTCTTGCCTAGACGCTGTTGTGCAATCACGATGGCGACCGGTAAATGGCCGATGTGCCCAACGTGGGGCTGCCCGTATTTCGGCAGATACTGTTGCGTAAAGCTGGGAAAGGTCTCGTTCAATTCTCGCCGCGAGGCCGCCGCAATCGTGTCGAAAACCAGCGAAGACTTGCCGGACCCCGATAGCCCGACAAACACCGTGGTTCGGTATTTCGGTACCCGCAGATTGACGTGCCGCAAATTATTCTGCGTGGCATCTTGAATCTCAATATACCCCTGTTCAAAAGTTGTTTGCATGCCCAAACTCCCTTCATTTCCCATCACCGAACTTCTTATGCGGGTCGTGACGCATCACTACTTCTACCCTGAGCGTTCACGACCTTGCGCACACTACCAAACCAGCTTAACATACTCTAAAACGGAACACCAGTTCGCAGGCTTGATCATGATAGCTGTTGCGTTTAGGTAGCGGCTTAGACACTGAGCAATCACTGAAAGACGCCGGTGTAACAGCTTGCTGCGCACAATGAAACGTTGGGCACCGATCTTAAATTCGGTATATAATTTGAATGATAAAACTAAAGGTTGAAAGTTCACGAACATGCTTCAGACCCCAGCTGACAAGGCTTATCGCCATAAAATTAATCATCAACGACCACCTGCGGCTGCCAGAAATTCCGGCGCTGTGGGGACCGCCTGCGGCCTGAGCAGCGGTCCTCCGGCTCGGTTTGAAGCCTGACGAAACCCGTCAGTCTCCAAACGCGTCCCGCGCTGTAAGCTGAAAATCAGCTAACACCGCTGTCACGGCTGCCTACATCTCTGCCTGCCTCCGGTTACGATGGTTGAAATCGACTAAATGTGCGGCAACATCGCTGGATTAGCAACGTTCCGCCAGTTTAATTGGACATATCTCATATAGCCGTGAGTGAGTCAAATTTGGTCTCAGCCGTGGGAGTTTCCAAGTGTTCTGCTTGGAAACTGGCGTCTTTGAGACGCGGGCTGACGGCTCAAAGCGAGGGAAAAGACAGCACTTTGTCTTTTCCCGATCCTTCCCACAGCGATCCAGACCAAATTTGGTGAACGGTAAGGCGGCCAGTACGCGACTATCATAATAATGGTTGTTATCCTTGTCACACCAGGAATCCTAGCTGTTTTCTATCTTTTAACCTTTAATTATAAAAATAGCGCGTACCAGAGCGCTCGAGAAAAGCGAGGCAAATCGTGAAAGAAAAATGGTTCTTAATCTTACTTATCCCCCTATTGTTATCCCTGACCGCTTGCGGGGACCAATCCGCGACTAGTCAGTCCCATTCCCATGCCAGTGATATTGCCTTTGGCCAAACCGGCCGGACAGCGAAAACCCAAGTCTGGTATATTGCCCGAGGAACGAAGACGCCCCGGTCAAGCACGCCGCTAAAGGCCGTTGCGATTACTCAAAACGGCCGAGCCACAGCCTTTCAGGTGCCCGCATCCTTCACCTTAGGCGCGGCCGCCAGCCTATCCGTGCCACAATTACAGAAAAAAGGGACCACGTTTGCCAAGCGAGCGTTTGTCCGAAAACGGCAAACCTTAATGAACACCGCCAAGCACGGTCTGGCCCAAGAAAAACGGATTTTAAAGGCCGACCAACATGCCACCGTCGTTAGCTTTGCGGCCATCAAGACCGACAGACGGGCCGTGGCCAATTATCGACAGTTACTGGCGCATCTCAAAACGATAACGTTCAAGGCGCCCAGTCCATTACCGTTTTCGGTGACCGTGGTGAAAAAACAGCACCGCGTCAAGCAGGAAACGATTAAAGTCGCGGCGTACGCGCTTAAGGAATCAGCCACCACGACCACCCCGTCAGCCATTGCCTATCAAAAAAGCCGTCATCAAATCTTTACCGTTCCCTATACACTGACCTCCCCAAGGGCCGTGCAGATTGGTCAGCATGATTTTGGCTATTACCGATCTGCCGGTCATTCCGAACTGGCGCTGACTAAGATTGCCCATCAGGACGCTAACGTCAAATTCGATCCCGCCTCCACAACGCCCTGATTTCGGCGGGTGACCACTACTCGCCACGACCTAACCCACTGGTTCCGCAAGCAAAATTACCCAACTTTCGACGCAAAACGACTATACTCAACTCTGTGTTCATGACTCATTTAAGGAGGAATCTCATGTTGTCTTTATTTAAAAAACATCCCATTAACTTACCTGCCGCAGTCCTGGCCGGCGGTGCCGCTGGCGTCGTCTCTGGACTCGTCAAACTCGGCTGGGAGAACGTCCTGCCACCCCGTACTGAAGAACGCGATGCCACCAATCCTCCCCAGACGCTACTGGAACAGTTCGGCATTCCCGCGAAGGTGACCCACGCCACCTATACTTATTCGGGCCACCAATTACCCTGGGTGAGCTACGTGATTCACTTCGGGTTCTCCACCACCTTTGCCGTGCTCTATCAGATCATTGGCGAGAAGATTCCCGCCATCAAGAAGGACGCGGGCACCTGGTTCGGCCTCGCCATCTGGATCGCCTTTCACCTCGGGATCATGCCCGCCATGGGAACCGTGCCCGCCGCAAAGGATCAACCGGGTGAAGAGCACGTCTCCGAAGCCCTCGGTCACATCGCCTGGATGGTGACCAACGACTTAGTCGGCGCGGAAGTCTACCGTCGCTTGGTCGCCGAGAAGCGTAAGTAACCAATTGTCCCGCTAAAATAGAATGAATTGGAGATGGTCTCTCGGATGAATGCTTGGCAAACGCGGTGGCCGGAACGATTGAGCTATGGGCTCAGCGATGCCGCCGATAACTTGGTCTTCCAAATGATGACCACTTATCTGTTGTTCTTTTACACCGACATCTACGGACTATCCGCCAGTGCCGCCGCCATTCTGTTTGTCGTCGCCCGCCTCGCCGATGTGGTGGAGAGTCTCCTCATCGGGTTGATGATCGACCACACCCACTCAAAATGGGGGAAGAGTCGGCCGTTCTTTCTGTGGTACGCATTGCCCTACGTGATCTTCGCCATCCTGACGTTTGTCACGCCGCCCTTTGGCCCTACCGGGAAGCTCATCTGGGCCTACGTGACCTATCTGGGGTTGGGCTTCTTCTACACGGCGGTCAACTTGCCGATTACCTCGATTCTGCCCACGCTGACGCAAAATGACCGGGAACAGACCGTCCTCGGTGTCATTCGTCAATTCTGTGGCAGTTCCGTGCAAATTATCGTGGCCGTCTTCACCCTGCCACTGGTCGCCCTCTTTGGCCACGGCAACCAGCAACAAGGATTCCTGTTGACGATTATTCTGTTCGGCGCCATTTCACTGGCGCTGATCTGGAACACCTTCTTCCACGTCCACGAACGCTTCAGCCATCCCGAACACGCTCACCAATCTTGGCGAGCCGTGAGTCATATGTTACGCCAAAATAAGCCGTGGTTAATCATCTCAGTCGTGATTCTGTTGTATTGGCTGACCACGGCGATTAAGAACCAAACCACGATTTATTATTTTAAATACATCCAACACAGCGAAGCATTGGTTCCTTATGCCAATGGCTTCACCTTTGCCGCCTTGATTGGCGTCTTGTTGATTGTCCATTCTGCTAGTCAGTGGGGCAAGAAACGGACGATGCTGAGCGGGATCGCGCTCGCGGCACTGGGCCAACTGGTGCTCAGCATTGGGGTGGTCAGTGATCACCTGCCCGTTATCTTCGGCGGCATTCTGCTCAACTCCGTGGGAAACGGACTGATTATCGGTCTGGTCTCCATCATGATCGCCGATACGATTCGTTATGGCATGGCCTTGGGCATCCAAGCCGAGGGCATCCTGGCCTCGACCGATGACTTCGGCGTCAACGTGGGCTTAGGGCTCGGCGGACTCATCACGGCGGGACTCTTCCATCTATCGGGGTATGCGGCCAATCACAGCCAAAATATCGCGACGCAGCACATGATCACGTTGAATTATGCGTGGTTACCGTTGCTGTTATACGTGGTAATGTTTGCGATTCTCCTCTTCTACGACGAACGCACCCTACAGGCTAAGATTACCCCAGCTGATCGGGATGCTTAGGGCTTTCGCTGACGATTATTGCTGCCTGACTGTCCGCACAGTAATGGTTGTTAACCGAAATCGTGTTACCTCGTCAATACTACTTGTCGGTTACGGGGGTAACACAACAGCCATGACAACCAGTATCATGCCGGAGGCGGCCAGTAATGGAGCCAACCGTGTGACGACTTGGGAGACTTGTGGGCTTGTGCAAGGCTTCCAAGCGAGCCGGAAGCCCGTCCTTTGGCTGTAGGCGGTCCCCACAGCAGGCGGAATTGCTGGCAACCGCAGGCGACTGGTTTCCCCTGTATATTGGATTTGTTGATAACCACTTTGTGAGAATGACAAGGCGGCTAGTTACAACTAAGCATGCAACCATGAAAAAAGGCAGTACGATCCGCGATAATGCGGTCTCGTACTGCCTTTTTATTTACGAAAAATTAGTCAGTGGTCCGGCTACCATGCGTCCGGCCACGGTTAGAATTGCGGCGCTTATCGTGTAAGCTGTCAAACCCAACAAAGCCTGCCGCCACAGCGCGATCATTGGCGCGGTGAAGAACCTTGATGAAGTGTTCCGCTTCATCCTTACCGAAGAAGCCTAACCAGCGGTGGAACCGTTCATCGGTGGCTTGTGCCAAGTTCCGTTGAACCCGACTGCCAGCCGCCGTTAAGGTAATGTACTTAACTCGACGGTCATTAGGATCTACCTTTTGCATCACGTAGTTTTCCTTAAGTAATACATTAACCTGACGAGCGATAGCGCTCTTGGAGACGCCTTCTAATTTGGCAAGTTCAACCAACGTTTGTCCATTCTTACTCCGGGCAACGTTTTCCATCACCATGAAGGCTTCAAAGGTCAAATTGTATTTTTGCGTCGGAATCGAAACGAAATCACCAATATACTTAAAGATGTGCATGTATAAGTCGTCAAACTCTTTCTTCAATTCTGCTTCCGTTACGTTGTCATTCGTCGTCTCTGTCATTATAAATCCATTACTCCTTCTAGTTTCAGCGCCGGGCGCTGCCTATTACCATCCTAATTTGGGTACACCCCTCGGGTTTAGTTTAGCTGAAAAGGCCAGCCAAGTCACCGGTCAATATTATGTAAGTGGATAACCCTACTTACTTTTTACTATCAAACTATCTTATCCAATAAAACTCTTTTTAGAGGTTTCCAAAATCGAACACACGTTCTATAATAGAACTAATCTTCCCATCAAGGACGTGATATTTATGTTCACCCAAGCTCGTCACCAAATTAGAACGTTACTCCAAACAGCTTATCAAAACAATCAATTGACCACGGTCAATACGCGAGACGTTACTTACACGGGAACCGTTGATTATCTTTCATCGACAACGGTCTATCTCGGTCTCGCAGCTGGTCATTCCTGTGAAATTCCCCTAACACAGATCAGCCGCGTTCATTTACACCAATTTCAATCTTGGTGGTATCTTTATGACTCTCCCATGTAGTAACTCCCTCTAGTATCGCCTCTCTCACCCAAAAAATAAACCTTTTTTAGCAAATTGTTGGTATTTTATTTACAATTGACAGTAATCCTTATGTTTTCCCATTGTTTCCCCTTTCAACTCCCCATCTCCATTGCTAAAAAATCGGAAAACCAACTAAGATTACACCTGATTATACCGCGTCACGACCGCTGAATTATGCACCAATCTATAGTGACTGGTAACATTCGGAATTTTACACAGTTTAATTCATTGCAGGGGTCCAATCGCTTTGCCATAAAAATATTATCTCAAAAAACAAGAGCCGCGGACAAACGTCCAGGCTCTTGCTTTTATCGTTACTATTAAATGCCTAAAGGTTGAAAATTCACGGACACGCTCCAGTCCCCAGTTGATAAGGTTTATCGCTATTAAATTAGTCATCAACGAACCACCTGCGGCTGCCTACATCTCTAGCTGTCTCCGGTTACGATAGTTGAAAAAACACTAAACGTGCGGTGATATCGCTAAAGTGTCAGCGTGCAGGCGACTTAATCGAGGTGAATGCTGCCGTGAACCGTATCAATTTTAACCGTTTGTGTCGCGTCTTCACCAATCGTGCCAATCTTGTGGTGACGGTCATCGAGGGTCAGTTGGGCTAGTCGTGGAACCTGAACCGTGCCGTCATCGTTACGGACATCCAGATTGTACGCCGTCCCAGGCCCCACGGTGACCGCAACGCTAGCATTGCCCGTGATGGTCACATCGCTGGTCAGATCGGTTAAGCCGACGTTGACCCGGCCATTGCCAGAGTGGAAACGCCCACCACCAGATAGTCCTTGAACGCGAATGGCCCCGTTACGCGAAGAGGCTGCGATCACCCCTTGTAAGCCATCAATCTTGATGGCGCCGTTGCGGGAATTCAGGTTCACGTCCCCCTTGTGATCCGTCACCCGGATGGCCCCGTTGGTCGATTCAACCTGACCGCCGCCCTCGACATTCGTCAGCGTAACGGAACCATTGGTGCTCATCAGTTGATATTTCAAGGCATTCAATTGGTCCACCCGCACCGACCCATTCGTGGCCCGGATGGTGAAATTCATCAGCTGATTGTTAAAGGCCCGAATGGCGCCATTGGTGGCATGAATGTCGAGATCGGCGTTAGACCGTAAGTCGCTGACCTCCAGACTGCCATTGCCGGCGTGCACGCGAACCCGTCCCTTTAGCGTACTGGGGATAAAAATCTCGGTGCGGACGTGCAGTGGCCACAGCCGCGGTCGGTCACCCTGATTCAATTCCAGCCGTGAACCGTACTGGCGGCTCTGCAGATAGAAGCGCTCACTGTCGCGACTCATATACTCATTAACCACAATCTCTGACGCGCTGGCCTGACCCAATTTAACGGCGGCATCTGGATAGTTAATCGCCACTTCGTCGAGGTCGTTGACCGCGAAAGACTGCGTGTTGACCAGTTTCAGTGACCCCACGTAAGCGCGCTGGGGGCGCTCACCATTGATCTTAACGTCATCGCCATTGACATCGATAAAGCCATTTCCCACCGACACGTGGTCGCCATCAACCTGAACCAGCTTGCCTAAATCAACCTTGTCCCCGTCACCATCGACGACCACGTGATCGCCCCAAGTGACCTGATCATCCGTAATGTGAAGTTTCCCAATCTGAACGTGAGAATGGGTATCCCGATTGCGTTGCGACTGGTCGGCCTCATCCTTGGCCGCGTCCGCCTTCGCAGCGTCTTCATCGGCGACTTCCTTCAGGAGGCTGTCGATATCGCCCAGTTGCTGCATGGCTTCATCGACCGCATACGGTGCGTCCATCCCCTGATTAATCTTTTCCGTCACGGCTTCCGTGAGGTCACCCACCAACTCTTCTTTTAATTCAGTCAGTGCCCGTGATGGTTGGTACTGGCGAAACCGTTCATCCAACCGCGTCCGAATCTCCATTGTCATATCGTCCATGCTAATCCTCCTTGGTAATCTTGCCCGTAATCAATTCATCAATAATTGGCTTGGCAAAGCGCCAGGCCGCCGTCTTCTCGGCCAACATGGTCTGGCCAACGTCCGTCACGTGATAGTACTTGCGGCGAGACCCCTGCGTCTCATCGCCCCAATAATCCGTGAGCGCCCCGTTCTTCTCTAGCCGCCGAAACACGGTATATAACGTGGCCTCATTTAGGTCGTAATGGCCGTGACTGAGCTCGCGCACCCGCTTGGCCACCTGATACCCGTAGCTATCGCCCTGCTGTAAAATATTTAACACAATGGTATCCGTATGGCCCCGGATTAAATCCTTGGAGATCACCTCAGCCATGTCGCCACTTCCTTTCACTGCTTCAATGGGTCTAATGTATCACACACTACTATGTGTGTCAAAGTAATTTATCTGAGATAGTATTTTATCTCTCAAATTCAGCGCTATTTAGCCGCTAGTCTGAAGCAAAATGAGCCTAAAAAAGGACTGGGATCAGCTTCCCAGCCCGTATGTAACAAACGATTTTATTACTTCAATTCCAGAAAAGCACCCGGTAAGATGCCCGCCACCGTGGTCTCGGCCAGCGCACCCTTTTGGTTGGTCAGGTAGATCACGGCGTCCTGATCAAAGAACTCACTGATGACCTGTCGACACGACCCGCACGGCGCGATTGCCCCTTCGGTATTTCCCGTCACGAGTAATTCGGTAAACCGCTTTTCACCCGCCGCGATGCCGGAGAAAATAGCCGTTCGTTCGGCACACATCGTTGACCCGTACGCCGCATTTTCAATATTACAGCCACCGTAAATCTTGCCGCTGGCGCCGACTGCCGCCGCCCCCACGTGAAAATGCGAGTATGGTGTGTAGGCCCGCTCCAACATATCGGTCGCAACTTGCAATAATTCTTCTAGCTCTGCCATGGTGTTTCCTCCTTAGCGTATGTCTGTCGTTGCTTCTTAATTGTTGCATAGTTTCAAAGAAAGCGCTACCATTTGAACGAAATTTCTAGGGTTTTCTTTAACTTTTCGCTAAATTGGCGAGGGGGAGAAATCGCGTGGTAAACTTAGAGCTATTAAACTTGTCTAGGGGAGCGCTTTGTTCACATGAAACTATTACGCAATATTTTAAGCTGGGTGGTACCCATTCTGGTCGCGCTCATACTGGTCTTCTTGGTACGCACGTACGGCCTCGAAGTCGTTAAGGTCTCTGGTGGGTCCATGGAACCCAATCTGGCTGATACCGAACGCATGCTGGTGCTCAAACCACTCAAGGTCAAACCGTTGAGTGTCATCGTCTTTGATGCGTACGGTGAGGATCCAACCGCCGCCAAGAACACCAACTACGTGAAGCGCGTTATCGGGATGCCGGGCGATAAGGTCGTCAGCAAGAACGGCTACATTTACGTCAATAACCGTAAGATTAACCAGTCATTCATCAGTAAATCCGAACGCACGACCGGCACGGGCAATTGGACGCTCAGCAGTCTGGCCAAGGCCCACCACTGGGCGTACCAAGGTAACGCAGTCCCTAAGGGCCACTACTTCGTGCTCGGTGACCACCGTAGTATTTCCGAAGACGGCCGGGCTTGGGGCTACGTGGACGCCGATAAGATTATGGGGGTCGTGAAGGTGCCTTTCTGGCAAGGAACCAAGCAGCATCGGCTCAATGTGAATGATATGGCGAGCTAAATTTAAAATTCACGCCTAGGCGCCATCAATCAATTTTGATAGTGCCTTTTCTAATCCCTTACTAAAGGTTGAAAGATAGAAAACAGCTACGAATCCTGGTGTGACAAGGATAACAGCCATTATAATATGATTGTCGCGTACTGGCCGCCTTACCGTTCGCCAAATTTGGTCTGGATCGCTGTGGGAAGGATCGGGAAAAGCCGAAGTGCTGTCTTTTCCCTCGCTTTGAGC
>NZ_JAAVSC010000046.1 GCF_012641095.1 Lactobacillus sp. HBUAS51381
CGATGGACACCTTTGCCTTCGGCTCGTGGTTCCGACTACTACGGCCCACAGCGGATTTTCACCGCCTAGTTAGCGCCCATGCCGGGCGCACAACAAAAAAACGGTGCGTCATTCAGGCGCATCGTTTTTGACATTTTCTGATTAAATTAGGCCTTCACGGCAATTCCCGTCCGTTTGACCGGAACCGTATGGGTTAAATTGTCCATGACCGGGCAGGTATTTTCGGTAAACGTCATGAAGTCCTGGCATTTATGTTTCGGCTCATCGGTATTCAGGTGCACCGCAACCCCGATGCGATCGAAGCCTGGCCGTTTTACATCCGCTGGCTTCGTTCCCTCCAAGGTGTAGTAAACGTCCCGATAGGTAAAGTCTTGTTGTTTATTGAAGGACGCCATCACGATGGCTTCACAGGCGCCCAGTGCCTGTAAGACAGCCTCGTGTGAACTCGTAGCGGCTGGTGAATCCGGCGCTAACCTGATGGTAAAATCCCGTACGGCTGCCTGATATTCATTCGGCCGATCAGTCGTCGTTACGCGCGCTTTAAATGTCTCCATGGTCATGTTGACGACCTCCTTTTAAATGATTTCGACTTGATCCAAGACAACGTTCACGCCGTTCTTCAACATGTCCTCAACTGGACAGTTGGCGGCAACTAAGTCCGCAAACTCGCTACATTCCGCTTGAGAGGCTTGCGTCTTGAATTCTAACCGATAGCGAATCTCCTGAAAGCCATTGCGAATATCCGGATCGCCCATAAACCCTGCGGCGTCCAAATCGCCTTCGAGAGACACCGCCATTTGCTCATAATTGAACTTGTTTTCTGATGCTAATCTCGCTGCTGTTTCTTGTAAGGACGTTCCCAGGGCACTCAAAACCAATTCCACTGGATTCATCCCCGTATTCGTCCCACCCAAACTTGTCGGTTCATCGATGGTGGTGTGTACGCCACGAGAATGGACGTCAACTTGTAGACTCGACGGTGTTTTTCTCGCCGTTGCCTGATATCTTTCCATTAGTGTCGCCCCCTATATCTTTTTGTTAAGCGCTTACAACTTCATTATAAGGAATAACTGAGCAAAGTCAATAGTTAGCTAACTATCTATTTTTAGACCGAAGCATGGTATAATAAAGTATCTAATCCATCCAAGGGCGGTGACCGCAATGACAACATCCCAATTCGACTTAGACAGCTGTATCATGTGCATTACGTCTCGTAGTAGCAAGCTTTTTGCCAGCAAATTCAACGATGCCATGGCACCCATGGGCCTCAACCGAAGCGCTTGGATGGCCCTCTACTACATCGATCAGCAACATCAGATCAACCAGCGCGACCTGGCCGAACTGGTCGGCATTACCGGGCCCAGCATGGTGAAAATCGTCAACCAGCTCAGCTCAGCGGCGCTCATCTCGATTGCCGTGAATACCAACGACCACCGGGCCCGCCTGCTAACCCTGACGGCAAGTGGTCAGGACCTCTTAAACGAGAGTATCCCGCTTGCCGAAGCCTTTCGCGAACGCGTGACGGCCAACATTCCACAGGCCGATCTCGACACGCTCGATCGCGTCATGACGCAGATGATGGCCAATGCTAACGAACTCTAAGATCAAACGAAACGTCCTCGACTAACGGATCACCGTTGTTGGGGACGTTTTTAGCTTGCTATTTGAATGACGCTCCTTTCACCCGAGATTAACGCTCGTTCTGCCGTAACCACGCTGTGATCCGGGTCAAGTAGGCGGCGGGTTCCTCGATAAAGGCCATGTGCCGGCTGTGGGCAAACAAGGTCCACTCGGCGTGCGGGAGGTGATCGACCATGGTCTTGGCGATTAGCGGCGTGCAGAGATCATTGACGCCACTGGTCACTAGCGTGGGCGTGGTGATCCGCGTCAACTTGCTCGTGTATTCATAATCTTTGAGCGTCCCCGTGGGGAAATACTCGTTAGGACCCCAAGCCGTTTTGTAGGCCACGACGCCCTGCCGTTTAGGCCGACGTAAAAACTCGGGAGATGCTGCCGTCACGGGTCCGGCGGCGTGCCGCGTCATGAAATGTTGATTGGCCGTCAGGTAGGCTGGCGTCGTGAAGTCCCCACTGCGTTCGGCCTGCACGATGGCGGCTTGATCCGCAGCACTCATGAAGCCAATCATGCGATGCTGTTCCTGCGCCCATAATCGCGCAGACGACAGCGTGCTGGCCAGCGTTAGGCTCTGAATCCCTTGCGGTTGATGATCACATAGATAAATGATGGCCAGCATCCCACCCCAGGATTGCCCCAACAGGTGAATTTTGGTAAGGCCAAGATAATTCCGTAAGGCTTGTAATTCGGCTACCCAGGTCTGTGCGCGCCAAAGTTGCGGGTCGTCCGGCATATCCGAGCGACCGCAGCCAAGCTGATCGTACATGACGACTGGCCGGCCGGTCTGCGCGGTCAGTTCATCGAAGGCTTCGAAATAATTGTGGGTCGACCCGGGACCGCCGTGAAGCAGCAACAACGGCGTTTGCCCATTATTTAAATCGCCCACGACGCGGTAGTAGGTTCGGTAGTTTTGAAACGGCATGAATCCTTCTTGAATTTGCATCGAATCACCTCTCTTCCAGCTTAGCAAAAAGTCGGCGAAAACAACAGAACGCCAAAATAAAAGAGCCCCCCATTTTACGGGTGGCCCCTTAGCAATTAACCCTGTTCATCGTCGACTAGCGTTTCGGTCGATTCTGTGGTCTTTTCCGGGAATAGGCGGAACATGATGCGGTTGAAAACGTCCGACGCATAACCAATCACGAAGATTCCCAGCAACATCGAGCCATAGAGTTGGACGACAAACAGTGACCAGTTGTGCACGGTGATGTTGGTAATGATCAGCATCGTGGTCCCCCAAGCAATCAGCCAGGCCGGCACAATGGTAAATTTCATGATGGTCCCTTGCAGGAAGAGAACGATGAAGGTCATTACCCCAAACATCAACGCACTCGGCCACAGCGGCGCAATGCTGGGAATCTGTAGGAGACGAAAGGCAATCAGACCCCAAACAATGCCCAGAGCAAAACTAATCAGAATATTCCAGAGCTTATCCTTGGGAAAGCCGGCACCAAAGAAATAGGAGACCGCAATAAAGGCGGCGGACCCCATCCACAGGGACCAACTCCCCATAATCAAGCTATAGACCAGTGTGAACAGTCCCACGCCAATCGCGTCGAACCAAACTTTTTTACTAATTTTCATGAGCGACCCCTTTTACGTTAAAACGATTGCATAATTTGTGTAATTGTCAGTTTACAGGAGTGCCGGCCGGAGAGCAAGAGAAAAAGGTAAAACGTTGTAACAGCACTTTCTCACTGAAGCTGGATTAATAATCGTTGTTTTACTATTAATAATAATATTAATAAAAGCAGGTAACTTGGTGATTTGACCAAGCTACCTGCTTTAAAAATCCACATGATGCCGCTTAATCGCAGTTATTTGGCGACTTAAGCGGTGATAAAATCTAGAATCCGAAACATCGCCTGCTGATTCTCCGCCGGCACCGACACGGCTAAGATGTCTGTTGCCGTTTGGTGTAGCGCGGACCCGTCAATATAGGGAAAATCATTAACCACCATTTCACGGACGTTATCGGCTGCCGGTTCAAAATGAAATTGGAGTCCCACGACCCGATGGTTCAGGACAAAGCCCTGGTTCGTGACGCGGTCGCTGGAAAACAGTAGCTGCGCCTCTGGTGGGAGTGTAAACATTTCCTCATGCCAGTGCAGCACGTTTAGCTGGGCCGGTAAGCCCGGGATTACCTCACTCTGCCGGTAAACCGGTGCCCACCCCACCTCTTTAGCAGGTGCCTTGAGCACGGGATAACCCAGCGTCTTGGTGATCTGTTGCGCGCCGAAACAGGCACTAAATATCGGGGTATTGCGGGCTAATAACTCGCGAATGAGGGCCCGTTCCTGTTTGATCCAGGGTTGGTCATCGTTGGGACTCATGGGACCACCCAAAATCACTAAGAGATCCGTCTCGGCCGCAGTCGGTAAGTGACCGAACTGATAGGGATGATACGTATACATTGCATGCCCATGTTGCCGGGCCCAATCCGCAATGGTCCCGGGCCCCTCATTAGGTGTGTGTTGTAAGACGTTGATACGCATAATAATCCTTTCCATCGACGGCAATGTTGGCCTAGGTATCGCCTGCAAATCCCTAAGATGGCCTCAGTATAGCACACGTCACGGACCGGTGTTTCACATGAAACAACTGACTTTAGCGTACCGCATATTTCCAGCTGTGATAGTATGTGTAAATTCCAGCCGAGGAGAGGTATTTGACGTGCTTTCCTTTAATCTTCTGAGTCCCGGTGTAGAAGAAGTTAAAGTCATCCTCATAGGCCGCATAGAACCCAAACATTTTCTTATGCTTCAACGTCTGATGGTAAACGTAGAGCTTTTTGCCCGTTAAGGTCTGTTGGTGACGCCACTTGCCTTGCTTGTGAAAGTGGTAATACCACTTAACCTGATGCTTTTTGACAACGATCTTAGTCGCACCAACTTCCTTATCCCAATTGTACCAGATCCCCCGTGAGCGCAGTGGCGTGGTATGGGTGTACGTCATCCCCTGCAGTGTCTTGGGTGAGCGCGCAGCGGCTGGTTGTGCGGGTCCCATCAGGCCTCCCACGACCCCTACAGCCAGCAGTGCGCTTAATCCTAGTAATTTTTTAAACATGACATCCCCTACTTTCCTGTATTTGGCGTGGGACATTTGCCCCACAACGCCAATTCTGATTATACAGTTAGCGGGTGACAGATGGTGGCGCTAGGGTTAAAAACGACGTGATTTTTTGGGATAAATCACGTCGTTTAGGAGATTATTTAAAATTTTATTCGTTACTTAGTAGAGACTGCCGCTTTCCTGCTGAACAACTTGAGCGGATAGACGATTGGCCTGTTCAAGGGACTTTCGTAACGACATCCCTGCCATCAGTCCCGCAATAATTCCGCCACAATGCGTGTCCCCCGCGCCAATGGTATTGATAACCGTCACTTTCTCCGCAGATATCGTTTCTTCTACTTGACCATCATAGTAATAAGTCCCCTGGCCACCCAGTGTCACAATTACCGGGCTATGCGTTAGACTATAAATCCGTTGCGCTTTAGCTGTTAACGACTCGCCCTCTGGCATAACTTGGTTAACCTCATCTGCATTACAATGAACGATGACGTGATCAGTCAGAATTTGCTTTAGGACATGAGCTGAAATCTGCCCAATTCGTGGCGATGTATCAAATAACACATAAGTATTTTCAGACTTATGGTTCAATGCATTCAAGATAACCTGAGCCGATTGCGAATTTTCCAGTTCATAACCACTAACATAAATATAATGATAATCGGACATATTGATCCGATCAAACCAACTGCTATCCCATTGCTGCTCAATCCCGTCAATTGTCAAGAAACTCCGTTCACCATCTGGCTCCACTAAGGAAAGATCCCAACCATTATCCGCACCACTTACCGGTAGGCTTAAAGGAATTTTTTTATCCAGCAAATGTTTACGTACTCGGTCAGCATATTGACCCACACCAACCGGGACAAAAAGCTTAGCAGCTTGGCTTGAATGGCGAATTGCGCCATAGACATTAAACGCAGAACCTCCGACATGATATGACTTGAGTTCACCTGTCACATCCCCACCAGAGAATGGTAAGCGCGGAACATTAATGACAACGTCAACAAAAGCAGCACCTAAAACTAAGGCTTTACTCATGACTTAGCCTCCTCAACAGTCTGTGAATGGCTCATGCCTTTCACAATAAACATGCAAATGATTGCGACGATTGCGGAGATAAAGACACCCAAGCTGTTATCTCTAAAGATACCGTGGGCAAATGGTCCATTCCAAATGGCATTATTCGTGAACATGAAGCCAGTAGCAGTAGCAATTACCCATGAAATGATACCACCCCAATTATAACGTGTTTTTGAATCCGGTTTCATTAAATTCAAATCGTAACCATGACCTCTGAACATTGCACTGTCACACAAGAAGATGGCAACCCAGCTTGCTAAACAGATCCCTAGGAAATTTAAGAACAATTCAAAGTTTGACAGGAAATTTCCTGAAATAAACAAAACATAAACTGGAATCAGAATCACAATGGCCCCATGAATCACTAATGACGTCCGTTGTGAAACTTGAATTCCCATCGTAGACAAGTTAATTCGTGCAGACCGCAGGGAAACAATACACTGTGGGATTAACCCTCCGGCGGCAACTAAGAAATAAATAACTCCAATCCAGCTTGGCAAAGCTGAATACATAACATCGAACGGATTACCCGTTGTTGCCAAAGAAGGTTCGATGGTACTCAATAGGATCCCACCAGCCATTAGAATAAATAATGGTGCAGCGCCTCCCATAGCTGTTCCCCAAAAGGTCTTCGATGGCCGCGTTGTCGGCTTCACATAGGCTCCCCAGTCGGCAGCCGCCATTGACCAGGAAATTCCCGATCCTGCTGCGACAATACTAACAGCTGGCAAGAAGCCACTAATCCAGCTCCCACTAGGCAATGTAAATGCCGCATGCCAATCTGCTTTCATCAGGAATAAAATCAAGATAACAACCGTCAGTGCACCAAAGATATAGCTTAACCACGTCTGAATTTTAGCCAAAGTTGCTTCTTTTAACAGACCTGAAAGAATAACTAAGCCACCAAAGATAACCAACGCCACAGCGCGAGTCAGGGTATTTTTAGGAATATTCAACACGCCATACATCGAAATTAGAAGCATGGTCCCTGTAATAACATTAACGGATAGCCAACCGACCATGTTCACCCAAGCAATAGCATTCGGAATTTTATTTCCGTGCGTCCCATAAGCGGCTCGACTTAACTTAAATGTCGTAATCCCTTCCCGTTGTCCAATCATAGCGACCCATCCGGGAACTAAGAAGGACAGCGCCCCAAATAAGGCAGCAAAAATTGCTTGAACAAACGACAAATGATAAGAAACAATCATGGCGCCGTAAACAAATCCCATAATACCAATATTAGCAGCAAACCAATTATAAAATATTTTTCCTGGCGTTAATGTTTTATCGGCATCAGAAATTTTTACGATTTCATCATTCATAATGACAGTCCTCCCGAGACTAGTTCGTCTTAAACTTTAAAATATGGTCAGCGTATGCCGGAATATCATGCTGCGGATTTTCCTGATCAATCGTTTCAATCCATTCGGGGTCGATTGCGGACAGTCCATTCTTAGCCCCGCAAATCGCGGTCGCCATGGCTCCGATAGTATCTGTATCTCCACCTAGATTGGCACAGAGTAGCGCACATTTTTTAACATCCCTAGCGTAGTAAGCAATGGCTAAAGCCGCCGGAATACTCTCCGAAATCATGGTTCCCGTGCCTACCACTTCATAAATCGCCTGGCTGAATTTAACTTCATCATCGCTAAATTCATGGGCCAACCGAATCCCCAATAGCAAGCGATCATGCGTTTTTGCTGCCCAGGTTGGACTACCCAATCGATAGCCCAAATCATTTGCATTTAGTGCATATGTCACGATATCATCCCAGTCATAATCCGCCATTGCTGCCGTAACGGCACCGGCAATCATGCTGGCACCACTAACCGCAACATCACTGGAATGCGTGATTCGGCTAACCTCGTAAACCATTTTGACGAGATCATTCAGTTGGTCTGGTGTAAATAAGGTGCCAATCGGTGCGATGCGCATCCCTGCGCCATTCGTCAAAGCTGTCGCGGTCACTGGTGCTGGATCCTTACCTTCTTTAATGGCTTTTAAGGCCGCCTTGCTGCTAGGACCAAGAATATTATTGTCCCAAGCGCCGACCGCATCGGCCCAGGCCATGACGTGCTTAACCAGGTTCTTTTGATCTGGTTGCCAATCGGTCTCAATCAATGAATCCAGAATGGCTAAGGCTTGATTGGTATCATCCGTGTACTGTCCCTTAGTAAAGTTCAAAGCAATATCGTTATTTTGTGGCCCATCCAAAAATTTAGTGATGAGGCCGCCGAATTGTCGCCGAATCGTTTCAACTGGCCATAATTCGGAGGGCATCCCCATGGCATCGCCAATGGCTTGCCCATAAATAGTTCCCAATACTTTATCTTTATTTCGTTTCATTGCAAAACTTCCCTTTCTCTTTAGACCCCAACAACAAATTTAAAATTCGACTGATCGCTATAAATAACTTTAATGGTTTCAACAAGATCATTTTCGCTGGTTCTGACCTGACCCGTAACTTGTAATAAGGGCTGCTGTTTATCCACTTCTAAGAGCGTTGCCTGTTCGGTAGTCGGCATAATCGGCGAAACCAATAAATTAGCCGTTGCCGGGTAAACCTTGAATTTCTCTCGCAACGTTTGATAAAGTGACTGCTCGGCAAAATCATATTGATCAAGCCCAGGAAAAGTATCGAGATTTAAGTGTGATTCATCAAGTGTTAACTGAATTGTATTCCCACCAGTTTTAATTCCCCGTAACCGTTGTAGAACCATTTCTTGGTTATCTTTAATTTCTTTTCTTAGTACCTTAGTCACGGGTTCAGCGCCCATTTGCAGGGCATAGTCAGAGAATCCTTTGAAATTAAACATATCAATTTTGGGATTCTTAAGCTTTACGAAGCTCCCTTTTCCCTGAACGCGATCAATCATTTGTAAATCTTCCAAGTCCTTTAATGCTTTCTGAATCGTCGACCGCGTCACTTCATATTGTTCTGCGTAGTCTGCTTCTGATGGTAATTTATCACCGGTCTTCATGTTCTTTAAAATATTACTCTGAATGTCCGCTACGATTTGTGCGCGAACACTTCGATTTCGTTTACGTTTATCAATGGCCATTTTTATCATTCCTTAAATTCGACTACTTGAGTACTCAAGTACATAATATGCTAACTTTTAAAAATGTCAAGCGCTTACAATTAATTATCTGTGCATTTTAAAAGCAAGTCGCCCGTCAAGAACTTTAACGTACTCCGGCAACTTGCTCATTCAAATTTTCTATTTCTGATCAGCGGCCGTCAACTTCGCCAACTCATCCGCCGAATACACATAGTCCACATGTGCCATTCCCGGAACGTCATCCCAATGCACGGGATACCCAGCACCGTGTGCACAGAAGACGGACCCCGGCGTATTGTCCAGGTCACCGACTGGATCGTAATCCGCGGTTGCAATCACGGCGTCGGCGTTGTGGCAGGGACGATAGCCGTCAATTAGGCATTCCAACTGTCCCTGCCCGTGCGTATACGCGTTAACTTCCTGCACGTAATCCTGCATTTCACTGACTGGCGCCGTGCCCGTTAAAACGGTCATACCTGCCGCAGTCGGTGTCGCCGCTGGCGTTTCAAAACTTCCCTGCATCCGCTGAATATCGGTCATGGCCCGGCCGACCTGATCCTGACCAACTTCTAGCCGGAACCGATACCACGGCTCCAACAGTTCGGCGTGGCCCTGGGTTTGTGCCATCATCAATCCTTGTCGCACCGCCCGCCAAGTTGCCTCACGAAAGTCGCCGCCGACCGAATGCACGATGCTGGCGCGACCGGTAACCAACGTGATTTTAACGTCCGTCAATGGAGCCCCCGTCAAGACGCCCAAATGTTCCTTGGCTCGCAGACTGGTTAACACCTGATGTTGCCAATTTTTCCCGAGAATCTCCAGATCACAGTCGGCCGCAAAGCTCACGCCACTACCACGCGGCATCGGTTGCATGAGCAAGTGGACTTCTGCGTAGTGCCGCAAAGGTTCAAAATGACCAACACCTTCGACCGCTTGCGTCAAAGTCTCCTTATACAGGATGCTCCCTGCCCCAAAATCAACATCAAGGTTAAAGCGTTCACGCAGGATTTGCTGGAAAATTTCCAGCTGAACTGACCCCATGATCTGAACGCGAATCTCCTGTAAGTGGCTCGACCACGTCACGTGTAGCTGCGGGTCTTCATCCTCTAACTGCCGTAAGATTGTCAGGCACTTGTGAAGATCATTGCCCTTGAGATCCAGTGTATAGTTCAGCACCGGCTGAATCTCCGGTGTGCGAGCCGCAGCTTGGTCCCCCAGCCCTTGTCCCGGATGGGTTCCCGTCAGATTGGGAATCGCACAGACTTCACCGGCGACGACTTTAGGTGAAATCGCAAATTTGGCCCCATCATAGACCCGCAGTTGATTTACCTTTTGGTCGTCGAGAATGAGATCTTTATTGGCTAAGACACCGCCGGTCAGCCGTAGCCAGGTCAAGCGCTCGCCCTTATCGTCGTGAGAGATTTTAAAGACTTTCGCACCGAACGTTGTCGGATAGGTGGTCGCTTTCGTCCACTGATCGAGTCCTGCCAGCAGGCTCTCAATACCGTCCAGTTTTAGAGCCGCACCGAAATAACAGGGGAAGACCTGCCGCGCCTGAATCATTTGACGCACCGTATCATCGGCAACCGTGCCACTCTCCAAAAAGTCTTCAAGCACCGTATCGTCTTGCATCGCCAGATCCTCATAGACCGCAGCCGGAATGTCACCATCTGCGGTTTCAGCGTCGTTAAATGCCAGGCATCCTGGTGAGAATACCTGTTGGAGTTGTGCCAACACCTGCTCCCGATTGGCCGTATCCGCGTCCATTTTATTCACAAAAATAAACGTGGGGACTTCGTAGTGTTGTAGCAACCGCCACAACGTTCGTGTATAGCCCTGAATGCCATCCGTTGCTGACACGACCAGAATCGCATAATCCAAGACACTCAATACCTGTTCCGTTTGGGCCGCAAAGTCCACGTGGCCCGGCGTATCCAATAACGTTAGTTGCAGATCGCCGTGTTGTAAACTCGCTTGATGAGAAAAAATGGTAATGCCCCGCTGCTTTTCCAGGTCGTCAGGATCGAGAAAAGCATCGCCGTTATCGACCCGGCCCAATTGCCGCAGAGCGCCCGACTGGTACAACAAGGCTTCCGACAACGTTGTTTTCCCGGCATCAACGTGGGCCACAATGCCCGCTACGATGTGCTTCATGGTTGATTTACTCCTTTGAATAGCTCATTTATATCGTTAAATCTTGTGTGCAACAATAGCTGTCTAATTTCAACAACCGTCATTCTTAATCATTATACTATCTCCATCAAGATTAACGAAATGCTGAGATTTTCTCGATCTAAATCACCATTCACACTTCGCGAGTATTCATTTAATCAGCGCTATTTTGTTTCACATGAAACAACTTATGGTCCCGTTACAATACTCCAAATTAATTGGGTTGTGTACGTCCCTGGTTGGACGTCGCCAGCGGTCACTTTTAGCATTAATCCTTGGCCCTGTGCTGAGCCAATTGAGGGCAACGATTCACCTTCCTTGGTCGTTAGAACATCTTGATCTTTGGTCGACAATGTCTTTAGTTTCTCGCCATTCCCGGGGTTAAAGCTCATCTCCGCGTCTAAATCTCTTTGACCATTTCTTAATGGCGTAACTTGACGTAACGCAACATGCGTCTCCGACTTATGTTCTCGGTTATCCGTAACATCCAACAACTCGCCACCTCCGACGACTTTTCCCGACAATTCTTGACCGAGGTTATCACTCGTTAACCGACCAAAGTCGACATTATTCGCCGTAGCATCAATCTTCCCATCCGTAAGATTCATCGTTACCTCGTTGCCACTGAAAGTCCCCACTGACTGGCTAGGACTCTGATCATCGTAACCTGATAACTTAAACCCCGTTGCGTAACGTCCTTTAGCCAGATTTGACAGTGTAAAGGTCGCCTCAACTATATGTGGCTTCTTATCCCTAAGACTCTGTCCACTGACTGAATACGTGTTATCCGTATCATTGGACTTAACATCATAAGAAACTGCCTGGTCATCGACCTTGATGGCTACCTCACTTACACCCTGCGGCAACGTAATGGTAAAATCACCCTTACTAAGCTTGGAGGCCATATTCCGATCACTTATTGTTCCAACAACCTGACACTCTTCGCCAGAACGAAAGTTAACGCTACCAGTAGATGCTGGTGACGAAAGAGCAAAGTAATTACTCAAATTATCGATTGTATTGACAATGCTAACATTTGGGGCAGTGCTTAACTTAACATTCAACCTTGCACGATTGGTTGTAATTTCCTTTTCCTTATCTTCAGACTTAACTTTAATGTTGGCATAGTACTGGTTTTGATTATCCTTTAACGTCGTTGGTGGGACTGTATAGGTGATAGCCGTCTGATCACTAACGACCGTATCCTTTCCAGCACTATCCACGCGATGCCAAACCACTTGATCCGGAGTCTGATCAAGCTTTCCTAAAATCTTAAACGTTGCCGGTTGGCCCTCATCCACCGTTTGTGAATCTAATCCACCCCCAATTGTGATCGATGTCTCAGCCGAAACAGAAGCTTTTCCATCGGGATTAGTCATCGTCCCTGTTATCTTGACGATTCCGGCCTTACCACTGTTATTCGCGGTCACTTCCCCAGTTGTTTTAGAAACCGTCGCCAAGCTCGGATCTGAACTCGACCAGGTCAGGTCACCAGTGGCATCGACCGGTGTCGGCGTGGCGTGGACGTAGGTTTGCTGCGCATCTTTTTGGTTATTGTAGAGATAGCCATTGTCAGTCCTTACAGCAAGACTTTCAGCGGCAACCGGATCAGGAGACGTTGTCAACTTCGCAATTCGTGAATACCTATCTTGTGGTTTTATCCATCCCAAATAATGATACTGCTGCTGATAATATACGGTACCCTGTTTCTGTGGTGTAACCGTCAAGTCCGCACTCGTCGCTCCATCAATTTTTGTCGCACTGATCATATCATCTGACTGTTGGAACCATTGTATCTTGGCAGGGGGCCAGATAATAAGGCTCTCAGCCACCGAGCGAACAACTGAGGTAGTCAGTATCTTTTTATGCCCAACAAATGTATAACTATCCGCCGGTTGTAAATTGAACCCCGTGTTCAAGTACAACCCCAGTGCCCCAACTGGGGCCGGACTAGGCGTCTGCATTGTCTGAACCGTAGCCGCTCGTGCAACATTGCGTGGCTGGTCAATTTGAAAATAGATTCCTACCATCACTAAGATAGCCAGCAACGTACTAAGTAGCCGAGCCATCCTCCCCACTACCATGACAAATGCCTCCTTCTACAATCCTTTCCGTGTACACAACATCCTATCCATCACAGCCAATCTTTAACCGGATTAGATGATAAGCAAGTTTATCATTCACTCGCTTTTCTGCTGACCTGATACTCACCCTACTATCTAAATCTCCCAGGCCTTATCAGACCAATCACGCCCTAGTTGTCACCAATTAATCTGGTCAAAATACCGATTTACTTTTTTCTGGTTTCAGTATACCAGATAATCACACCAAGAGACCATTATAAATGTAAATTATTTTTATTGTATTCTATTATAAATCGAATTATAAAAACAGCCTGACTAATTTTTACCGTTAGTCAGGCTGCGTTTAGACGACTTAATCCACTTTTTCTTCACTAGCATCCGGCGCCTTGACAATCCCCAGATCCAGCATCGACTGGGCCGTCGCGATAATCGCGACCTTCGCCGAACGCGGGTGCCAGTCCAACAGCCGAACCGCCTTAGCATTGCTCGTCCCCGCGTATTCCCCCACGATGGAGGCAATCATCTTCAGCTCCGGCTTCACCAGAGCCGCGACCTTGATCACGCCATTGGGAATGGTTTTCGTGGGTAGCTGGGCCGCAAACTGGGGAAAGGCCGTCCGCAAGATATTGGCCACGTCCAGCATCGACAGGGTTTCCCCGGTCGTCGCCAGGAACCGCTCCCCAGCCGCCTGCGGACGCGTCATGGCCAAGATGTGAAGACTGACGACGTCGCGGACATCCACGTACCCAGAATCCACATTCGGGACTGCCCGTAGCTGCCCCTCTAGGAGTTGTCGGATCTGAACATTGGAGTGCGAATAGTCACTGGCCAAGACCGGCCCCATGACCCCCACCGGATTGACGGCGGCCAATTCCATGCCATGGCCTTCTTCTCGAATGAACCGCCAAGCGGCCCGTTCCGCTAGGGTCTTAGACTTCTGATACGCGTGAACCTTTTTGACCGTCACATCCGACCAATCGGCCTCGGTATACGGTGTCGTCCGCTTTTTATGCCCAGCAAAGACCGCACCATAGGCCGAGGTCAAGACCACGCGTTTGACGCCAGCATCGCGGGCGGCTTTCAAGACCCGTAAGACGCCATTCACGGCCGGCTGGATCATCTCATTTTCATCCTTAAATACCCGGTTGGGCGTAGGTGAGGCCACGTGAATCGCATAGGTGGCCCCCTGTAGCGTCTCGGCCCAGTGCTGATCACTGGTCAAGTCAGCCTCAGCAAAGGTTAAATCGCGAAAATCCGTGAGACCACCGTTTGTCAGCATCTCCTTGATCAAGGCCGTTTTCCGTAGCGACCGCACCGTCGTCCGGACGGCAAACCCCTGTTGCAACAACTGTAAGATAATATTTACGGCAATAAATCCACTGCCACCGGTAACCACGACTAATTGCTTTTTCATTATTGATTCACACTCGCTTTCGTTTCACTTGTAACGTCTGTGAAAGTAGCATACAATGGGAACCATCCAGATTCAAGCAAATCACGGGCATCTCTGACAGAATGGAGCAAGTGTTATGGCAGCGACAACTCACGCACAAACAATCAAACAGGACTCCCAAAATTATCTGGCAACCGCTCTACTACAACTCTTAGAAACCAAGGACCTCACTGATCTAACCGTGACAGCGGTGGTCAAGCGCGCCGGGGTCAGCCGAATGGCGTTCTACCGAAATTTCACCACATTGGCCGACATCTTAACGGCCCACTTTACCCCCATTATCACCGCACAATTTGATGATATCCTGGCTCACGTGCCGCAGGCTCAAAAGCTGGACGCCCTCGGCACCTTCTTTACGGACCTGGGACCTACACTCAGACTTTCCGTAGATCGGGGCTTCGAGGATGTCTTTCATCAGATCTTCGACCAGAACATGCAACGCTTCTACGCCGTTACAATGACTTGGGATGGCGCAACGGCCACCCAGCAAAAATACTGGACTCAGTTCATGACCGCCGGTGTTTACGGCATTTGGCGCACCTGGTTTCTCAGCGGTCAGATGGAATCACTGACCGAGATTCACGACTTGATTGCCACCTTCCAAACGGCCACCATGACGGCACTGCAACACCAAGCACACGTCTAAAAAGAGGATTGATTCACGTGTAACGTTAGCGTGAGCCAATCCTCTTTTTCAGCATTTCATTTAAAGAAACGGCCGAATAACCCGTTGGCAATAATCCCGGTTCTAAAATATCTGTTGTTGGTAATCAATTTAATTGATTACTGGCAACGGATATTTTTGTATACTGTGTAGAGTAAAAAAAGTGTATAAAAAAGG
>NZ_JAAVSC010000047.1 GCF_012641095.1 Lactobacillus sp. HBUAS51381
CCCTTTTTTATACACTTTTTTTACTCTACACAGTATACAAAAATATCCGTTGCCAGTAATCAATTAAATTGATTACCAACAACAGATATTTTAGAACCTCAATTCCAGCCTTCTAGCCGCTTCTTGTACATCAGCGCAGTACTTTGCCTAGGGCTTCCTTCAGATTCCACCTCGCGATGGACACCTTCGGCTCGTGGTTCCGACTACTACGGCCCACAGCGGACTTTCACCGCCTAGTTAGCGCCCATGCCGGGCGCACAACAAAAAAGACCGACTGCTGTCGGTCTTTTAAGACTAAAATTAAAATTCTAGATTATCTGATTAGTTGCCCCAAAGACCATTGTTAGCGTTAGAAGCTGAGGAATCAGTGGAAACGGCACCCTTAACTAATGATGCAGTGTAAATTGCACTTGCGGCATTAGTCTTGTCTGCAGAGTAAGAACCAGGAAGCGCCTTTTCAAAGGTGTAAGTTACGTGGAAAGCAGTGGTATTAGTAGCTTTAGCTGCAGCAGTGGCTGTTGAAGCATCAGCAATAGTTGCATCAGCTGGCAGGTACAAAGTATCAGTGCTCAACGTAGTAGCTTTGTTAGTAGTCAAGTTAGCTTGCACGTCAGCGCTAGTGTAATTAGAACCATTTACACCACTGAATGGCGTGGTCAAGGTTGGCAATGCAACAACTAAGCTCAAATCAGTTGCAGTAGAAGCGGCTTTTGAACCCTTAGCAATCAATGCTGAAGCTTCGGCAGTACCGTTGTCTTTGTAAGCCTTGATAGGGGTAGTAACTTGGTCGCCCTTCTTAGCATATAAAGTCAAAGTAGAACCAGACTTAACATTGTTGTTCAAGTTAACTGAATCAGCACCAGTTACAGTGTAGCCGGTACCCTTAACGGCGTTATCAACAGCCGTTTGGAAAGCATCCGCAAATTTTGTAGCGTTAGCATTGTTGTCGTAAAGTACGTTACTATCAACTACGGCACCCTTAGCAGTCGTACCAACATTGTAGTTAAATGACTTGATCGTGTTACCACTCAAATCAACAATGTTAACCTTAACTTGAGTAGCTTCGTTCAAGGCATTAGTTTGAGTTAAGTTGCTCAAAAGAATCCAACCATCAGCCTTGGTGTCAGCGGTATTTTGGTTAACAACGTGTACCCAAGTGTCACCTTCACGAGTACGAGTACCAACCTTGTCTACAGAGAACGTAGCGTCCTTGTAAGCAGTGGTATCAGCAATCGTCTTACCAATCTTGTATTGGGTCCATGCTGGTTGCTTGTAAGTCAAGCCATCAGTAGTCTTACCAGGGTTGGTGATCTTGTAGTTACCATTCTTTTGGTCAGCAGTTAAAGTGCCTTCCTTGAAAGTGGTGTATGCAGCAGTACCACCAGCAAATTCGCTAGCTGACTTACCACCGTAAACCCATCCACGGTATGCCTTGTCGTAAGAAACAACCTTGTAGTAAATTGAACCAC
This sequence comes from Lactobacillus sp. HBUAS51381, assembly GCF_012641095.1. Classification (GTDB taxonomy): domain Bacteria; phylum Bacillota; class Bacilli; order Lactobacillales; family Lactobacillaceae; genus Levilactobacillus. The sequence continues at coordinate 1,470 of NZ_JAAVSC010000047.1, forward strand.
GGTTAGTCTTAGCAACACGGTAAGCACGGAAGTTCTTGTGAGAAGTCGTGCTGTTCTTAAGGTTCTTAGCAGTAGTCGTCGTAGCGATTACCTTAGCACCCTTAACAGTACCTGGCTTTGAGTAGATAGCGTTCTTACCAGTAAGGTTGATGTTCCGAGTGGTTGCGTCAGAAGTCATAACCTTATCAGAAGTGACCTTAGCAGCGGACTTTGCAGAAGCAGTAGTTGATACCGCAGCAACTGATACAAAGCTCAATGCAGCTAAGCCCAAGTAAAGAGATTTCTTTAAACTTGATTGCATAAATTTCTTCCTCCAAACATAATGTATGTAATTTATCAAGCAAGAATAGTATAACTGAAGTTAGCGCTTTTGTTAAGAAATTTATTTCCTAATCGGCGAACTCGTCAAGCTATCCCCTAACTACGATTATGATTATAGCCGGAACTACGAAAATAAACAAGGATTAACCTCTTTTTGTCGTTCGAATGAAACAATAAGTTGGATTTTGTAACATTGTTGTCATTTAACTTGCTAATCCTTAATCCTTGAAACCGTTGTGAAAAGAAAACGTTAAGCTATTTCAATTCCCTTAACTTTAACCCCGCGTTAAGGTAAGGGAATTCACTTGCTTTTCTACCGTGGTGGGTCTACACTGTGGTCATTAAATGAAAGGGGGTGATGCTTTTTGGCAACAGGAAATTGTTACCTTAAAGTGATCGCTTCCGCGGAGAACGGAAACGATTAACTTCTTTAAGGTAAGCGCCAGCGAAATCTCTTCGCTGGCGCTTTTGTTTTGCTTTCTTTTATGGGATCGGGAACCCCCTGTTCAATTTTCGATTAATTGGCTTCGAATTCTGACGCCGAGGTCGTATATCTCGTGCATCCCCCGCACCGTTCCCGTATAGTGAGAGTTGTACCAGCGCAGTCACTCTACTATTCTAAAAGGGAGCTCATTCATGCCATCTCAGAATAATACTGATCCACATCGCCGGCTCATCGCTTCGACCATTCCGGAGACCGACCGTTCCGTTGGCGACCACCTGCAACTGTCCCAGACGACCGACTCTTCCGCTACCGTCATTCCCTTTCCACCCCATTACGGCCGCGAGCTGGCCGAATGGGTTGCCACGGTGAGAGACGATCCGGAGTTCTTGCAGACATTAAGTGCCAGCATGCCCGAGTTCTCGCTCAAAGCACTGCGTCACGGTGACTATGTGCCGGCTAGTAATGGACAACTCTTCGATACGCGGACCGGTATCTTCTACTAAGATTGCTCGTATTCTTTTCCAAACGGCTTGACTAGGGCTGAACAAATTCGAATTTAAGATTTTTAATCCGCTCGATCTATCGCTTCTGAGATAGGTCGAGCTTACATAACTGGCTTTACTCTCAAAGAATGGCGTTTCTTCCTATAACTGAGCGGTCGGATTGTTCTGAGCTAATCGGATTGACATAACCCCTTCGCATCACGTCAGATTGACGTGATTTTTTTATTTTTTCGTTACTTGTGACCCTCGGTTGGGCAAACATGCCCCCATATCTAAACCATCTAAAATATCCAGCACGACCAATCAATGACCGTACTGGATATTTTAATCGTTCTCTCGTCCGCAAACAATAAGGTTATGAGGTCTAAGCTTCTTCCTGATCATTCAACAACCTATTTACATTAACTGTAGGCATAATATAGCCTGGATACTCATTTGACGCCGTGGTCAGCATCGTAATAATCGAGCGCGCATATGGATATAGGATAGCTACTGCATTAACTCGAACAAGTTGATCTAAGCCCGTATCCGCATCGTCTTCTTCTGGTTGATAGTCAAATATACCGGTAATTGCGCACGATGTCTTAAAGGGAGAGGTTTCATTTTCTAATGATCCAACCACTATGCTTAAAGTTACATTTATTCGATTTTCGTTGATATCAATCTTTCTAGATATTTGGGGATTCATTTTTATTTCGGAACGTGTCTGATGATAGTTTTCATTCCGTTGATAGCTCATATCTTGGACATGATAGTTTATAAATTTTAAAACAGTCACTACGCAACCTCTCCTATCTCAATATTTTTAGAATAGGTTTTTATTTTTGATATTTCGGGACCAAATGTCTCGTAACTAAAGTCTTTATTGTCCATATGATATGAATAATCCGCTAATTTATTATCACTAGTCAACCACTCTTCCGGTAGCCGACCATATTCTTTATAGCTGTCTCTGGCTGCTTCAAATAAATTCTCCTGATACTTAGCCTGCACCCGCTGATTATTCTCTATTTGAGTAAGCGAAGACGGCGCAATACCCAGCGTATCTGCGAACTTTCTCACAGACATCTTTAGTTTCCCTCTCAAATCTCGTATTTCATTCGGACGCATATATCCTTCAGCCGCTCGATAGGCGGCGAAGGCACGATAAACGTTCTCCATGGGATGATCAAAATCTACCCACAGTTCCCCGTCATTATCTCGCCAATAGTGATTTCTAACGACCAAATCATCTTTATCCCTCACTTTTACTAATTCCAGCTTCCACACTTCTGAATACTGTTCTGTAGTTTCCGTTTCTGGATTATAAAAAGTTTTCTTTGTCATCTTTATTAACTCCCAACATACTGTTTGATCACTTATACGGAAAATGTAACGGGTACGCCGCAATATGTACTGAGATCCACATCACAATACCACTCGGCTTGTCCTGAATCTTTAAATAACAGGATTCTCCTTCAATCGTTAGCCCAAAAATCCAAATGTCACCCGGAATCGGCGTTGGATGATTATCCAATTCAGGACCCGAAACATAGTCCCGCCAGCTTAATTTTTGATAAATTAGATTAAATATCTCAACATCTGTCATAGCCAATTCTGCCAAAGTTTGTATATTTTTGGGCCTTCTACTAAGAACCCATCGATCACGACGAGTTCGGATTTTCGACACTATCTTCTTAACATCGTTACCAGTTGTCAAAGTTTACACTTCCAAACTCGTCGTCTTTTCTCAGAACATTATAACATCTTTGTATCTCTAAAAATACAAAGATGCTCTCACTAACTTGTCCATAAAGATAGCCGTGACCGAATCGCTTATGATTCAGCCATGGCTATCTTTACACTTTAGCTTCACACCACCGGCCGCCCCTCACGCACCGCGGCCTTGACCACGGCGCCCAGTCGCCGCATGCCCGCGTCAATTTCGGCCGGTGTCAGGCCAGTGAAGCACAGACGCAGGCTGTTGTGGACATCTCTGGCGGGGTAAAAATTGGTACTGGACACGTAGGACACATGTGCCTGCGGGATGGCCGCCTGGGTCAATAAGGCGGCCGCATCCACGTTCTGCGGCAGGGTCACCCAATCGAAGAAGCCGCCATCCGGGTGGGTAAAGGCCACCTCATCCGGGAAGTAAGTGGTCAGTGCCTGTACCAGCGCCGAACACTGACCACGGTAGCTGGCCCGTAGCGCGGCCACGTGGGCGTCCAAGTCATTGGCTTCCAAATAGGCATTAATCGCCGCATGGACCACGTTATTGGCCTCCAAATCGCTGGCCATGCGTCCCCGCAGAATCGCCGTCAACAGGTCATCATCGGCCACCAACCAGCCCGTTCTTAGCCCCGGCATCAGGATCTTCGACAGGCTCGACACGAAGACCACCCGGCCCTCGGTATCAAAATGCTTGATGGCGGGCAACGGGGCGTGGGTATAACCCAGATCGCGGTATGGCGAATCCTCTAGGATGATGAAATTGTACCGATTAGCCAGTTCCACCAACTGTTGGCGTTTGGCCATGCTCATGGTGATCCCGGTCGGATTGTGATAGTCCGGCACGGTGTAGAGTAGCTTAATCTTAGGATGGCGCTTCAGTGTGTCCTCCAAGCGATTAAGGTCGAGGCCGTCCGCCTGTAGTGGCACCGCATGATACGTCGGCTGGTACAGGTCAAAGGCGGCCAACGCCCCGATGTAGGTCGGCACCTCCACGGCCACCTCATCCCCCACGTTCAGTAGCGCCTTAGCCACCAGCTCGATGGCCTGTTGCCCACCGACCGTCAGGACCACGTTGTCCGCGGTGGTCGCCACCTGCCCCCATTTGCCAATCCGGGCCGCCAGCTTGGCCCGCAGCGCTGGATTCCCCTGAGCGGTCTGGTACTGGAAGAGATGCGCGCCCCCCGCCGCAATCGCGGTATGGAAGGCCGTCTGCATCGCCGCCACTGGAAACAGGTCTTCTCGCGGACTACCCGCCGCAAAGGACAGCGCCCGCGGATCATCATCTGGGGAAAACAGCCCACTCAAAGCCGAAGGAACATCGGGATTCACGCGTTGTGCGAATAAGTCTTGTCGCATCATCACCACACCTTTCTAGGACGTGCGCCGCTAGTCGCCATCCCATCACTTAATTAACGAACCACTCACTCAAAACCTACCCTGCCCGCCACCATTTAACCGCACCGCATCGTTACCAAACGAACGGTTGCTAGCGGCTGGTCAGGCATCATTTTAACTCATTACCCCTCACAATTATCCCAACACCCAATTATCACTTCCGACTGACCTAGGAGTATGATAGAATACCGTTGACAGAAAAACGATTTCAACTATCTAGAAATAGCGTGAATGTAATTCATCTTAACCAATCGGAGGTGGCCACGATGTTACCCTTTGCCTATCGCGTCTTTCAAACTATCGTTCAAGAACATACCTTTTATCGGGCCGCACAAACGCTGAACGTCACGCCCTCAGCGATTAGCCACTCGGTCAATCAACTGGAAAAAGAACTCGGTTTCCCCCTATTTATTCGTAATCGGACCGGCGTCGAATTGACCCCGGATGGCCAGACCGTTTTACCACTGATTCAAGCGATCATTAACGCCGAGGATCGGCTCCAACAGGCCGCCGCCAACATCAACGGCATGAACGCCGGCTCGGTGCGGATGGGCGCCTTCTCGTCCGTATGCATCAACTGGATTCCCCCCATCATTCGACAGTTTAAACAGGACTTCCCGCAGATTGCCATCAACGTTGAACAGGCCGACTTCAGTAGCATTGCCGCGGCCGTCAAGACTGGCCGTCTGGATCTTGGGTTCTCCGCGCTCCCCGTTTCCGAGAAGCTGACGGTCTTACCGCTAGTCAAGGATGAGATCTACTGCATCACCCCTACCGACTTCATCCCCGCCAACCGCACCACGGTGACCGCCGCCGACCGCACCACGGTGACCGCCGCCGACCTGGTCGATCAGAACTTCATCCTCCAGCGTGGCGACTATGACAAGGACACCAAGGCCGCGCTAGACCACTACCAGATTCGGCCCAACGCCCTGCGCTTCTCCATCGATGACCAGTCGATCCTCGCCATGGTCGAGGCCGGCATGGGCATGGGGATTCTTCCGGAATTGGCGTTGGAACGCGTCAGCGGCAACGTGAACGTCTATCCGTTTGACACCAAGTTCTTCCGCACCATCTGCCTGGTCGTCAACTCTGAACAGGCCAAGGCCCCCTCGACCGCCAAGATGATCGCGGCCATCACCGATTACGTGACGGCGAAGTACCCGGATAAGGTGCTGGCGCATCCGCATGTGGGGTAAGATTTACCATTTTAACTAGAAAGTCCGGTGACGCAAAATGCCTAGTGATCCCATTTCTAAGATTTTTAACGCGTCGAAAAATTACAATATTGATGTTCTGTTGCATGGCGCCTTATATGAAGAGGACCCGGCGAAAAAAGAAGTTTACCTCGCTCTATATCACAACGTACTGGGCGAGCGTCAAAGAAAGACGATCAATCAGAAGGGTTTTGTCCGTTGACCGATGATCCTCAATTAATTACCGTGACTGAAACCAATGTTGTCGGTAAGTCTAAAATACGTCTTCTACCTCATTAAGCGTATGAGCCAGTGGGTGTCACAAACTGGACTACTGCCAAGTTTTTATCAGAACAATCACTGCCCTAACAAAGGAAGTTAAAACCAGCGATGTCCACTCAAAAAGAATTAAAGATTATCAATGCGCTTAAAACAAAGAGGGCTACTTTTCGCCCATTATCCGCTCAACAGGCCAAAGAACTCGATCAGCGCGTTCGCATTGAGCATGTGTGGTCTTCTAACGCTATCGAGGGTAACACCTTAACTCGTTACGAGACGGCCTCCATTTTAAACACCGGCATGACGGTCCACGGTGTTCCCGTCAAAGACGTTCTCGAAACCTTGGACTTAAACGAGGCCTACGAGTATATGATGACGCTGGCTAGTCAGAAAACGCCGCTGAGTTCAACATTGATTCGGACGCTCAATCGTATCGTGACGTTACAAACGACGACGGACAAAGCCAATGCCGGTGTCTACCGAATTTTAGCTGCCTGGCCATATGGTAGCGAAGATAAACCGTACGTTGCACCGTTCGATATTGCCCCTCAAATGGACGATTTAATCACTTGGTCACAAGCCGTGCAGAACGATCGTCATCCTGTTCAGTACGCCGCCGATCTCCACCAAAAATTTGTCGCCATTCATCCCTTCGCTGATGGCAATGGCCGCACCGCACGTCTACTCATGAACATGGCCTTGACTCAAGCAGGCTATCCTGTCATCAACGTGCAACCCAACAAGGAAGCCCGTAACGCTTATATGGAAGCTCTGGCCGAGTCCCGTGAATCCGGAAATCTCGAACCCTTCGAAGCCTTGATTATCACATATGTTCGAGAGACTCTGAATCAACGCATCAGTATTCTCCAACTTAATGAAAAGAATCAAGACGATGCGAAGAATGATGTCGATGAACACTTTGAAAAGTTTTTGAAGACAAGAAAACAGCCGTAATGCTACTGCACCACATCTTATTTAAAATCGCAATCTCACCATCCTAAATGGGGTAAGAGATTGCGATTTTTTGACACTAGATTAGTGTTTGATCACTCTACTTCGCGAGACAGCTTTCGATGTGCTACCTCTGCTTGCCGCTCCAATTCCGTTAGTTCTTCCACCAATTGATACACAGTTGTTCCAGGATTCCGTAAATGGTACGGCACTGTTGGTTGATAATAGTTGGCTAGCTTCTTGGCAAAGCGGATCGCCCGCTGTCGATTTTCAACCGTCAGTAACGGCAGAATCGTGGTCGTATTCTTCTCGTATTTCCCCTGAATGCCATGGCTTTGCATATGTTGAGTCAGCTTATCCTTATACGTTTCTCGATCAATTGCCGTATTGAGAAATTCGAAATGTAAGAGATACCATAACTCAAACGAGTCATTGCTCCAAGCCGCATGCCACCCCAGTTGTTCAGCCAGTTTAATGGCGTTATCAAATTTATCGAGTGGAATATCGTCCTTATCAAACACCACCCACACGTGTTCAAAGAGGCTGGGACTTAATTGGATAACCTCAGCAACGCGATCAATTAGAGTCAAGTTGCTGACGCCTGTTCCCTTGATGGTCAGACTAGGAATCGTGACCGCAATTCGTCCTGCGAGTCCGTCGTACTTTTCCGCCAACTCAGCGGCTAAACTTCTAAAGTACAAGACCTCCGTCTGAATGCCCTCCGTTGCAATCAAATAGCTCCCTGGCAAGGGCAACATCTTCTGACGCTTGGGCTTTTTGCCAACTCGTCTACCCATTCATTTCCCCCAGACGTTTTAAGTTCGGTGTGGCCTTAAATTTCCCCAAAATATAATCCTTGCCATAACTGGCATCGTTACGGACTTTCTTGCCATCCGCAATCCGAATGCTATCTAAAGCGTATAGGTCTGATACGCCCGCTTCATCCTTATTGACAAACCACACCTCATCCCGCCTGAAGTTGTCCTTATCCAACGTGAACAATTCCTGAGTAGTAAAGATGAGTTGCGCGCCGTGAGGATTAATCTCCGGATCATGGAACATAATTAAAATATACCGTAACAAGAGTGGGTGAAGTTTGGCATCTAACTCATCAATCAAGAGCGTTTGGCCCTGATCTAGAACCTGTTTCAAATCAACGTATAACATTAACATCTTACGGGTCCCACTCGACTCTGCCGCAATTGGCGTCTGCATCAATTCGCCCGTTTTAGGGTTGCGGTGATAAGCCACCACGCGTTGCTGATGTCGAATATCGTGGGTCAAGTCGTTTCCCACCGACACCAGACCCAGACCCGCAATCCCCACATCCACCGCATGAACAAATGCCTCAAAGCGGGCCTTTTCCTGAGGATCTTCCAACAAGGTAATCAGTGGGTTCTGCGGACGATCGGCATTTAGCCGACTTCCCTTCATCATTTCACCACGTGGATTGCCGTAATCAATCACGCGAACATGCCGAAACCAGGCGTCGATACCCTTAATAACCGGTAAATTTAATCGTGCTAATGCAGACAACAAGAGTGTCTCCGGCTCAACCAGTCGTCCCAGCGTCTGCACCTCCGTTCGGGTGGCAATTTCACCCGAAATGCCGGTAGCACTGCGATCAAAAATTAGCCGATACTGCTCACCGATGCGATCTTTATCCCGTTGATAGAGATACTCTTCGATGACAACGCCTTGCGCACAGCTAAACCCGTACTGAAAAATATCTGATGGGGTTGAAAATAAGACACTAAACTCTGTGGGCGCCGTGGCTTCCGAAAACCAGTATGGTTCGATCTTTAACAATGCCTCATCATCGGAAAAAGACGACAAAACTGCCGTTGTCATCGCTTGGAATGCCTTAATCACATTGCTCTTTCCAGAAGCATTAGCCCCATACATGGCAGCTAACTTCAATATGCGTTCATGTAAGACATCCGTAACCACATCCGCTGGCAATTCCTTGATCGTTGAAGCGGTCAAGTCGAGGGTTACTTCATCACGAAAAGACCGGTAATTTTTAAATGTAAATTGGTGGAGCATGGTCATCACCTCTCTTGAAGAATAGCTGACTCGTCAGTGTTTTGCAAGTAATTGAGATTTTTTCTCAAAAATAAATATCTTAGTGATATATCGCGACACTATCATCCTATGTACCCCCAAACGGCCGCCCTCCAATCTGGAGGCCGACCGCCAAGAGGTTGCGTTACTTGATGCTAAACGTTAAACCATGACGCTAATGCTAGACTGCCGGTGCCGGTTGCGGACCACCCACCAAGGCCGTCTTCGTGGTTTCCACAATTTCGGCACGCAGGGGGTCGGCGTACAGGTCGACATCCCCCTTGGCGAATAACTTGGCTGCGGCTACCTGTTTCATCAAACCTTCAACTTCCGCTGGTGTGAGGTCGGCGTTGACGTACTTGAGGCGCAGGTGCTTGACACGCTTGTCGGAACCTTTAAAACTCAATTCTAATGTCTTCATTAAGAGACTTCCTTTCTATTCTGCGGGGGAAACGGACGTTAGGCGACAGCGCTTTGCGTGGACACGACGGCGGTGCGGAACGGCAAGCCGGTTAGCCCGGACAGGTACCCGCCGAAATCTTCGACTTGCTTGGCGGCCGGCGCGCTAATCGCATTCTGTAACACGATCTTAACGGGCTTCTCGTTGTCTTCGCCGAAGATAAAGGTGATGGTCGTTTTTTGCCAATTCGTTTGCATGGGTGGTGCTCCTTCCGTGGTGCGAGATTTTATAAGTGGCTGGCCAACCCTTACACTTATTACTAATGTAAAAAATGGCCATTTTGTTGCACGTTTTCGCTAAAAAGTTTAAAAAAGTTTTTCCGGTGGCGTCAATGTCCGCAGTAGACGCCGGGTGAGCGACCGCCGCCAGCGAAAGACGGTGGTCCGATTCACGTTGTATTTCGTCGCAATCTCCGCCGGGGTCAGCTGATCGACCACGGTTCCGACCAGAAAGCGCCATTCTCCGGTACTCCCAGCTCCCCCAATCAGCTGCAGGAGGTAGGTCCGATAATCATTGAGGCCAATCGCGGTCAGTACGTCTTCGTCACTTGGTAGCTCGGCAATCACGGGTTCGTGGTCCCCTGGCTCCATGGGAACGGCCTGTCGCCGGCGATTCCGGAGTTGATTTCCCAGCTCCCAGGTCAAGGCGCGTTGGGCGTACGCCAGGAACTGGTGCGGTTTTTCTTCCGGATCATCGGGGAAATTGGCGTAGATCTGGGGGAAATACGCGCGGCCCTCCTGTAGATAGTCATCGTATTCATCCTGATCGGCGCGCAGGCGCAAGCGTTTCAAGGCGGCGTAAATAATGGTCTCGTGATCGCCGGTAAATAAGAAGCGGTACGCGGCGGTAGTGTCTCTGGTCATCTCTGAATCATCCCTTCGAGTGTGGTGATCCATAGCGCTATGGTCAGCCCCTACCTTACCGGAGTTCTACCGGGGCCGCGAATGGCGATTTTTCGCGAAATTGGCCGAAAATTTCCTAAAACTGGCTGCCGTTTGCGCCCCCTAAATCGACCGATCCTACTGACTCGCGGTTACGGTTCAATCGCGAAATTTCCGGATTCGGCCTTTTTTTCACTTTTTTGGTCTAAAATAAATTTTTCATGTGGCGAAACATTTAGATTGTGTTATAAATGGTTATGTAGAGAAAATTTAATCGCGTTGGCCATTCCGGCAACCCGACACCCACCTGCCAGGCCCCGCATCATGCGTCAACGCACTATTCCAGGAGGAGTTTTACAGATGAATAAGACAGCAATTCTAACGACCGTCGCTGCGGCGGCCCTCTTCTTCGGTGGCAGTACCACCCTCGCACAGGCCAAGACGTATAACCAGAAGGGCAATGCGCTTGCCGGTTACAACGTGAACAAGTACAAGACGGTCAAGAATAAGAATTTATTTGTCAAGCGCTATACGTTCAAGACCAGCTACAGCAACATTTTCCAGACCAAGCCAACCAGCATTCACACGACCAAGGGGAAACAGGCCACGTTTAAGTCCAACGTCTTTCTGCCGGTCACGTACCAACACTCCGCCGACTGGGGCAATCCCCAGGCCGAAGTCCTCTCCAAGGACGGCAACACGCTGTATGAGCTGATTACCCAGAGCAGTGGCAGCAACCGGGGCCGGATTGTGAAATACAATCTGGGACAGTTACGGCATAAATTTGGCATCAGCACCACCCACATGGACGCCTTGCGCCGCGCCAGCTACGACCATTCCGTTGGCCAGATGACCAGCAAGGATAAGCAAATCATGAAGCTCGTTAAGGTCGGCCCAACCTTCAATACCGGTCACGGCCAATCACTGGCGATGAACCCGAAGAACGGTCAGCTGTGGTTCATTGGCAAGCCGGTCGCCGTGAACACCAACGTTCAACGCGTCAGCACCAGTACATTAAAACCGATCACCAAGATCAACTTCAAGCTGAAGAGCACCGTCACGATGGGCTCGAACCTGACCTTCGATAAGCGCGGTAACGCCTACTTCTTCACGTATTCCAACGGTGGTTGGGCGCCTAAGGGTGCGGTCAAGATCTACCAGGGTAAGATTGGCAGTAAATCCGTGAAGTTCCACTTGGTTATGCAGGGCTTACGCAACCGTCCCGGCACCAAGCCACAGGCCATGGCTTACAATGCCAAGCGTAACCGGCTCTACTTCGTTTCCGACAGCAGCATCTCTTCAATCCCCGTTTCTAAGCTTGGTAAGCTAAAGGCTAGCCAAGTTGAGGCTTCTAACTTCAGCGGTAAGCGTGAGTTCGAAGGGATTCAATTCGCCAAGAACGGCGCCAGCTACCTCTTGGTCAACAAGGGCGCCGAGTTGATGCAGGCCACGAACAACAAGTTCTAACACTATCACCTACGTCTGTCAGGGTTCCGCCTGCTGTGGGGACCGGCATGCGCCACAGAGCGGTCGCCTGCCTCGGTTTGAAGCCGCTAACCCACGTCTTCAAACACGTCCCGCGAAGTAACCTGGCCCAAAACGCCAGTTAACTTCGCACCCACGGCTGGCTCCACCCTAATCGCCTCCGGCTTGGACAATGTTTGACCTAGTTGTTCGTCAGATCCAGAGTGACAGCGTCATAGTTCGCCATTTGCCATCTGCTGGATACGCTTCGCCATGTCGCCACCGAACCTCCGCGTAGCCGAGAGTGAGCCAAATTTGGGCTCAGCCGGGGCAGTCATGATTGGTGATTTTCCAATCATGGCTGGGCGACTTGGAAACGCCGATTTTTGGCGGTTCCAAGCGAGGGCCAAGACCGCTCTTTGGCTTGGCCCGTCCTTCCCAGCGTTCCAGCCCAAACTTTGGCGAACGGTAAGGCGATCAGCCCCACGTAACGTTGCCACGTCAAAGGATTGTCCCAGTGAACAAGCGGTATTCCTGGTAACTGACAAAAACTAAAACCCGTGACCTCCACAGCCGAATGGCAAGGGAGGTCACGGGTTTCATTGGGGCTAAAGTGGACCACCAGTAGCGTCCAACTTTACTTTCTCAACCCAATTACTGCTCAAACGCCGCGCACAATGTTATACTGGCCCCGAGACGGATTGACATTTTAGCCGAATCCGCCTGGAATAACTACCATAACTCAATCTCCAACAAAGGGAACACCAACGCTTGTCTGGCGCTGACGTTCCCTTTGCTAATTTCTAATCAGTTACAATAGAGCGAGAATCACCGCAATCATCATTAAGACGGCTAGGCCGATACCAGCCTCGTACTTGCCCCGGCGCGGTGTGCGCTCGACACTCAGGGTGAGGTGGGGTCCGTCGACTAACTTCATGATTGTTCTGCTATACAAAATATGGAGAAATGTAGAAAAACACGATGGGTTTCTACATTTAGAAAGGTTGCATATTTCCTTTCATTATTTTTGCTTACTGCCGTTA
>NZ_JAAVSC010000048.1 GCF_012641095.1 Lactobacillus sp. HBUAS51381
CCGCTTAAAGCATGGAAGAGATGGCCCGCCCTCAAAAACCGAGGACGGGCCATCTCTTTTTAATTTACAATTCAATACGGTCAGTTACTCGGTGCTTACTGTAGTCCATGCCTAGTGTCTTTTTAACTTAGACAAAATGGTCAAATTTGGAGACCGTCTTTTTTGATTTTTGGCTGGATACAAAGTAAAAGCGGAGAATTAACAGTCAAGGCAGCTTGATCCGTGGGAAAATTGCCAGCTTGTGAATCTTGCCTCAAAATATTATCGGTTGGGAACGTTCAACGGCGTTCGAGATGACGCCTAGACCTTGAAGCTAATGGCTAAAATGACGGATTATAATGAAAATTTTTCCTAATATCATCTTTTACAGGATTAAACATAAACAAAATTTTTAAATTTGATCAGTACATAATTATTCGGTAATTAGTCATCGATTAAGACCGAACAAAGCAAATACTTTATTCTTCTAAATCCCGGTTTAATCGGGTTTCTTCATAGCCCGGTGCAAACTTAGTAGAAATGCGTTCTATTTATGAATCGGCTTTCAACTTTTTATTTTCTTTTGCTGGTTAACTTGATAGTATATTGATTACCGGCAAGAGAACAAGATTATTTAAGGGAAATTTGAAGGAGAATGAAGATGACACAACGAGTTAAAACGAGTCTCTGGCTCACCGCAGCAGTTGCCTTAGTTGGAACGGGAATCTTCGCGGAACAGACAGCCACAGTTCACGCGAAAGTACGGACAGAACACACGGCGCGTAAGACGTCCAATATGGAGTGGTTTAGAAACGCTGAACTGCGGACGATTGTATTTAACAGTTTAAATAAATACAACAAGGGCAGTTGGAAAACCGAGGAATCCATTACCCAAGCCGACTTGAAAAAATACTTAAAGGTTTTAATTCTGGATAAAGAGACGGTCGGAAGTGTAGGTACCCAACAGGCTAAGGGGTTTGATCTCTCAGCTTTGAGATACGCACCGAACTTAGAAGTGCTTGAACTCGATGGTTCAGTGACGAACTTTGATCCTAAGGGAAATAATGATTATGGTATCCATCCCCGCCGTAACCCCCGGGGAACGATTAAGAGCCTGGTTACGTTGAGGGGCCTAGTTAACCTGAAAAAGCTGGTCTTGAAGAATAACAATATTGAAGATATTAATCCACTCGCTGGTTTACCTAAGTTGGATTATCTCGATGTTTCGAACAACAAGATTGAAGATTTCTCTGCGATTCGTGGCGAAGACTATGATGTCTTTAAGGGAGCGGGACAGTTAATCACCAAGAGCCTCTCTCTCGATGGTTCTACGCTTAAGGGAAATCTGCCAAACAAGACGACCTGGGTTGATGGCGAAAGGTACCAGATGAAACCGCTTAATCGTTACGCCATTCATTCATATAGTGAAGAGCAGCGGTCAGCGGCCACCGGAGATTACGAAGGGATTAAGCACTTCTATAAAGCACGGTTTAGTGCCGGGGACGCCGCAGAAGATGGCGAGAAGGGGCTGGAGTATGCCAAGTTAAAGCCGCAAGAGAAGGTTAAAGAAAGTGACAACTTCACCGATGGGTCGCTTTTGTTTGTGGGAACGGACGAGCGCTATGCCATGTTGGGGGAGATTCGTGATCCCGAGAGTAACGATGTTCTTTGGACGTATGTTTATTCTTATCGATTTACCAACACGCCTGCTCCCGTTAAGGTGTCATACGTTGATGCCGATGGGAAAAAGTTGAAGGACGATGACATTTTAAGCGGTGGTATCGGGGAAAAATACGAATCAAAGCCGGCTGAGATCGAGGGCTATAAACATAAAGAGACGCAGGGGGAAGCAACGGGATCATTTACCAGCGAAGAGCGTGAGATTGTTCATGTGTATATGGCGGTTGAAGATGACGATTCGGACGGCGACGGCGACACGAACGGGAATGGTTCTGACGGTAGTAGCGATGGCGACACCAACGGCAATGATTCTGATGGTAGTAGCGACGGCGACACCAACGGCAATGATTTTGATGGTAGTAGCGACGGCGACTCAGACGGTAACGGCTCCGATGGTAGTAGCGACGGCGACTCAGACGGTAACGGCTCCGATGGTAGTAGCGACGGCGACTCAGACGGTAACGGCTCCGATGGTAGTAGCGACGGCAACTCAGACGGCAACGGTTCCGATGGTAGTAGCGACGGCGACTCAGACGGTAACGGCTCCGATGGTAGTAGCGACGGCGACACCGACGGGAATGGTTCGGATGGCAGTGGCGACGGCGACACCAATGGGAATGGCTCCGATGGCAGTAGCGATGGCGACACCAATGGGAATGGTTCTGACAGTAGTAGCGACGGCGACACCGACGGGAATGGTTCCGACGGCGATGTGAACAGTAGTGATTCGGATGAATCGGGCGATCATGGTAGCGATAGTGATTCCGATAATGGCACAAGTACAGGTCCTGGAACTGGGGGGTCTGATAGTGAAGATAACGATTCTGGGTCGGACGCCGGTGATGGAGGCGCCGGTGGTTCCGATGGTGATGATAGCGACGGCGACACGAACGGGAATGATTCCGACGGTAGTAGCGACGGCGACACGAACGGTAACGGCTCCGATGGTAGTAGCGATGGCGACACTGACGGAAATAGTTCGGACGGTAGTGGCGATGGCGACACCAACGGCAACGGTTCTGATGGTAGTAGCGATGGCGACACGAACGGAAATGGTTCTGACGGCAGTAGCGACGGCGACACGAACGGTAACGATTCCGACGGCGGTAGCGACGGCGACTCAGACGGTAACAGTTCCGACGGTAGTAGTGATGGCGACACGAATGGAAATGGTTCCGATGGTAGTGGCGATGGCGACTCAGACGGCAACAGTTCTGACGGCAGTAGCGATGGCACCTCCGACGGTAACGGTTCCGATGGCAGTAGCGATGGCGACACGAACGGAAATGGTTCCGATGGTAGTGGCGATGGCGACTCAGACGGCAACGGTTCCGACGGTAGTAGTGATGGCGACACGAACGGAAATGGTTCCGATGGTAGTGGCGATGGCGACTCAGACGGCAACGGTTCCGACGGTAGTAGTGATGGCGACACGAACAGTAACGATTCCGACGGCGGTAGCGACGGCGACACCGACGGTAATGGTTCTGACGGCAGTAGCGACGGCAACACGAACGGTAACGGTTCGGACGGTAGTGGCGACGGCGACTCGGACGGCAACGGCTCGGATGGTAGTGGCGATGGCGACACCGACGGGAATGGCTCGGATGGTAGTGGCGATGGCGACACCAATGGGAATGATTCCGATGGCAGTAGCGATGGCGACACCAACGGTAATGGTTCTGACGGTAGTGGCGATGGCAACTCAGACGGCAACGGTTCCGATGGTAGTGGCGATGGCAACTCAGACGGTAACGGTTCTGACGGCAGTGGCGATGGCAACTCAGACGGTAACGGTTCTGACGGTAGTGGCGATGGCGACTCCAATGGTAACGATTCCGACGGCAGTGGCGATGGCGACACCGACGGCAATGGTTCTGACGGTAGTAGCGATGGCAACTCAGACGGCAATGGTTCTGACGGCAGTAGCGACGGCGACACGAACGGTAACGATTCCGACGGCGACACCGACGGCAACGGTTCCGATGGCAGTAACGATGGCGACACCGACGGCAACGGTTCCGATGGCAGTAGCGATGGCGACACCGACGGCAACGGTTCCGATGGCAGTAGCGATGGCGACACCGACGGTAATGGTTCTGATGGCAGTAGCGATGGCGACCCAGACGGAAATGGCTCTGACGGTAGTGGCGATGGTGACACGAACGGCAACGATTCCGACGGCAGTGGCGACGGCGACACCGATGGAAATAGTTCGGATGGTAGTAGCGATGGCGACACGAACGGAAATGATTCCGATGGTGGAAGCGACGGCGACACGAACGGCAACGATTCCGACGGCAGTAGCGACGGCGACACGAACGGCAACGGTTCTGACGGTAGTAGCGACGGCGACACGAACGGCAACGGTTCGGATGGTAGTAGCGACGGTGATACCGGCAACCAAGATGACAGTGGAACTGGTAATGGCAATAATACCGGCAATGGCAACGGAACTGGTAATGGTAATAACACCGGCAACGGTAACGGAACTGGTAATGGCAATAACACCGGCAATGGCAACGGAACTGGTAATGGCAATAACACCGGCAACGGTAACGGAACTGGTGACGGTAATAATACCGGTAATAACACTGGTAACGGCAACGGAACTGGTAATGGTAATAACACTGGTGGCTCTGATACCGGTAATGGTTCAGGCTCGACAGGTGGTAGCACTGACACCAATGGGCAAGGCACGACTGGGGATCAAACGACTGGTGCCAACGATGAAGCATCCACGGGCTCTACCGGTGGTTTGACCAGCGGCGGCGCTCATGATGAGATTTCCGACAGCGCCGACGACAGTGATGACTTGGGATCAGGGTATGGTTCCGGTTCGGACTATACGGGAAGTGGTGCTGGCGGTGATGCTGGCGTAACGGACCTCGGTCATTCAAGCGGCTACAGTGGGTCCGGTAGCACAGGGACTGGAAGTCTTCCCCAAACGGGTGAACAGAAGTCCAAGCTGGCTTGGCTCGGCGCCCTGCTGGGAAGTCTGGTTCTGGGCGGCTGGCGGCTCACACGTAAGCGGCGGTAAGCTTCATTCGAAATAACCAGTTAGCAGAATAGATGCGTACGATAACATGAGATGTAAATTGGTCTTAGCTCGTCTTTAGCAGGATTAGACAATCCGTTTTAGCCGACCACAGACTAATTTGAAATCGGTCAAAGTGTAAGAACGATCAAGAGGGGGAGTTAGGAAAAAATAAGCATTACGATTGCCGGCTGGTGCGCCTGACGGTCAATCAAAATCTTAATGATCGTGATGAACGTTTGGGGACGTCATAATTGATCACGAAAGCGGGAACCTTGCCTGAAATTGGCGAGATTCCCGCTTTTTTACTGGTGTTTTTGTAAATGTTGCCAAGCACGGTCGAGTTCAACCGTATAGGGATCAAAGCCAATCTGGGTCAGGTGATCGTGGGCCACCGACCGGTCGAAGAAGGCCACCTGTTGAAGCTCCGATTGCTGTACCGTAAAGGCCGCTGCCGGGCGGTGTGTTTGAAAGACAAACCAGGCGCTAACCCAGTGGGCGTGCGGTGTCAGCAGGTAGTTGTTGGCTGCGGTAACCGGCACATCCCAGCCAATCTCTTCGACAATCTCGCGGTGCATGGCGGTCATGATGGTTTCACCCGCCTGAACGGAACCGCCCACCGAAGAATCCCAGTAATTGGGGAAGTAGAGCTTATCAGGGGAGCGCTGTTGTAGCAGCACCTGGCCCGCCGGATTAAAGATAAAGGCATTGACCACCAGATGATATTCACCCGGTGCCAGTGTCTCTTCTCGCCGCCGGGTGCCAATTCGCTGGAGCTGCCGATTATAAATTTGCCACTGTTCTCGTAACTGATCTGCGGCCATCTTCCGTCCCTCCTTGGTGACTTTACTCTCAGGATACCACGGATGGGGTTAAACAATAAGTGGACAATCTAACTGCACAGTGGTCGAAATTCACGTTAGGCCTCATCGTACCGGGTGATCTCGAATTGATGATTTTCATATTTGGCCATGTAGACGTCGCGAATATTCTGCACGCCGCGCTGGGCCAGTTGGTCGAGTAGCCACGGCTCATCGTGGTTCATCAGCTCAAGGACATCTTGGTCGATCTGACCATCCACAATAATCGGATAGCGGATGGAGCCGTCCCCCTGGCGTAGGACCGTTAAGCTACCGTTCTGTTCGACGATGGCCCGTTTGACCTCCGCAATCTGGTAGACACCAGCCGTGCGGAGTTTAAAGTCGATTTCCTTGGCGGACAAATTCGCCTTCAGGCAATTGTGGACGAGCAGTTTGCCATCACGAATGACTGTAATCGGGCCGCCATCAATGAATTTCCCGATGACGCGGACGTGAATCTTCAGGTAGCGTGTAACCAGAATCAACAGCGACCAGATGAGGAGGACGAGGACGAATTGGAGCAGTGTGACGGATGAATTGTAGATGACCCCACCGACAATCCCCCCTAAGACGTAGTTCTGGACCTGATCGATGGCTGAGGTGGGGGCGAGGTTCCCCTTGCCAGAAAAGTTGATCAATACCGTCATAAAAAGGAAACCTACGACTAATTTAATAAAAACGTCTGAATAGATAAACATGATTTACTCCTTTACCAACTTAATTTGGGGATTTTCGAGCGTGATTTTTTCCAGAACAAAGCTAGCGCCATCCGAGCTGAAGACTAAGCGGTAGAACCCCTTGGGTGATTTGACGAGGAGGTCCGTTCCGGTCGTTGTGGCGTTGACGCTCACCTTCGCCGGTTTGACCTTGAGGTGGTGAGCCACCTGTTGGACGGTCGCCGTGATCTGCCCGGTTTGTTTGGAAGCGGACTGAAGCGAGACCAGGCTATTGATTTGTAGACCCAGCACCAACAATAATAACGTGGCTGTGATCACACTCAGGTCCTTGTATTTCACGTTCCACTGGTGCCGTAAGTAGTAGGCAAATAAGCCAATAAAGACGACCAGCAGGGCGATGAGCAGTCCAATGCGGACATATTGCCAGGTACTGTGCTGGGTGGTCAGGTAATGATAAGTATAGAAAGTCATGGTGGTCTTCCTCTCTAAATAAGGTGTCGAGATTAGTTTAGCACAGCTTAATGGGTCTGATGGTAGTCCGTCGCGTGCCGGCCCCAAATGGCTAAGAGTGTGCCGACGGTCAAATTGAAGCGAGAAGGTGGTAGCTGTCGCAGGTTGCGTTCTAAGCGGGTGGCGACGAGCGGATCGCCAAAATAACTTTCCCAAAGCCACAGGGAGAGGGTTTGTTCAAGGATGCCATCGTTGGTGAAATGGATGGTGTGACCAGCGGTAAATTGGCGTTTAAAGTTCTGAGCGGCGGTGTATTGCTTTTGGCTAAGCAACAGTTGTAGGGCGACCAGATCGAAGGATGCCCGAGTATCCATGACGTGAAAGGGGTCAGCCACCGCCGAGACGTAGCGTTCACAGGCCAAATGGTATTTACGAATCGTGGCCGGGAGGGAGGCTTTTTGCTGGACGGCCAGAACGAAAATCACCGAGCCAAAGGTTAGGTCCTGAAGGGTCCACGTCTTCGTCAACGTCAACTGTTGCCAAAGCTGCGTCATGGCGGGAGTCATCACGACCCCGCGTTGGTCGAAGGCCGTAATGAGAATGGTAGCCATGAGACCAATCCGGCGCTCCGCGGGATTGGTGCTCTGTAGGTAGTGAGTCGCGAGGTGGCCAATGCGCGGAAAGTTTTGTTGATCATAGGCTAGCATGACCTGACTGCGTGCGAGTTCACTGGCGGTGGGTTGGTCGTTATTTTGCATGAAGCGAAACTCGTTGGCACTCACCCCCAGCCGGTCGAGAATCTGAAAGAGCCGTTCTGCGGTGACATCGTGTTGGCCGCGCTCTAGGCGACTGGCAAACGAACGGGACAGGATGTTGCCGTACACTTCCCGTTGCGTGAATCCCTTGGATTGGCGAATCTGTTTGAGTGTGATCCCGATTGGTTGCATGTTTTTTCCTCCGTATTGAACGTGGCAAATATGCCCCATATTATACGCCTGTCGATCATTAATGACGATTATAATAAAATCTAAAGGTTGAAAGCTCACGAACATGCTCTAGTCCCCAGCTGACAAGGCTTATCGCCATAAAATTAATCATCAACGACCACCTGCGGCTACCAGAGATTCCGACGCTGTGGGGACCGCCTGCGGCCTGAGACGCGGGCTGACGGCTCAAAGCGAGGGAAAAGACAGCACTTTGGCTTTTCCCGTCCTGCCCACCGCGATCCAGACCAAATTTGGCAAACGGTAAGGCAGCCGGTACGCAACTATCATCTTATAATGGTTGCTATTCTTGTCACACCAAGGACTCTAGCTGTTTTCTATCTTTCAACCTTCAGATAATATCCAGAAAGGAAGTGATGTCGCTCATGATCACGCAGATTAGTAATCGGCAGTCGGTCATTCAAATTGTGAAGGCCGCCAGTAGTGACATTATTGGGACGTTAGGCGGTGATACGTTTAGCTTTGCGGTGGGCCTGATGCTCCTGCACCGCACGCATTCGGCGATTAGCTTTGGCTTGGGGGCCATCATCTATCCGGTCGTGGGCCTATTGTTGGTCATGCCGGTGGGAAATCTGGTGGATCGGCGGCCCCATAAGTCATTGATTCTCGGAAGCAAGCTGGTCGCCATCTTGGCCTTCGTGCTGTACAGTTGGCTTACCACGCGGATCAACGCCCCGATGGTGTTAGCCATCCTATTAATCGTCATGATTGCCAGTTGTGACAAGGTGACCAACACGACCTTTACGGCGGCCGTCCACGAGCTGGTCAACGACAATCACGTCAAGACGTTGGCGACGATTGAACAGGCCGCAACCGCAGGCATTCAGTTGGTTGCCCCCGTCTTAGCCGCCATGTTGTATGGGTGGATTGGATTTTTGGGTATCGTGCGGGTTGTAATCGTGGCTGACATGCTCACCTGGCTGATTGCGCTGAGCATGCGGTTCCATCCGCTAGTCAGCACGGCAGACGAACCGGTGCCAGTCAAGGGACAGTGGGCCCAATTTCAGGTGGGACTGCGGTACATTCACGATCATTTTACGTTGCTGTCAGTGGTGACGATGGGGATCTTTTTAAACTTCCTACTCGCGTCGATTGACGTGGGACTGCCCTACGCCATTGTGCAGACACTTCATCTTGGAAATACGCGGTTGAGCTGGATTCTGAGTGCCTTTTCCGGTGGCGTCCTACTGGGTAATCTCGTCCTGTCCGTCCTGCCTCGATTTAAAAATGTCTTACTGGCCGTCTTACGGTTATCAATGGTCATCGGCGGGCTGATTGCGGTTATTGGG
Organism: Lactobacillus sp. HBUAS51381; assembly: GCF_012641095.1. Lineage (GTDB taxonomy): Bacteria > Bacillota > Bacilli > Lactobacillales > Lactobacillaceae > Levilactobacillus. Next base: position 8,977 of record NZ_JAAVSC010000048.1, read on the forward strand.
GGGATCTTTATCGCGCCGCTGACCGCAACGCTACTGATGACTAGTCTCATTGGCATTGCCTTAGTTATTGGCGTCACCCTGGCATTTGTGAACACGCCCATGTCCGTTTATATGCAGATGACGGTCCCAACGGCTTTACTGGGACGGGTGGGCTCGACCTTTTCGACGTTGATGCAACTGGCACTACCGCTGGGGACGGTGGCCTATGGGGTCTTGTTCCAACATTTGCCGGCCGGACCGGTCTATTTGGTCACGGGAATCGTGATTGTCGGGTACATTGCCTTGAATCTCCGACGGGTAAAACGCCACGGTCGGGCGTAAGCAAATTGACTGGCGAAACGGATATTCCGTGCTAGAATTAACTGTAAGTTTACGGTTAGTGGAACCGCTGGGTGACGAGTGTTGTTACCGCGATCCCGCACCGTTTAGCCGTCTGGGCAAGCCAACTGTTCATCAGTGGACTTGCTCAAGCATGGTGATTCTAAGAAGGGAAGGTTTAGGCGGATGCAAGAATTCGATAGTGTTGTGATTGGTGGTGGCCCCGGTGGTTTAGCCGCTGCATATGGCTTACAGGCCCAAGGGATGACCGTTGCCGTGGTTGAAAGGGATCTTTGGGGCGGCACGTGTCCAAATCGTGGCTGTGACCCGAAGAAAATTCTGATGGCCGCTGTGGAAACACAGGGGCGTGCGGAGGCCTTGCAAGGGCATGGTCTAACCAGCGTTCCACAGATCGATTGGCCGGCCTTAATGGCGGCTAAGCGGGCGTATACGGAAAAAATTCCGGCCGGTACCAAGCAGGGACTGGTTGCGACTAAGATTGCCACCTTCCACGGGACCGCCAGCTTCAACGCGGATGGGACGCTAACCGTGGGTACGGAAACGTTAACGGCGGCCAATTGGCTGATTGCGACCGGGCAGACGCCAAGAATCCCCCAAATCGAAGGGGCCCAGTGGCTGAATACGAGCAATGAATTCTTGGACCTCGATCACTTGCCAGCCGACATCACGCTGATGGGTGCGGGTTACGTGGGCGTGGAATTGGCCGCCATTGCCAGCGCGGCCGGCAGTCGCGTGCACCTGATTCACCACAGCGACCGTCCGTTGCGTGCCTTTGATGGGGACCTCGTCAAAGACCTGCTGGATCGCCTGAAGGCAGACGGCGTCGATGTGCAATTGAACACGGACATTACCGCGGTGGCCCCCGCCGATGACCAATTTAAGGTGACGACGGCCACCGGGGAGAGTTGGACCACGGGGATGGTGTTTGCGACGGCTGGTCGACGGCCCATGGTCGACGATCTCCATTTGGACCGCGTACACGTGGCCACCACGCCTCATGGGATTACCGTGAATGGTCAGTTGCAGACGACGAATCCCCACATCTTCGCTTTGGGGGATGTTGTCGATCGACCTCAACCGAAGTTAACGCCCGTGGCTGGCTTTGAAGGCCGGTATTTAACACAGGTGCTGACGCAGCCGGATGTACCGGATATCGTATACCCGGTGATTCCCTCGGTAGTCTATGGAAAATCGCAGTTGGCCCAACTCGGCGTGACACCGGCACAAGCGGCACAGGACACCGATCGCTATCAGGTCAACGATCTTGACCTGACGCACTGGTACAGTTATCAACGAATTCAAGACCCCCACGCCAGAATTAAAGTCGTCGTGGCGAAGAAAACGGGCCGCATTGTTGGCGCATCGGTTCTGAGTACGGAGGCGGAACAGGTCATTAACTACCTGGACTTCGTCACCACGAACCACATGAGTAGCGCTGACATCAGCCAAACGATTACGGCTTACCCAACGCTGGCTTCGGATTTAACCTACTTCAATTAAGTGAATTTCAAACCGTAGCATGTGCCTGCCAGGGCTTCGCCTGCTGTGGGGGACACTTCCAGCAAAGGGTGGGCTTTCAGTTCGCTTGCAAGCCGCCCCGAAAGCGTGAGTCTTACAAGTCGCCTCACCACAAATGGTGACTTGAAAATGTTGACCTTTAGCGGATACACCGAGGTCAGTAATGCGGACAATAGCATTTAGATAAATTGGTTTAACCAAAAAAATGTCGCCCAATTTGGGCGGCATTTTTTAGTCAATTCGTTCAAAAACCTCACAGTAACAGGGAATCTGCTCGTTAAACTCCCGGCCCATTTGACGATAGGCGGCCTGGAAGAAAGCCCGGTGTTCGCGGCGCCACGTGGCCAATGTCCGGTCATCTTCGCCTTCGTGGTAGGCGTGCTCGGCGCTGACTTGATCAAAGGGGATGGTCTCAACAACCTTGGTCTGGGTCACGCAGACGGGTTGGCCATGTCCATCAAGAATCACGTTGTATTCGCCAACGAAGGGGAGCGGTTCGTTGGGTTCGTAGAGGTCCAGTGCGGAAGTGGTGGCCGTCTTGGTGCCAACCGCGATGAGATGGGCCAGTAACGTGGCACTTTCATCGGTGCTGCCCATGGCGTAGGTGTCGTGATGGTTAGTGGTAATTTCGGGATGGCGGGCTTTAAAGGCCTGCCAGAATGGTTCAACGTCCATGTGACGTCATCTCCTTAGACGATTATTCAACTTAAATAATATAATATCGTTATTCGATAATCAATTGATTGAAAATCAATGTATAGCTTGTGCTTGCCGACCAGTAGATTCTTACCGAACCTGAAGAAAAGTAGGCAATGAATAAATTTGTAATCATTTTGTTATGGAAAGCGCTAGGCATTTGGAAGAAGATTTAGCTATAGCCTGACAGAGCTATAACGTATCATCCATCAAGTGTGAGTGAGATGCTTGATGAGCAAATAAATAGACGCGGCTTAGCGGTTCCCCTGAACCCACCGAGTCGCGTCTATTCTTGTACTACAATTCAATGATTTTATTGAACTTCATCCGCCTTGATAGTGCATTCGCAGATTCCGAGTCAGTGGTGATAATGAATAAGACATCCCGCGATTGATTGGCTAGAGACGCAATGAAGCGCCGTAACACGTTAGAATTCACAAGTGATTTCAAATCTTCTGGATTAGGAAAGTTCGGTGCAACGACGGCTAACCTTTGTTCACGGGCATACTGAAAAGCGTTGGCGAGCATTAGATGCCCCCCCCCCCCGACTTTGTGAATTCACTCAAGCTAGATTTAACATCCATCGTGAGTAC
>NZ_JAAVSC010000049.1 GCF_012641095.1 Lactobacillus sp. HBUAS51381
ATGGACACCTTTGCCTTCGGCTCGTGGTTCCGACTACTACGGCCCACAGCGGATTTTCACCGCCTAGTTAGCGCCCATGCCGGGCGCACAGCAAAAAGGATGCCGCTCAAAAAGAGCTGAACATCCTTTACCCGCTACATCGGACTCGTCATAATCCGTTGCGTCGCCGCCGTTACCTTTTCCATGGCATTTTCTTGTGTCTTCTCGGATTGGTTGAATGCCGCAACATCGACAGCTTGATGTTCAACGTCAATGCTATCGGTCATGGCTTGGCACGCTTCCGTATAGGTCCGAAAGGCCGCGACCAAAGACTTGTGCTTCCCCAACACGCGAACAGGCACACTGGCCTGTTCCAGTTGGTTCAGCTTGTCTTCGTACCCGTCCGTTCCGCGTTGAAAATTATCCACCACGGCCTGTAGATCGGCCTGCGACAGGTCACTGACCGTGTCGTTGTCGATCGCCGTTCGCATCTTTTCGAAGTCGGCGTTCATTTCACCCGCTTCGTCTTCGGTGCCCTGCAGGACTTTGCTTAAAACGTTGATGTACCCACTCATATTGCTTTTACGCATCGTTTGTCACCTAATCTTTCCAGAATGTATCGTACACGTTAACCGGCAGATGCCGCTTGTGCGTGGTCTTACGGTACCAGTTCTCAATCTTCTCGGCCGCTTGGTCACTGACGTCACGACCTTCGAGGTAGTCGTCAATGTCTGCATAACGCACCCCGAGTGCCGCTTCATCGGGTAATGCGGGCCGGTTGTCTTCCAAATCGGCCGTCGGCACCTTCTTGTAGAGGTGCTCTGGCGCCCCTAAGTAGGCCAGCATTGCCGCCCCTTGACGCTTATCTAACCGCCAGAGTGGGCAAATGTCGGCCGCCCCGTCACCAAATTTGGTGTAGAAGCCCGTAACGGCCTCGGCCGCGTGGTCGGTGCCCACCACGGCGCCGGAGCGGGCCCCAGCAATCGCGTACTGGGCAATCATCCGTTGCCGGGCCTTGATATTGCCCTTATTGAAGTCACTGACGTTATCGTGATTAGCGCTCACGGCCGCTTCCATGGCGTCGGCCGCCGGCTTAATGTTGACCGTTTGAGTCTCATCGGCGCCCATCACGTCAATCGCCATCATGGCATCATCTTCATCGGCCTGTTCACCGTAAGGCAGGCGTACCGCGATGAACCGGTAGTCACTGTCGTCGGTTTCCTGCCGCAATTCCGTGACCGCTTGCTCACAGAGAATCCCAGCTAACGTTGAATCTTGTCCCCCGGAAATTCCCAGCACCAGCGTCTTTAGGAAGTCGTAGCGTTTCAAATACGCCTTCAAAAAATCAACGCTGCGCCGAATCTCCTTGGCCGGGTCAATGGTGGGTTGGACCTTTAACGCGGCAATAATTTCTTTTTGCATGGCTCGCATGTTTCTTGCCCCCTCGTAAGATTGGGCCGATGGTCTGGGCAACAATCACCCACGTCTAGCTGACGTGACCACCCGACCCCCAACGTGCTCGTGATTATTCGGGCATTTTTTGAACGTAAGTGTGAATATCCTTGATAATGGCCATCTTGTGGTCCCAGCAATCCTGCGACAAATCGACCGGATACTTCTGCGGATTGAGGTCTCGTTTGTATTCGGGCCATAGGTTGGCTAAAGCCCCCCGACACCGTTCGCGAATGGCCGACAATGTTGGTAACTTGTAGACCAACTGGCCGTCTTCAAAGATGGACTGAAGAATCGGTCGTGCATTGAAATCATTGACCGTCTTATTGATATACGTAAAGCTGGGATGGAACATGAAGATGGTCTCTTCCTTACGCGGATCCTCATCCGCCAACGTCACGTAATCGCCCTCGGTCTTCCCGTCCGCATGCTTGGTAATCCGCCACACCTGCTTCTTCCCCGGCGTGGTAACCTTCTCGGCGTTGTTAGACAGTTTAATCGTTCCCTTGACCTTACCCGTAGCATCCTCAATGGCCACCATCTTGTAGACGGCTCCCAATGCGGGTTGGTCAAAGGCGGTGATCAGCTTGGTTCCGATGCCCCAGACGTCAATCTTGGCATCCTGCATCTTCAGGCTTTGAATCGTCTTTTCATCCAAGTCGTTGGACGCGAAAATCTTGGCGTTCGGGAATCCGGCTTCGTCGAGCTTTTGCCGAACCCGTTTGGACAGGTAGGCCATATCACCAGAGTCAATCCGGACGCCTTGGAAATTAATCCGGTCGCCCATCTCCTGAGCCACCTTGATGGCGTTAGGAATTCCGCTACGGAGCGTATCGTACGTATCGACTAAGAAGACACAATCATGGTGTGTTTCGGCGTACGCCTTGAAGGCATCGTAGTCGTTGCCATACGTCTGCACCAACGCGTGGGCGTGGGTCCCACTGATGGGAATCCCAAAGATCTTGCCGGCGCGGACGTTGGAGGTCGCGTCAAACCCACCGATAAAGGCGGCCCGGGTGCCCCAAATGGCCGCGTCAAATTCCTGGGCCCGGCGCGTCCCAAACTCCATCAAGGCGTCATCCCCGGCCACGGAGCGAATCCGTGCGGCCTTAGTGGCAATGAGTGTCTGGTAATTCACAATGTTCAAAATAGCGGTCTCCACTAACTGACAATCTGCCAAGGGACCTTCTACCTGTAAAATCGGTTCATGGGCATAAACCAGCTCACCTTCAACGGCAGACCGGATCGACCCTCTAAATTTAAAATTCGCGAGATAGTCCAGAAAGTCTTCCGGATATTCTTCAGCTTCTCGTAAGTATTCAATATCCGTTTGGGAAAAGTGCAGATTTTGGATATAATTAACGATGTGCTCCAAACCAGCAAACACGGCATACCCGTTATGAAACGGCATGTCCCGGAAAAACACTTCAAAAACAGCATGTCTGTCGGCAATTCCTTGTTGATAATACGTCTGAATCATATTAATCTGGTAAGCATCCGTGTGCACGGTTAAACTGTCGTCAGGATACAAATTCGTCATAATTGCGTTACTCCCTTAGCTAGTTTTCAAGCTGGACTGGTACAATTTAATCTAATAGACCCATTTTAGCATGAAACACACAGAGCGTCATACTATTTAGTACGGTCAGCCTGGCTTTATTTGTTGGCATGACCAATCTCGAAAGGAGACCCCCATGCAACGGTCATTTCCTACAGTCACGGTGCTTGGTGTCCCGTTCATCAAGACCAGCACCGCGCAATTTTTACAAACTTTACAACACCGAATCATCACTCACCAAAATACCTTCGTGGTGACGGCTAATCCCGAAATTGTGATGTACGCCCACCACAATCCCGACTACCATCAGCTGCTTCAATCCGCCGACTTCATCACGCCAGACGGCATTGGAATTCTCGATGGTGCTAAAATTCTCAAGCAGCCCATCCCAGAACGCATTACGGGCTTCGACACGCTGTTGGCGCTGCTTCAGTGGGCCAGCGATCACCAGCGTTCCGCCTACTTCGTTGGGGCGAAACCGGCCGTCATCGCCGCGTTGAAAACCAAGCTTCCCCAGAACTATCCCGGCCTCGTGATTGCCGGCATGCACGACGGCTACTTCAAGGATGACGCGGCCGTCGTCGCCGACATTCAGCGAACCCAACCGGACATGGTTTTCGCGGCCCTGGGCTTTCCGAAGCAGGAAGCCTTTATCGCCCAGCATCGTCAGACCACCAAGGGCCTGTGGATGGGCGTTGGGGGCAGTTTCGACGTCCTGGCCGGTGCGGTCGACCGGGCACCACAGTGGTGGCAGGATCACCATCTCGAATGGCTCTACCGCACGGCCAAGGAACCCAAGCGGCTCAAACGGATCGCCGTGATTCCCCACTACTTACGTCTGGTGCGGCAACAGGCTAAGCATCAACGCTAAGCTCCACAACTGAAATTTTCCCCTGAGGCACTGTCCGCGTGTGGACGGTGCCTTTTTGCGTAAATCCCAGTTGGTGGTAGAATGCCTGGGCCGACCGATTCGCGGCAAGCACCTCCAGGTAAATCTGCGGGTAGACAGGCGTCAATGCCGCCATTGCGGCCGTCATCAGCCGCCGGCCAACGCCGTGATGTTGCGCCGTGGGGCGAACGTAAATCGAATAGATTTCGCCCCAGCCCGACCGCGTCACGGCGCGGGCCGGACCCGCCGCACACGTCCCAATCAGTTGACCAGCTTCGTCAAAAGCCAACCATGTCTCTTGCCAGCGCCGTTCGGGATGCCAGCTAGCGGGTGTCAATTGCGCCATGAATGCCGCCGGTAACATGCCCGTGTAAGTGGCCCGCCACACGTCCAGGTATAGCTGCGCCACAACTTGAAAGTCATCGTTTGCTTGTGCTCGACGGATTAACATGTTCACCCCCGCTTTCTAAATGCCGGACTTTAACAGCGGCTTACCGTCCTTATCGACCAGCACCGTCATGCTGCTGCCGATGTAGTTCGAGGCCAGTACGTACTGCACCCCCGTCTGTGTATCCGTGACCACGTCAAAAGCCACCCCGTTGTCCGCCTTGGTGGGCGTCACCTCAAAGCGTTGCGCCTTCTTCATTTGACACGCGTCCTTTCTTTGCAAAAAGGGAGCCGAACCACCGTCCAGCTCCCTCATGTTTATTTTTCAAGATAAAATTCAAACCGTTCGCCGACATACTGCGTCCGCACGTATTCAAACGGTGTCCCGTCCTGCAGGTAGGTCACCTGCCGGAGCCGCAAAATAGCGTCGCCCCGCTTGATATTCAAGAACTCAGAGATCCGTTCGGAGGCCGACATGGCGGAGACCGTCTGTTGCGCCTTCCCCGGATTCAGGTTCTTCTTGTCTTCTAGCGCCCGGTACAGCGAGCTGGTCACTTCCTGCTTGCTGAGACCGTCGACGAGGTGCTCGGGCACCGTGGCCACTTCAAAACAGATCGGCACATCATCGCCGAAACGAATCCGTTCCATCCGTAAGACCTGTTCGTCCTCACTCAGCTTGAGCTTCTCCGCTTCGCTTAGAGATGGGCTCATCACGTGATAGGAGATGGTCTTGCTGGCCGGTTGTTTGCCCTGCGCCAACATTAGGTCGGTAAAGCTCGTGACCCCAGACATCTTCTCTTGAACTTTCTGGTTTGCGACGTAGGTTCCGGACCCGACTTGCCGCTCCAGAATCCCTTCATCAACTAGGGTTTGGATCGCCTGACGGAGCGTCATCCGACTCACATCAAAATCTCGAGACAGTTCTCGTTCGGACGGAATCCGGTCGCCAACCGCCCATTTACCAGCCTCAATAGCCCGTTTAATGTCATTATGAATTTGAATATAAATCGGTGAACTCACAGCACCTACGTCCCTTCTACAAATACAACTAAATTTTTACTTTGAGTCTTGACTGAACTTTCGCCCTAAACTGTAGGTCGTTTCCAGTTGTAAATCCCGCGTAAACAGGTTGAGATCGGCGTCACGCCCCGGAACCAATTTCCCCTTCTGGGTTAAATTGAACTCTTCGGCCTGGTTCACCGAACTCATCTGTACGGCATCATTCAGGTCACACCCCGTAAAGGCCATGATATTTCTGAAGGCCTCGTCAAAGCGGAGCACGGAACCGGCCAAATTGCCACTTTCCAGCCGCGCTTGCCGATCCTTCACAATCACCTTCTGCCCACCAAGTTCGCTGACGCCCTCGGGCATCCCCTTGGCACGCATGGAATCCGTCACCAGTTCCAACCGGTGCGGCCCCTTTTGTTCGTACGCCAACTTAATCATGTCGGGCACAATGTGGAAGCCGTCACAGATAAGTTCACAATACAGGTTGTCTTCCAGCATCGCATGCCCAGTAACGCCCGGTTCACGGTGCCGCAAGCCCCGCTGCGCATTGTATAAATGCGTCACGTGGGTGGCCCGGCTCTCCAACAACTGTTCGCGGGTAGCATTGGAATGGCCCACGGATGGCACGATATTGTTGGCCAAGCAGTACGCCTCAAACGCTTGGGAGCCCGGATCTTCCGGTGCGTACGTGATTAATTTAACCCGACCACCGGACAGCTTGTTCCATCGATCCAGCAAGGAAACATCGGGATCCTTAATGTACTTCTCCGGCTGAGCGCCCTTGAAGATTGCCGCAATGAACGGCCCTTCCAGGTGCACGCCTTGAATGACGGGGTTACGTTTGGCCGCTTCAGCGACACCGCGCATCGCGTGATCGATCGCCTCATTCGACTGGGTCATCGTGGTGGGAAAGATCGACGTAATCCCCTCATGAACCATCAGATTAACCATTTTATCGATCTGATCAGGGTCCCCATCCATACTATCATATCCATAACCCCCGTGGCTATGCACATCGATAAAACCGGGTACAATTGTCCGGCCCGTGACCACGTGGATCTCATCGGCGGGCAACGGCTGAAACTCGGCAACGGGGCCAACTGCTTCAATCTGCTGATCAAACCGAATATACCCATCGGGAATGACCGCATCCCCGGTATAAATCTTAGCGTGCTTCAAGACAATACTCATGTGTCTCCTCCTCATGATATGACAACAACAATTTCGCTGTGCCGCATCAGCAACTTCCCCCTCAAGGCGAGAAGGGACTGACCACACAGTGCTTGGCCACAGTCCTCGCATCGACGGACCATTCACCAATTGATATAGTCTTATTGTAATCGGTATAGACCAAAAAAGCAACTGTCTCGCGCTGGTAATTTGTGCGCCGCCGCTAGTCCGTTTCCCCGGCATCACGCTTAATCGTCGCATCAATTCCCTTGACCACGGCCGTCATCAATCCGGCCTCCTCCATCGCCAAGAGACCAGCGACGGTGCTTCCACCCGGCGAAGCAACCTGATCAATCAATTCGAATGGAATCTTGGTACTCTGCAGCACCATCTTGGCCGACCCCAGCGTGGCCTGGGCCGCAATCTCCGTGGCCTGCTTCTTGGTTAAGCCGTATTTGACCCCGGCCCGACTCAGACTATCAATGAAGAAGTCGATGTAGGCCGGTGAACTGCCCGCCAACGCACTGAAGACACCAAATTGGTCTTCAGCCAACTCGGTCGTCGACCCAATTGTCTTAAACACCCGGAGTGCCGCGGTCAAACGGTCCCCCGTCAACGCAGCGTTGGCCGCCACAGCGGTCATCCCCGCCCCGACCTCTACGTTGACGTTAGGCAGGGTTCGTAGCGTTGGCAAGGTTGCGCCGGTAATGGCGGCCATGTCGGCTAACGACCAGCCGGCAACGATGGAAATCAGGGTCTTGGCCGGTGTTAACTCTGGCGTAATCTCGGCTAGAACAGCCGGGGCCACGTTGGGCGTAACCGCTAGGACCACGAGATCGCTGCTCTGAACCACCGCCGCATTACTCTTGGCGGCAATCAGGTCATGTGCCTGGGCGTAAGCTAAATAATGTTCCGCGTGATGACTATGTACCGTAATCTCGGCTGGCGCAAAGGTTTTTGCCTTCAGTAGACCCCCAATAATGGCCTGGGCCATACCGCCAACACCAATAAATCCAATTCTCATCTCAGTTTCCTCCTTGAGGGCCGGCGTGCTGTCATCTGGCCGGTCTACGCACCATTTTCCTCATGATTCCGTACACTATCCCAATTGGTCTGGTGCAATTGCTAAGTCGACTTTAGCGAAATTCGTTGAAATTGTCAATTGGGTCACCGCTTGATTGCGGCTAACGTCCCCCGTCAGCGCAGCGTTGACGCCAGATGGTTCCACGGTTGACCGCGAAAAAAGGGTATAAAAAAACCAGCCACACACAGTGACTGGTTTTTTAAGTTGGGCTAGCTGGGTTCGAACCAGCGCATCACGGGATCAAAACCCGTTGCCTTACCACTTGGCTATAGCCCAATAATAAAAATGGTGGGGAGTGGATTCGAACCACCGAACCCGAAGGAGCGGATTTACAGTCCGCCGCGTTTAGCCAGACTTCGCTACCCCACCAAAAGTGAATCGCCGTAACGAATCAACGTTTATTATCATACAGAATTCTGCATAAATCGTCAAGCACTTTCTGCAAAATATTTTTATTTTAATTCGAGTAGCCGCAACCGCTGCCGCCATTCCGTGAAGTAATCCGACTGGGTCCATTCATTAATCCGCTTGTTATGGTACCCTACCGCCTGATCGTAGTAGATGGTTTTCTCAAATTGACGGGGCTTAAAATGTCGATGAACATGGCCAAACTGGACCACATCCACGTGATAGCGGTCCAGCAGCGCCCCCATCCGTGGACTCCCCAGCATAGCATTGGCCATATTCCAAAACCGATCGTCCGTGGTGTATTGAATGTACGCCCGGTGCGGCACAAAATGAGTCATGAACAGGACGCGTTTGTGCGCGGCACGGGCCTGAATCAGTTGGTTCTCGGTTGCCGCTAACACGTCATCCATCCGCTGCGGATCGGACTGCGGCTGTTCGATGGTGCCATCGACCCAAAAGGCCCGTTTCCAGGTCAAAAAGTCCCGACCGGCCAAGTTGTCTGCAAATTGGTAGTCGTACCAGCCATTATTGCCGATTATCCGCCAGTTCGTCCCAGCCACGTCTAATTGTCCCCGATGAAGGTAAGTTGGCGCTAAGGGGCTCTCAAGGGCCGCATACGTCACATCATGTAACATGTCGTGATTTCCCGCGATGAAACGCACCTTGGCGGGAGCAATTAACCGCTGTAGGCGTTCCACGTAGTCTAGCGACTGATCGAAATGATTGGTAATATCCCCCGCGATTAAATGCAGGCCCACACCCTGTTGCATGAGATAACCGGCCTGCTGCGGCAACAATTGATCGATGTCTTGTCGATTAACGTCAAAGTGAAGATCGCTAATTAACGCCGCTTTAACCATGCGATGACCCCCTCTCCAATTTTTGGCCAAATAAAAAGTGCCACTCCATTAGAGTAGCACTTTTGCCGGTAAATATTGACTATTTAATTCCGGCCATTAAATTCTTAATTGGTTTAACCAGTACGAACATGATTAATCCAGCGACGATTGCCACGATGGCAACCCCCATGAAGTAAGCCACTTCGTTTTCTGGCGTGTACAGTTTAACGATCTGTGCGTTAACGGCTTGCCCAGCGGCATCGGCCAAGAACCACATACTCATCATTTGAGATTGGAAGGCCTTTGGCGCTAACTTCGTCGTCACGGATAACCCAATTGGGGAAATCAGTAATTCAGCAATTTCAACGATGGCCCAACTCCCGACTAACCACAGGGGACTAACCTTAGCACTGGATCCAAACATCATAACTGGAATCACAATGACTAAGTAGGACGCACCGGCAAACAGCATCCCAGTTGCGAATTTAGCAGGAGAACTTGGTTGGTTCTTCCCTAAACGGTTCCATAATGCCGCAAAGAATGGCGTGTAGATCAGGATGAACAGTGGGTTCAGCATCTGGTACCAAGAAGGCAAGATGTTCAGTCCTAAGAAGTGGTTGTTCGTCTGGTTAGCGGCGAACAGCGCTAGAACTGAGGAGCCTTGTTCTTCAATCGCCCAGAAGATCGCAGCGGCGATGAATAACCCTAAGTAAGCCCAAACGTGTTTCCGTTCAGTCGTGGTAACTTTCTTACTGGTCAAGAAGATCACGAAGTAGACGACTGGGGTGGCAATGGCCACGATCGAAAGCAACAGCACGAAGTTGTTTAAGTTCAATGAACCCAAGAGGAACATCAATAAAACAATTAAAGCAAAGGCGACAACACCGACCGTTGAACGAACCGTCAGCTTCTTCATGTCACCGGGTTCCAGTGGATCGGTTGGGTAAAGACTATCCTTACTCAAGTACTTCTTCCCACCGTACCAGTATTGGACTAAGCCAAGGAACATCCCGATGGCAGCCAGGGAGAACCCTAAGTGGAAGTTGTAGTTCAACCCTAACCAGCCGACCAATAATGGTGCGACCAACGACCCTAAGTTAATCCCGAAGACGAAGATGGTAAACCCGGAATCACGACGAGTATCCCCGGCGTCATACAGGCCCCCAACCATTTCGGAAACGTTTGGCTTCAGCAGCCCAGTCCCCAGAACAATCAAGAGGATTGAGATGAACAAAGCAATCCGTCCAGCAGGCACTGACAAGGCAATGTGCCCAAACATGATGAGAATCCCACCAATGAAGACGGTCCGACGACTCCCCCAGACCCGGTCACTCAGGTAGCCCCCAAGGACGGATGACAGGTAAACCATGGACCCATAGATGGACATGACTGAGGCAGCCGTAGCTTGGTCAAACCCCAGACCACCCTTGGTAACCGAGTAGTACATATAGTAGATAAGGATGGCACGCATCCCGTAATAACTGAACCGTTCCCACATTTCCGTGAAGAACAGCGTTGATAATCCCCGTGGTTGACCGAAGAAGGTTCGGTCTTGGGAAGTCGACTCTGGTTTGTTATTCAAAACGATAATACCTCCATTGCTTGGTTAAAAATGAATATTTTTTTATTTCACCATCCGAATCTCGAAAAGCGATTGTGGCGGGGTCTCATAGACCTCTAATAAAACATAGTTGTAATTATACTTCATGAATCCCCGTTACGCAACGGTTTTTGAAATAAAAGCGTCTCCATCCCCGCCCCCACGGGCAAAAAACAATGATGAAATTATTAGCTATCTCATGCAATCTTCTTATTTTTTATTCATTTGAACCAATCGGCAAATATTATTCTTTTAATGAATAAACTTGCGTCAATTATACTTTCCCACCATGTAATTGCGTCCAAAACAAAAAAAGTGCAGTCCACGACTACACCCAGTAAAATCCAGTTATTTATCCTGCCAATCGCAACCCAAGGCCACAATTAGCTCATAGTTTCCCTGTACGGCCATTAAAGTATCCATTGCATGATTGATAAGGGTCGTCACGGGAAGGTCCTCAGCAGCCATTTTTGCCATCATTTGCGTCTGGACTTTATGCGCCGCCAAGAGCTGGTCCTGACAGGTCGTTAAATCCAACGACTGATGTTGCGTCCGAGCGGTAGTAATCGCTTGATACAGGCTATTCTTAGCGTTCCCCGCCTGAACCAAGACCTGCATAGCCAGTTGCGCAATCGTCGGGGTCATCGCGGCTGCCTAGTATGCGACTGCAACGGCAGCTGATGCAAAGTTCAATTGGTGACAAGCATACTTAACCAGCGCCTGACTGTTCAACCAACCGTAGATATCATTGGGAATCGGTGCCGTCCGAACTTGATCGCCAATCTTAGCCCGCATCTTGGCTTGGTAGGCCACTTGTGGCGCCAAGAGTACCAAGTCCTGTTCGGCCAAGAGTTCTGGCGTTACTTCCATTAGACTCGTTGCGGTGAAACGTAACGGCACACGTTGTGTTTCAGCTACCCGCTTAGCTTCTCCCAAGAATAAATGACTTGAAATTCCTTGACCACATACTAATAAGACGTTTTTCATGATGGCATCTCCTGTGCTTAATTGATACTTATAGAATAGCACTAAGCGAGGTATACCACAACAGATTATATAAAAAATCATTTATTTTTTTATTGGCCAAATCGTTGGTTTAGCAACGGTTTAATGATATATACCAATTTTAAACGTTAGACTATACCAATGCGTCAACTTTACGTAAACGCTTTCATTGTTATTCTGTCAACCCGGCCTTTATTTCTTTGCTCGCAGCTGCTAATCGAAAAGCCGATCGCCCAGGCCGCGGTTTGATTAGTCCGGAACAAGACCTTGGTGACGGTCAACTTAAAGTCCGCGAGTTGGCGGATGATTTCGGTCTTCTTCCATACTTAATGCAGCCATTCTATTCGGCACTTCGTAGGTATGGTCTGATCCTTTAAATGTAAACCGCTCCTGCGGTCAGCTACATAATCAAACTTAAGCGGTCAAAAATAATTGATGACAACAAAAAAAGCTGCTAGTCCGAAGACTAACAACTTATCTGATGCCGGCTGAGGAATTCGAATCCCCGACCCTCGGTTTACGATACCGATGCTCTACCAGCTGAGCTAAGCCGGCATATATCAACTGGTTAACCAGGTTAACCCGACTCCGGCAGGCGGGCTCGAACCGTCGACAACCTGATTAACAGTCAGGTGCTCTACCAACTGAGCTATGCCGGAATAATCGCGTGGCAACGTCCTATCCT
>NZ_JAAVSC010000005.1 GCF_012641095.1 Lactobacillus sp. HBUAS51381
CTTTTTTATACACTTTTTTTACTCTACACAGTATACAAAAATATCCGTTGCCAGTAATCAATTAAATTGATTACCAACAACAGATATTTTAGAACCAAAGTTTCTCTGAATTCCTGATTACGCATTAGAAAGCCCCTATTATCAAGCCTTAGGACTCATTTGTAAAACGCCGAACCGGCGTCTGCCGATCGCGCGCCGCAATCTTAGTCACAAAGTCGTCCAGAATTGTCAGCATCGTTGCCTCTTCCGTTGCATCCGTCAACGCCACCTTGGTCCGCGCAGCATGCGGAATTCCCTTAAGATAGTAAGCGACCTGGTTACGGAAATCCAATGGCCCTTCGTCTGGCCCCTTGGCCGCACAAAGCCGCCGTAAATGTGTCTTTGCCATTGCGACTTTCTCGGTCACCGTCGGCTCCGGTAAGCATTCTCCTGTCTCAAGGTAATGATTCACGCGCCGCAACAGCCATGGATTCCCCATCACCGCGCGGCCGATCATCACGGCATCGGCGCCAACTTCATCTAGCATGCGCTTGGCATCCGCGGGCGTCCGAACATCCCCGTTACCCATGAAAGGAATCGTCAACTGCTGGGCCACCTGATGCAAGATATCCCAATCGGCGTCGCCCTGATACATCTGCTTACGGGTGCGACCGTGCATTGCAATGGCCGCGGCCCCCGCGTCTTGGGCGGCTAAGGCATTCTCCACCGCTAAAACGTGGTGCTGATTCCAGCCCGTTCGCATCTTCACCGTAACGGGCTTATCAACCGCAGCCACGACTGCCGCAACCATGTGTCGCACCTTCTCCGGGTCCAACAACCATTTCGCCCCAGCATCCGTATTCACAACCTTATTAACCGGACAGCCCATGTTAATGTCAATAATGTCGGCCGGCGTCTGCTGATCGACGTACTGGGCGGCCTGAACCAGGGTCTCCTCGGTACCGCCAAAGATCTGAATGCTCATGGGATGCTCACGTGCGTCAACGGCCATCATCTGGAGCGTCCGCTGATTGTGATAATGAATCCCCTGGCCCGATATCATTTCACACTCTACCAATCCGGCGCCAAAATCCTTACAGATTCGGCGAAAGGCGACATTGGTCACCCCCGCCATCGGCGCCACGACCACGCGGTTAGGAATCTCGACGTCCCCAATCTTCCAACTCATTCCCATGCTTACTTCGCTTGGGCTTCCGTTAGAATCTGCCGCAAGTCGTCCTCGGAGAATTGGTACTTGTTCCCACAGAAATGACAAACCGCTTCGGCACCGTGATCTTCATCGATCATTTCCTGTAATGCTTCCGGCTGAATGGCCGCTAGCGACTTGGCGAAACGATCCTTGGAACAGTCGCATTTGAACCCAACGGGCATCTTCTGGAGGATCTTAACCTTTTCATCGGGGAACAGCAGTTTTAAAATGTCCTCTGGCTTCTGACCATCTAATAGAAGTTCCGACACCATCGGCATTTCCTTGATTCGCTTCTCCAACCGCGAGATCGCCGCATCCGAAGCACCCGGCATCACCTGAATCATGAACCCGCCAGCAACCTTAACCGTATTATTCGGTTGCACAAAGACGGATACCCCCACGGCGCTGGGAATCTGTTCCGACTTAGCCAGGTAATAGGTGAAGTCTTCGCCCAATTCGCCAGAGATTAAGGGAACCTGTCCCGTGTAGGGTTGACCCAGGCCTTGATCTTTTGTCACGGTCATCATCCCTTGGACCCCGACCGCCTTCTTCACGTCAATCTTGTGCTTCTCGTTCAGTGGTAGGCTGACGTGCGGATACATCAGGTACCCCTTCACCGTACCATCGGCGTTCCCGTCGGCCACAATTGCTCCAACAGGGCCGTGACCGTCGACCTTCACCGTTAGCGTCTCCTTGCCCTTAAGCAACGAGGTCGACAACAGCATGGTCCCAATCAACGTCCGGCCCAGAGCCGCCGTCGCCGAACTCCACGTGTCGTGACGCTGCTGTGCCTCGGCTACCGTCTCCGTGGCGTCTACCACGTAAGCCCGAAACATCCCATCATCAATCAAACTTTTTACTAAATAATCTGCCATTAAATTTAAACGTCCTTTCGTTACAAGTCATCCTGCCTTACATTACCAGAAAGTTCGGAATTTGCAAAGAACCCGCTTCGATTATCTGGGTCCTGTCATCGCCCAATCACGGCGCCAATCACCCTTTAAGTCACGAAAAGGTCCGAGACAAACGTCCCGGACCTTACATCGTCACTACATTATTCGGAATGGTCGGACTCATCGTGATCGTCTGGCGCTGCCGAACTAGCCGCTGAGCTAGCCGGTGCCGCTTCAGAAGACGTTTCACTTGAGGCGCTGGAAGCCAACTTCGCTTCAGTTGAAGCTTGACGTTCCGCTTCACGGCGTTCAAGTTCACGCTTAGACTCTTCGAAAGTTGCCGCCTTTTCGCTAGGAAATTCGTCATTGTCGTCCTTTTCAGGCATTTTCCCAGTGTTAAACAAGCTGAGAATTTGCTTTTCGTCCAGCGTTTCGTATTTCAGCAAGGCATCCGCAATAATCTTGTGTTCTGCTTTGTGTTCTTCCAGAATCTTCCGGGCAGTATCGTGTGCTTCCCCGATGATCCGACGAACTTCACTATCAATTAAGTTAGCGGTATGTTCAGAGTACGTTGGTTGACCAGGATACCCGGCACCGGCGAATGGTTGGCCGCCAGCGCTTTCCAGGGCCACAGTCCCCACAGCATCACTCATCCCATACTGGGTAACCATGGAACGGGCAATTTGCGTTGCCTGCTCGAAGTCATTGGAGGCCCCGGAGGACTCGGAGTGGAAAATCAACTCTTCAGCCGTCCGACCACCCATTAACCCGGCAATCTGTTCCATAGCATCCTTCTTGGACATCAACATCTGGTCTTCACGCGGTAACATGATCGCGTAACCGCCGGCGCGGCCACGTGGCACAATCGTAACCTTATGAACCACGCGCGCATCGTTCAAGACCAACCCGACGATGGTATGACCGGCTTCATGGTACGCCACGGTCTTCCTTTCTTCAGGGCTGATGACCCGGTCCTTCTTAGCTGGTCCGGCGATAACCCGATCTTCGGCTTCATCTAAGTCAGAAGCATCAATCTGGGTCTTGTTCCGCCGTGCCGCCAGTAAGGCCGCTTCGTTCAGAAGGTTTTCCAAGTCTGCCCCTACGAAACCAGGCGTTTGCTTAGAAATTTCCTTCAAATCAACATCGTTGGCTAAAGGCTTGTTCTTGGCGTGAACCTTCAGGATCGCTTCACGACCCTTAACATCCGGTCGACCCACTAAGATCTTCCGGTCAAACCGACCTGGCCGCAGCAAGGCGGGGTCCAACACATCGGAACGGTTGGTGGCGGCCATCACAATGACGCCTTCACTCCCCGTAAACCCGTCCATTTCAACCAGTAATTGGTTCAACGTTTGTTCACGTTCATCGTGGCCACCGCCCATGCCGGCACCCCGTTGACGACCAACCGCATCAATTTCATCAATAAAGATGATTGAAGGTGCGGCCTTCTTGGCCTGTTCAAACAGATCCCGAACACGACTAGCCCCGACACCGACGAACATTTCCACGAAATCTGAACCAGAAATCGAGAAGAACGGTACCGCCGCTTCACCAGCAACGGCCTTCGCCAGCAACGTTTTACCAGTACCAGGAGGACCCTCCAGCAAGACACCAGATGGGATCCGGGCACCTAATGAAACAAACTTACGCGGATTCTTCAAGAACTCAACCACTTCAACGAGTTCTTGCTTTTCTTCCTCTTCACCAGCGACGTCAGCAAAGCGAACCTTGTTCTCCTTGCTATCAGCCGGCTTGGCTTTACTCTTCCCAAAGTTCATGACGCGTCCATTGCCGCCGCCTTGGCCGGCTTGACCCATCATCATGTAGAAGAAGAAGAAGAAAATAACTAGTGGCGCAACGTAGACTAATAAATTAATCCAGAAGCCACTCGACTCTTCCGCCTTGGTGTTCATTTTAACATTGTGATTCTTGGCAACTTTATCAATCTCAGAAACCGTCGAATTATTGGTTAAGACCTGAGTGCTGAAACTAGTCACAGCCGTGCTCTGTGAGCCGCCGAGACTAAAGCCGGTGTTGGTTGTACGCTTTTGCGCATTCCGATATTCCCCGGTAATCTTGTAAACTCCCCCGGAAGGTTGAATGGAGAATTTCTTGATCTTATTCGCGTTCAAATCTTTAACGAATTGACTCGATTGGATTTCTTGGGTTTGTGAGCTGTTGCCGTTACCATTGAATAGGTAAACCACACCAATGATCAACAAGAAAATCACAATGTAAAACAGACTATTACGGAACAGTCCATTTCGTCGATTATTCATGTCGTGCCTCCTTACTCACAGTTCCCAGCCTTCACATAGGAACGAAATTTAGAGCGTATGCCCTTTTGACTAAATAAGATGTTATCACAATTGACTATCATTGACTAATTATTTATCTGAATAAACGGAAGGCTTCAAAACACCAACATACGGGAGATTCCGATATTTTTCTTCGTAGTCCAAACCGTACCCAACCACGAACTCGCTGGGAACATTAAACCCGACGTAATCGGCCTTCGCTTCAACCACCCGACCGCTGGGTTTGTCCATCAGCGTGCAGACCCGAATCGAATTGGCCTTGCGATCCTTCAACAGGTCCTCAAGGTACTTCAACGTCCGCCCGGTATCGATAATATCTTCAACCAGAATAATATCGCGCCCGGCAACGTCCGTGTCCAAATCCTTTAACAACCGGATGGTCCCAGATGAAGCCGTCCCCCCGTTGTAACTGGAGACATCAATGAAGTCAATCGTTGCATAGATATCCATATCGCGAATAACATCCGTCATGAACAGGATAGCACCTTTCAGGACACAAATGATTAATGGTGTCTTATCACGGTAGTCTTCCGAAAGTTGCGTACCTAACCGTTTGCACGCGGCGGCAATGTCTTCCTCACTGTAAAGGACCTTTAAAATATCGTTATTCATGCTGTTCCCCTTTCGCCTAGTCATGCTGTAATTTGATATGATAGTTGCTTGTGTGCGACCGTGGCGGTAACACCGACCATTTCACGCCCAACGCAGCCACGACTTCACCCGTCGCCGTCACTAAAACCGGAACTTTCGCCCGCAAGTCGCGCGGAACCTTGGCGTTAATCAAGGCCCGCCGGACGGTCTGATGATGACCATTGGCCA
This sequence comes from Lactobacillus sp. HBUAS51381, assembly GCF_012641095.1. Lineage (GTDB taxonomy): Bacteria > Bacillota > Bacilli > Lactobacillales > Lactobacillaceae > Levilactobacillus. Next base: position 5,220 of record NZ_JAAVSC010000005.1, read on the forward strand.
ACCGTAAGTGATCCGTTGCCTGCCACGAACGAACGCGGAGCGGGAACTGATCGGCGGTCAAGGCCACAATCTCATTGGCTGGTAAATCGGTAGTTGCGTCCGTTGTAAAGCAGCCAAATTGCCAGCCATTTCCCAACGTTCGCCATTGGTTTAATACTACCATAAAACTAAAAACTTCCTCGGAATTTTGTCGGAAATTTTTGGATTGCTGATACGTAAATGTGTCATACTTTTTTTCAAGACGCCAACCGTGTCCCAAATCCACGCTACCAGTTGGCCGCTGCGGATTACTTAAGAGCTGCCGACAGGCCGCCAGCACCGGGGCTTCCGTCGTTAGTGTGGGTGAGGCCAGTTTGATCAATCGTGCGAGCAGCAGGTCCTGCAGATCGGCCGATTGGCTTAAAAATCGTTGGGTGTCAACGCGTAATGGTCGCCGTTGCCGAATAATCTGGCCCAACTGCGCCGTCACCGTCTGATCCGTGACCCGCAGCACCGTCCGCAGTTGAGCCGCGTAGGCGAGTAAATGGCGATCCACCTGTGGATTCTCCCGACGCAGGGCTGGTAACAACTGTAACCGCAGCCGATTGCGACTCGCCGTCAACTCGTGATTCGTGGCATCCTCATACCAGGGAATCTGCCGTTGCTGCGCGTACGTCCGTAGCTGCTGCTTCGTGAATGGCAATAACGGGCGAATTAGCCGTCCCTGATGAAACGGCCGACTCGCCGGCATCCCCGTTAACTGGGCCAACTGCCCACCCCGAATCAGCTTAAACAAAATGGTCTCCGCCTGCTCATCCGCCTGATGGGCCGTGGCCACCCAGTCAGCCTGCTGGGCCACGAGCTGTTTGGCAAAGAACTGATACCGAAACCGACGGGCGGCATCCTCAACCCCATGCTGGGGATGCTGATCAACCGGCCACGTCGCGGTTACGAGTGGCACCTGATGCTCGGCACACCACCGGGTTAGAAAGGCCGTCTCGGTCACACTCTGTTCTCGCAATTGATGATTGACGTACACCACCGTCAACTGCGGCCGCTGGGTCACGGGAAGCGCCATGAATAAGGTCAAGAGCACCATAGAATCCACCCCGGTCGAGACCGCAATGAGGCCGTGCTGCTGGGGGTCCGCCCAACCGTGCTGCTGACAATTCCGTTGAAAATCCGTCTCCAGTGACACCACACGCCCTCTTCTCTTCTCGCTCATGACTCAGCGGTTATGAAAAAAGTCTGGGACCAGGTCTCAGACTTTTTATCTCCGAACGCAACTTGCAAGGTGCTGTCAGCTAACCGCTTGCTGACCCACCCTCGCCAATTTGATGGCCCGTTAGTCAGTGACTAACTGCGCCGACCACCACGGCCGCCACGCTTGCCTTCGGTGTTTCGTTTAATCGTTGCCAAACGGTCCTCACTTTGCTTCAAGAACCCTGACATCATGTCGTCAAAATTTTCTTTATGGGGAGCCGAATGATGACCCGCAAATCGACCATTTGCTGAGTTATGGTGTGGCCGGGGGCCGTTATTTTCAAACCGCCGACCGTGACCATGACTTTCACCGCCGTGGCTAGCAGAGTTGCCGCCATGGTGCTGCTCATGATCTCGGTGTTCACTGTGACTGTGGTGGGGCCGGTCACCAGCCGGATGGTCCGTCGCCTTGCGAATCGACAGCCCAATCTTCCCATCATTACCAACGGTCAAAACCTTGACCGTTACTTCGTCACCAACAGACAGAACGTCATGGATATCCTTAACGTAGCCGTCAGAAATCTCACTAATGTGCACCAACCCGGTCTTGTGGTCGCCTAAATCAACAAATGCACCAAAGTTCGTAATTCCGGAGACCTTTCCGGAAACTTTAGCTCCAACCTCGATTGCCATAAAAAAGAAGTTCCTCCTTAAAATAAGTGCTTTCAGTATAACACAATTTCCCAAGATTCCACATGTTAAACATTAAAAAGACAGTCCATTAATCAATTTTCCTTACCCGCCGAAACCCCCGCCAGATTAACCTCTAAGCCGATTACACGTTTCCAACCATCATCATATTCCCCCAGGCCCCGTTGGCTCCTAGCCATTGACCAAGTCGGGCTTACTCGCGTTTGGTGGGCAACACCTTGCTTTTCCGGTTCTAGGGTCGGCAGCGTCGACAAACCAGTCTAGAAAAAAATCCGCCAGTTCAGCCGAACCGACGGATTTTTCAGGACACTATTTAACGGTCACGTCACTCGCGTGGTCACCGGGCAGACTATAGATGGTTTCACCGGACTTCGAATAGTAATACTTCGACCGAATCAGCCGCCCCAAATAGTCCTTATCATTTAACTGTTTAATTTGCAATTGGAGCTTGTGATCCGTCGCTTTAGTCGCCGCCAGCTTTTGCTTGCTGGTCGTGACCTCACTTTGGACGTGATGAAGGCTGGCGTTGGTTCGCACCAATTGAATTCCCAGGACAACGGCAAACACCGCAAACACAACCATAATCCGCGTTGCTCTGCGCATCCGTCGCTTTCCTAACCATTGGTGACGGTGGGCCTTCGCCTGTTGGTGATCCAGACGCCGGGTATAGTCATTTTCTAAACGTTCGATTTTCGCCGGTTTCGGTTTGACGTCAGCCATCTTCCACTCACTCCTCAGTTTTCACCAGATAGTTTAACTTGAGTATAGCAAGTTTCAATTTGCCCGTCTAGCACGTTTAGCATAATGTAAAACATTCGTCACATTTAACGCTAAATGCTACTGGTTTTGCCGGAAATCTTGGGCATAATCTTCCTTAACGATGGTGTACATCCGTTCGGCGTCATCCTTTTTAGTGGTTTCCAACAATTCATTAACCTTCACTGTTAACGTTTTGTTACCGAACTTAATAACTAACTCATCATTTGTGACCACGTCACTGGAAGACTTGGCGACTTTACCATTAATGGCAATTCGACCCTTGTCCGCAATTTCCTTAGCGACCGACCGCCGCTTAATAATCCGTGAAACCTTTAAATACTTATCTAATCGCATATTATTTTCCTCCGTGTTGACTAAGTTGTTGCCATAATCTTAACACACTCTCGCCGTGGGGAATCGCCAACCACTCCCTGACCGATAGCAACTGCCACCGCAGCGCCAATCCCATAAAGATGATGACGCCCACTGGGATCGCAATCAGTAAGCCGCCGCCAATCGCAAGCCGGCTGGTCATCAGCGCCGGCCACCAGTGTTCCAACGCGGTGACGGTCACTTGAACGCCGAAGACCATCAAGATGGTACAGGCTAGTAAAATCCGAATGTACGGCTTGGTCCAAATGCCTGAACGCAGCGTGCGGTCGGAGCCGTACCAGATCACCCAGAAGATGACCCCCAGGCTGACCACCGTCAACCAGCTTGCCCCCGTTGCGCCGAGATGCCGAACGGCCGCTTGATTAAAGAGAACCTTGACCAGCAAGCCGGCCCCCAGGGCAACCACCGTCAGCCGGTACTGATCCTGACTCTGCAAGACACTGTTGTACGTCTGAATCAACGTGGCCAGAATGATGCTGAGCATATAAACGCTGAGCATCCCCGATCCCTGCGTATCGCCAAAGAGCAACCGATTAATCCAGGGCATTAGCACCACTAAGCCGGCGGTGGCGGCGACCGCCACCATCAGCGCGATCCGCATCATCGTGGTCGTCAGCCGTTTAAACGCCGCCGGTCGTCGCTCCTGCTGTGCCGCCGTTAAAGCCGGCAGAAGCGAGGTCGCAAAGGCCACCGCAACGACGAGGCCCAGTTGAACCAGTGGCTGGGCCCGATCATAGACCCCCTTGAGACTCTTCGCGGTCAAGTCACCCATGCCACCGGCAACCAGTCCATTCTTAACTGTAAATGAATCGACGAGTTGCAGAAGCACCAGCATGGCCGTGAGCAAACACAGGGTACCGCCTTCAATCAGCAGACGCCGACCGATGTGCGGCACCTTGTGGGTGGGCATCACGTCTCGCCGTCGCCAACGGGGCAAGACCAGCAAGGCGGCGACGGCCGCAATGGTTCCACCGCTCAACGCCCAGGTCCCCATGCAGTAGACCGACCAATCGTGACTGGTAGCCCAACCCGCAGCGACCAAGATCACCACGACCCGAACCAGCTGCTCTACCACCTGAGAACGGGCGGTTGGTAACATTTGGAACCGACCTTGATGATAGCCCCGGCCGACCGACAACGCCGGCATGAAGAGAAACATCCACGCCACCATCTGGATCAGGGGAGCCAAATGCCGGTCCCCCATGCCCTGCGCCAACCCCGGCGCGCCCACCATCAGGCCACCGAAGATCAGCAAAGCCAATCCCCACAGCCAATAATAGATTTGCCGGGCGACCTGTTGTTGGCTCGGCAAATCCGGTGCCTCGGCGATCAGCTTCGAGATGAAGACGGGTAGGCCACTCAGCGCAAAGGTCATGCCAATACCGTATAACGGATAAACCTGCTGGTACACGTAGAAACCGGTGTTACCGACCATGTTTTGAAACGGCACCCGGTACACGGCGCTTAGGAGCTTGGCAATGAACGCCGCGATGGAAAGAATCAGGGCGCCTTGCAAGGTCGTATTCACATTGCGGTTGCCCATCGACTTCCTCCTTCAGTGCTGCTTACAAATTTAGTGTTGCATTGTACTATGTTGCAATTTAAATTGTGGATACTGGTCGCCTACCGTTCGCAAAATATGAGCTGGAACGCGGTGGGCAGGACGTTCCGAGCCAAAGGGCGGTCTCGGAACTCGCTTGAAACCGCCAAAAACCGGCGTTTTCAAGTCGCCATTCTCTAACCGGTTGACACCGCTCAGAGAATCCCACGGCTGAGCTCATATTTTGCTTCACTCCCGGCTACTGATGAGGGCGCAACGACAGACAGTAAAGTCGTACCAACGCCATATCCAGTGTCATCACACACGATGCCGGAGGCAGCCAGTGATGGAGCCAGCCGTGACGACCCAGTTAGCCGGCGTTACTGGGTGGGACGACTTGGGAGACTTGCGTACTTTGCAAGGCTTCCAAGCGAGGCGGAAGCCCGCTCTTTGGCTGGAACCGGTCCCCACCACAGCAGGCGGAATTGCTGGCAGCCGCAGGCAACTGGTCTAATCCGTTTAACTGGCAAGGCGGTCAGTTAACCACCACATATCACCAGACCGTTACTTCTCGTCCGCCTTGGGCTTGGTCGTCTCGAGGACGATATCCCGTAAGGCGCCCATGAATTGTCGGACCTGTGGCAACCAGTCCTGCACCGTCATGTTCGGCTGTAAGACCAATTTGACGTGCAGGCGGTCGTCGTTAATCGCGACCGTCGCCTTTAACTTGGTCGCCGACAAGGCCTTAAAGACGTCCTGGCCACCCAGAATGTTGGTGCCCTGTTTGGAGATCGTGACGAAGACATCCCCATTGACCCGTCGAATCTTATCCACTAGCGCCAAATCGGCCGCCAGCTTCAATTGGCCAATCGTCAACAGTTGGGCCACGCTCTCTGGGTACTCCCCGAACCGGTCAATCAGATCCGCCTTGATCTCGTCGACCTCGTCGTCACTTTCCAGTTGCCGAATTCGTTTGTACATTTCAATCTTCTGCTGCTCATCTTCAATGTAATCGCTCGGCAGGTAGGCTTCCACACCCAATTCGACCGTGGTATCGGTCTTCGGCTGGGTCTTCTTGCCCCGCTTCTTAGCGACCGCATCGCTTAACATCTGCGTATAGAGATCATACCCCACGGAATTAATGAACCCGTGTTGCTGTTTCCCCAATAGGTTTCCTGCGCCCCGAATGGACAGGTCACGCATCGCAATCTTAAATCCGGACCCCAGCTCGGTGAAGTCCTTAATGGCTTCGAGCCGCTTCTCGCTGACCTCCGTCAAGACCTTGTTCGGCTTGTACGTGAAGTAGGCGTAAGCCACCCGGTTACTCCGACCGATCCGCCCACGCAATTGGTACAGCTGGGACAGGCCCATGCGGTCGGCATTTTCCACGAATAGCGTATTGGCGTTAGGAATATCGATCCCCGTTTCAATGATGGTCGTGGTGACCAACACGTCGTAATCGCCGCGCAAGAAGTCAAAGAGCACCCCTTCCAGCTGCGACTCGGTCATTTTACCGTGAATGTAGCCGACACGTGCCTCGGGAACCAACGCCTGAATCTGACTGACGGTCTTTTCAATGTCATCCACCCGGTTGTGCAGGTAGAAGACCTGGCCGCCCCGTTGCATTTCACGCCGAATCCCATCCTGGATGGCGCCGGCATTCTGTTCCATGACGTAGGTCTGAATCGGGAACCGGTTAGCCGGTGGCGTCTCGATCACGGAGAGGTCCCGAACCCCCAGCATAGACATGTGGAGCGTCCGGGGGATTGGGGTCGCCGTCAACGTCAGCACGTCAACGTTGGCCTTCAACTGCTTCAAACGTTCCTTATGTTTGACGCCAAATCGCTGTTCCTCATCCACGAGAACTAATCCCAGATTCTTGAACTTGACATCTTGGGACAGGAGTCGGTGCGTTCCGACCACGATGTCCAACTGGCCGTCTTCCAGGTCCTTGATGGACTGGTGAATCTGCTTGGTTGTCCGGAATCGGGAGAACATCTCGACGGTAATCGGGTAGCCCTCGAACCGGTTGACCATGGTGTCGTAGTGTTGTTGCGCCAGGATCGTGGTCGGGACCAGAAAGGCCACCTGCTTGCCCGCTTCGACCGCCTTAAAGGCCGCGCGCAGGGCCACTTCGGTCTTACCATAACCCACGTCCCCCACGAGCAGGCGGTCCATCGGCCGAGCTTTTTCCATATCGTGCTTCACTTCGTCGATCGTTCGGAGTTGATCCGGCGTTTCGGCATATGGAAAGTCATTCTCAAAGTCGGTCTGGAGACTGTCGTCGTGTGGAAAGGCAAAGCCCTTCTCCGCCGCGCGTTTGGCATACAGATCGACCAATTCATCGGCGATGTCTTCAATCTTGGCGGCGACCTTACTCTTGGTCTTCGCCCACTCGGACCCACCGAGCTTGTTAATCCGCGGCTTCTTGTCTTCCGAGGACACGTACTTTTGAATCAGGTTCAGTTGGGTCACTGGAATGAAGAGTTGGGCGTTGTCCTGGTAGTCGATGGTCATGTAGTCCTGATGGACCCCATCGACGGTCAGCGTCTGCATCCCAATAAACTTCCCAATCCCGTGATTGACGTGCACCACGTAATCGCCGGGTTTCAGATCGGTATAACTCTTCAGGCGTTCCGCGTTGGCCATGGTTTGGCGTCGTGGTCGCTTCTTAGTGACCTTCTGGAACATTTCGGCTTCCGTGATGACCACCAGATTGGCCTCGGGCAATTCGAAGCCCGTGCGTAATCGTTCGGGAACCAGCTGGGTGAGGCCACCTTGGAGGTTCTCTTCCTTGGTCAAAACGGCCTGAATCTCGAAGTCATCCAAGGTTTCTTCAATCTTAGCCAGCCGCTCCTCGTCTTGAACCAGTAAAACAATCGTCTGTTTTTGTTTGTGCCATCGGTCGATTTCGGTCTTCATGACCGGTAATTGCCCGAAGAACTGTTGCATGGCGCGGGTGGCAATGTTCGTCACCGCCTGGAACCGGAGACTCCCCATTCCCTTTTGAAATAAGGCCAGCATGATCTGCGCGTGTCGGTCCTGCTTCAAAATCGGCCGCAATTCGCCGCCAAACGTCTGCTGGGCAAAGATCTGGTGGTGGGCGAGTTTATCGGTCGCCCAGTTGGCCTCATCTTCCAGCAATTGCCGTTCGCCATCCTGGAGACGCGAATAGTCCCCGAACAACGCCAAGCCATCGTCTGGTAAATAATCCAGGAGCTGGTGATGTTCTGGGAATAGATAATCAGCAAATTCCATGAGTTGCGGATCGACGGACCCCTTACGCAACCCGTCAATCAATGGTTTAACCTGATTGGTCAGCGTCGTAGCCGCATCCTCATCGAGTTGGGCCACCTGCTGGGTCAACGCAGCCGTCAGCGCATCAGCGCCGGCCGCGCGTTCGTCGGCGGTCAGAATAAAGTCGGTCGCCGGTAAAATTTCCACTTCGTCGACATTTTCAATGCTCCGTTGCGTCGCGGGGTCAAAGTACCGCAGCGAGTCGACTTCCGTATCAAAGAAATCCAGCCGCACCGGATAGTCCGCCGCTAAAGGATAGATGTCCACGATGGACCCGCGAATGGCGAAATCGCCGGGACCCGCGACGAGCTTCTGATGGGTGTAGCCCATACCAAATAACCGCTGCTGCAGGCTTTCGAGATCAAAGTCAGCCCCAATCTTGACGCTGAATCGCGCCGCCGCAAAGTTAGCCGGCGCCGGCAAAAAGCGCCGCAAGCCGGACAACGCCGTCACAATCACGACAGGCCGGTCGCTCTGCAGGGCGCGTAAGGCATCGATTCGTGAGGACCGATACTCGGGCGAGCTGGTCGCCACTTCGGCCGCCAACAATTCTTCCACCGGAAATTCAAAGAGCTCGTCTTCATCCAGTAGGTTGGCGAGATCATCCACCAATTGCCCGGCGTGATACAGCGTATCCGTCACGTAAACGATGGACCGTTGTTGTTCGTGGAGCAGACTGGCAATAAACAGCGTCTCGGCCGAACCGTTGAGCCCGGTCACCAATTGGCGTTGTCCAATCCCCAACGTTTGCCGGATCGTCGCGTACGCCGGTGTCTGCGTCATAAATGCTTCTAAATTCACGAGATAACTTCCTCTTCTTAGTTGTACTTATTCATTAACTGAGTGAATGCCGTTCCACTGAGCCAATCATCCAACGCCGCCACAGCCTTATCCGCTGATTGATTGAAGAGCGGTTGCTGTTCGGCGGTGAATTTGGTCAGGACGTAATCCACGACCGACATCTTCTGGGGATGACCGGTACCCACCCGCAAGCGCTTGAAATCCTTACTGGACACGTGGGCAATGATACTCTTAATCCCGTTGTGACCGCCGGCAGAACCGTGATCACGTAGCCGAATGTGGCCCACGGGCAGATCCATATCGTCATGCACGATAAAAATATCATCCAGATCAATCTTAAAGTAGTCCATGAGTGGATGAACGGCGCGCCCGGATTCGTTCATAAACGTCGTTGGCTTCACAACCAAGACCTTCTCGCCATTGACGATGCCGGTGCCGTAACGGGCATCCATCTTCCGCGTCGTCAGCGCGATGTTGTGCTGCTTGGCGAATTCATCAACGACCATGAACCCCGTGTTGTGCCGGGTGCCATTATATTGCGGACCAATGTTGCCTAAACCAACGATCATTTTCATACTTGCTAAGTTCTCCCTTTTATCTTTACATTTTTAAAGACGATGCGCGAATCCCAGTCAATAACGGGTTCCGCGAGCCACTGCAACCTAATCTCTTCATCATAACGGGTCGCAATCGACCATCACAAGCCTCGCCGCCGCAATATATGAAAGACTTAAGCTTAATTCTAACGCCACTGGCCACGATACCTCGTCATATCGCTATCGTAAGCGTGAACCTCAGCGACCGATAGTATAAACGACCACGTCTTGGCAACCATTGTGGTGCCCAACGATGAGGCCCCTCAAGGTAGGCGAGAGACAAAATAGCTGAACGGAAGCATCTCCCCGTCCAGCTGGCTCAAATCACATGCATCGTCTCAAATTAACACTCTTGAGTATAGCATAATCCCCCTATGACTGCACCGATTCCGCCCCCAGGTGAACCGTTTCACTAAAAGAAAGCGCTGTTTTCACAAATTTTCAACCGGGGTCGTGGTCGGACCGTAGTTAACATGTTATACTTACGAGTGGGTATTTCTGCGTACCTTGATGTCATAAATTTATTAGGAGATGAATGGATTTGACTACTAAAAACCATCAAAAAGTCGTTCTCGTTGGTGACGGGGCCGTTGGCTCTTCATACGCTTACTCAATGATGAACCAAGGTTTAGCTGAAGAATTCGTGATTGTGGATGTTATTAAAGACAGAACTGCTGGAGACGCCTTAGACCTTGAAGATGCTCAAGTCTTCACGGCTCCTAAGAAAGTCTACTCCGGTGACTACTCCGACTGCAGCGATGCTGACATCGTTGTGATCACTGCTGGTGCCCCACAAAAGCCAGGCGAGACCCGTTTGGACTTGGTTAACAAGAACTTAAAGATCTTGTCTTCAATCGTTAAGCCCGTCGTTGATTCTGGTTTCGATGGTATCTTCGTGGTTGCTGCTAACCCAGTTGACATCTTAACTTACGCCACTTGGAAGTTCTCAGGCTTCCCAAAGGAAAAGGTTATCGGTTCAGGGACTTCTTTGGACACGGCTCGTTTACGTGTGGCTTTGGCTAAGAAGTTCAACGTTGACCCACGGAACGTGGACGCCTACATCATGGGTGAACACGGTGACTCCGAATTCGCCGCATACGACGAAGCAACGATTGGTTCTAAGCCTTTGAAGGCCATCGCCAAGGAACAAGGCGTGACTGACGACGACTTAGCTAAGATCGAAGACGACACGCGGAACAAGGCTTACGAAATCATCAACAAGAAGGGGGCCACTTTCTACGGTGTTGCCACCTGCTTGATGCGGATTACCAAGGCTATCCTGCGTGACGAAAATGCCGTCTTACCTATTGGTGCCGCTTTGAACGGCGAATACGGCTTAGATGACATCTTCATCGGTACGCCTGCCATCATCAACGGTAACGGTTTAGCCGGTGTCGTTGAAGTCCCATTATCCGATAAGGAAAAGGACTTGATGGCCAAGTCAGCTGCTACGTTGAAGCAAGTTACCAAGGACGGTTTAGCTGCCCTCAAGTAATTCAATTCATTAAAAATAAAATCGTCGTTCCTGCGGGAGCGGCGATTTTTTTGCTGTCCAATATGGGTGATCCCCTGTCGCCAGATTTAACCGGCATCACGATTATTTTTGCTTTATTTTTTGTCTTTTTTACCAGATTTTTCACGTTGTTGCACCGCTAATATCGACCCGATGACAGGACGCATTGCGAAATTAAGTCGTCATTGCCCAGCTAGCTTTTCCGATTCTTGAGCTCACGTTTAACGGTATCAGACCAGTGTTTCCCGTTTTCTGAACAGCAAACGGGTCACTTTCATCAAGGCCCAAGCCATTTATTCCCGTAACGGTCAACACTAACAATCTTAAATATTAACATTAGAAAATAAACCGGTGTTGTAACCGCTACCATTCAGGCATCTCGATTGTCATTTAAGGTAGTTTGAAGTAAGCTAGGTTTATGCTAGTACGTGATCGTTAAGGATAACGACTTTCTTGCCACTGGCTTATTTTAGGAGGTCATACCCAATGAAAAAGAAAACCGGCTTCATAATCGGCATCGCGACCGCAATCATCGCGGTTGGTGCGATTTACGTGGGCCAAGCGGTTCATTATTCCTCAGCCAAGGTCTTCTTCAAGGATACCGAGATTGCTGGGGTCAATGTCGGCGGGAGCACCGCCGATCAAGCCGCCACCAAACTCAAATCTGCGTTGAAGGATCAGCAATTGACGTTAAAGGACGGCAGTCAAACAGTCGCCACGTTTAAGACGCAAAAAGTCAATCTCAAGGTGACGTCTAAAGCCGCCCTGAAACAGTTGATTGCCAAGCAAAATGTCTGGTCCTGGCCAGCGCACGTGACAACTGCCACGGCCGACAGTATCGAGCTGAACGCGAGCGACGCGAATCAGCAAAGTGTCAAAGCTTTAGCCACAACGATTGCGGCCAAGGCAAACAAGACGCGAACCGCCGCGAAGAGTGCCACGTTCACCTACAAGAATGGCCAATACGTGGTCACTAAGGAACAAAAGGGTAACCAGTTAGATGCCGACAAGGTCGCTACATCGATTACCAACGCCATCGAGAAAGGCGAAAAAACCGTCACTGTTTCTAAGGATTATATCAAGCCAGCGGTCACCGTTAATAGCGCCAGCTTCAAGGCAGCCAAAGCCAAAGCAACCGCGATTACCAAGGAAAGTTACGTTTACAAGTTAAGTGGTCACAAAATCACCATTCCGGCCGAAACGTTGGCCAGTTGGTTGACGCTGAAGAATGGCAAGCTGACGACCAACACATCGGCCGTTAGGGGTTATCTGACGAAGCTCAGTCACAAGTATGGGACCATCAACAAGACCCGGACCTTTAAGTCTACCAAACGGGGAACGGTCAAGGTCAACGCTGGTCTGTATGGCTGGAGTATCAAGGTGAAATCCGAGACGCCCGTCCTGAGTAAGCTGGTCTTAGCCGGCAAGGGCATGTCACGGACCCCAGCTATTCAGGGTAGTGGCTACCACAGTAATGGTACCGATATTGGCAGTTCCTACGTGGAAGTCGATAAAGTCAACCAGCACATGTGGGTCTACAAGAATGGCAAGCTCGTGGTCTCAACGGATGTGGTAACCGGTCTCCCAACGACCGCGCATCACACGCCAACTGGGGTCTGGGTCATTTGGAGTAAGCAACGCAACACCACGTTACGCGGCCAAAACGATAATGGTTCCAACTACGCCTCCAAGGTGAAGTATTGGATGCCGATCGATGACACCGGCGTCGGGATTCACGACTCATCCTGGCAACCGCAATACGGTGGCACGTGGTACAAGAAACACGGCTCACACGGCTGTGTCAACACACCACCTTCCAAGATTAAGACCGTTTACGAAAACGTCAGTGTCGGCACGCCCGTCATTGTCTTCTAATGAATTTTTAAGTCAAGCACGATCCGCCCTTTTGGGTTGGATCGTGCTTTTTTGATAAGCGCTTCCACGTACCGGCCCCTTTACGAAAACTTTATCTCGCTTTCACCAAAAAGTGCTACCATTTGTAGCGAAAACTATGGTATCATTAAGGGAGATTATTAGAAGTTTCTAATTTTTAGGAGGTCACTGTTATGCTGCTAAAATCCCTAGTGAAACCGAAAGAACGGTTAGTTACGGTTCGCGAGGACGTCACCCTGGAACAAGCCCTGAAAGTCTTAGAAGACTCGGGCTATCGGTGTGTGCCGATCCTGGATGAAACCGGACAGATCTTCCGGGGAAACATTTATAAGATGCACATTTATCGCCATAAATCCCGGGGCGGCGACATGCAGCTCCCGGTGACATCACTACTGAAGAACGCCACGAAGTTTATTTCGGTTAACGCCGCCTTCTTCAACGTCTTCTTCTCCATTAAGGATTTACCTTACATCGCCGTGTTAGATGATCAAAATGCCTTCTATGGGATTCTGACGCATACCCGGTTGATGGACATGCTCTCCCAATCCTGGAACGTCAACATCGGCAGTTACGTGATTACCGTCGTTTCCGCCGGTGAACGTGGTGATTTGGCTGGGATGGCCAAGATCATTACCAAGTACACCTCGATTGCCAGCGTCATCAGTCTGGATGCCCAGGAAGGCGAATTGGTTCACCGGACCATGTTCACCCTCCCCGCTGAAGTCGACGAAGAAAAGTTAGACCGGATTGTTAAAGCCCTCGAACGTAAGGAATTCCATGTTCCAGAAATTGAAGACCTGCGTCACGAAAGCTAAATCAAAATGATTGTGAAGCCTGGGAAATGATTCTCAGGCTTTTTTTTGCACTTCCGAACATGCCACCAACTAGGCTGGTCGCCTTACCGTTCGCCAAATTCGGTCTGGAACGCTGTGGGCAGGACGGGAAAAGCCAAAGCCCTGTCTTTTCCCTCGCTGTGCGAAAACAAAAAAGCCCAGAACAAAGTTGTCCTGAACTTAACTGTCACTAAAGGTTCTATGTAGTGCGGGTGTTACTTCGATTCCGCTTTTTCTTCGACTTATCCACCAAACCCACGCTAGTTGCTAACGCGGCGTCAACCAACGCCATCGTCTTAACATCCAAGTGGGTGACCTGATCCTTCAACCGCTGTTTATCGATCGTGCGGATCTGTTCAAGCAAAATGACGGAATCCCGCTCGATACCGGTTCGCTCCGCCGAGATGCCAACGTGTGTTGGCATCTTCGGTTTCTCGATCCGGGCGGTGATTGCCGCCACAATTACGGTTGGACTGTAATGGTTTCCCACGTTGTTTTGGATAATTAAGACGGGACGCATGCCGCCCTGTTCCGAACCAACGACTGGTGATAGGTCGGCGAAGAAAACATCACCGCGTTTGACTTCAACACGGGCCATGGGCCGCCATCCCCTATCTGCTATTCAATTTATTGTTGTGATTGTGTTCTGCGATACTGAGTCAAGCACCGTTCTGCTTCTTCTTCACACGGTGTAAATAGACGCGCAATATCCTGATTAATAAGGGCCATCGCCTGATACCCGGCAATCAACGAAAGTTTATCAGCTGCAGCTGACCGTAGCGGCACCAACGCCTGACGTTGGACGCGTTTGGAAATGTGTAACCGTAAAGCTGGTCGGTTTAATTGCTGTGTGCGGATCATGATTTCCCTCCTAGGCTGTTTATTCATCTCGACTCATATAGTTTACCACGAATAAGCAACCCTGGACACTATAACCCGCTGAATTAATTGAGATACCGCCGCGGCAAACGACTGGTAAACCCACAAGCGATCTCGTAATGGATGGTCTGACAGTAATCAGCGACGTCCTGTAAGGTAATCTCGGCACCCTGATCTTTTCCAATTAACGTGACCGTCGTGCCCCGCGAATAATCATGGGGTAAACGCACCATCAGTTGATCCATGCAGACGCGCCCAATGATTTCACAGGCCTGCCCCGCGATCAGGACATGGAAACCCTGTAATCGCCGCTCATAGCCGTCAGCGTACCCAATCGGCACCGTGCCGACCCATTCATCCTGAGTCGCCGTGTAAGTGGCCCCATAACCCACCGAATCACCGGCCGCGATCCGCTTGCTAAAGACCAGTTCGCTGGTCAAGCTCATCGCTGGTTCCAGTGGATAAGGTGAGGTCATAGCCGTTCCCGAAGGATTTAGCCCGTAGCCCGAAACCCCGAAACGAATCATATTGTCGTTACAATCTGCGTGCCACAGGCTCGTTGCGGAATTGGACACGTGGACGTAGCGCGGCCGCGGTAACGGATCAGTTAGTTCATGCCATTTGGCAACCTGTTGCTTGAAATACCGGTCATCGGGACTGTCGGCCGTCGCAAAGTGGGTAAAAATTCCCTCGAAGTCCAACGTCGCGCTGTGGGCCTTCAAGAAGTCAACGGCGGTTGTTAATTCCGCCACCGTTCGGAACCCAATCCGCCCCATCCCGGTGTCGACACCCAGATGGACATGTAACGGCGCTGTGAGGGACGTTGCCAGTGCTAAATAAGCCTGGGCATCGGCTAACCAGTCCGTCGCCGCCACCGTCACGGAGATGTTCTCCGCCGCCATCAACGGCGCATCGGCCGGCGACGTCACCCCGAGAATCAAGATGGGCTCATTGAACCCCGCCGCCCGCAGTTCCAAGGCTTCATCTAGAATGGCCACACAGAATCCGGTCGCACCGGCATCTTTGGCCGCTTGTGCCACCTGAATGGCGCCATGACCATAACCATTGGCCTTCACCACCATAAATAATTCACAATTCTGATCTAACCGCTCAACTTCAGCGTGAATATTGTGCCGTAGCGCAGACCGATCAATGATCAGTTGCGTTGGACGATGTACCCCAACTACCATGACACTTACCCTCTTTCTAAGATAACCTGAGTCATAACCACGGTGGCCGTATGTGAGATGGAGACGTGGGCAATTCCCGCAAAGGGCTGCCGACGCACAATTGGCTGGCCCGCAGCGTTGTCCCGAATCTCAATATCCTGAAAGCCAACGGCCCGACCAATCCCCGTTCCCATGGCCTTACTGTACGATTCCTTGGCAGACCATCGTCCGGCGATAAATTCAACCGCCCGACCACCCCGTAACTTGTGATAATCGGCCAATTCACCGGGGGTTAAGACCCGCTGCAAAAACCGCGGTTGCTTTTCCACAACCGCCTTAACCCGTGCCAAATCGGTAATATCAATACCAGTTCCGTAGATCATGATGTCACCTCTCTATAATGTCTAGGTTATATTTTAGCACAGCCCTGACAAATTGACCCCCAATACTTAATCGGTTTGGGAAAATATAAACTAATCGCAATTTCTTCTCGTTGGCCGTTGTGGGCCGCCTTACCGTTCGCCTCCGGCTGCCAGGGAATCCGCCTGCTGTGGGACCGGTGAGAGACACAGGGCGGTCTCTCCCCTCGGTTTGGAGCCGCAAACCACGTTTCCAAACACGTCCAGTGAAGTAACCTGGCTAAAAAACCGCCAGCTAACTTCACGTGCACGGCCGGCTCCATCCCTGGCTTCCTGCGGCTAAAACGCGGGGAGCACGGCCAGCACAGCACTAATCACGGTACGTCAAATTTTACTTTCACAATTAATGTAGCCGTGAGTGAGCCAAATCTGGGCTCAGCCGGGGGAGTTATGACTGGCGGGCTACCAGTCATTACTCGGCGACTTGGAAACGCCGATCTTTGGCGGTTCCAAGCGAGGACCAAGACCGCTCTTCGGCTTGGTCCGTCCTTCCCCAGCGTTCCAGCCCAGACTTTGGCGAACGGCAAGGCGGCCAGCAGACAATTTCGTTACCCGACACTAAAAACCGGCGGGCCACCGTGATTGGTGGTTCCACCGGTTTTGGACATACGCGATTGTGCCAATCAGCACGGTTTACAGCTGCACGGACTCTCTGATCCGGAGCTGCGCGGCAATCGGACTGCGGGTTGGCATCGCAGCTGCCGGGAGTACCTCGACCTGCCCACCACGCTGCGAGACTAGCAACGCGAGGTCGTTGTACAAGTTATTCTGCCGACTTAAGGCCGTCGCCGTCATCACGTCCCCACTCTCCGTTAGGTGACCCGATTGAAAGGCATCGTCTTGAATCCACAGTTTGGTCAGCTGACCTTGAACCGCCGCCGTCGCCAACGCACCCAAATCCTGAACCACTTGTTTCTGCTGGCGCATCTTATCATAGGCATCCTGTCGAATCTGGTTCGCCTGAACATGGCGTTGGTCGTTCACGCCGACCATTAACGCCACCAACGTCTGATTAGCCGCGGCTAAATTGGGATTCTGGACGACCCGCACGTTAGCATCTAAATACGCGTTCTGCGATAGCTTCCGAAAGTTTCCTTGGTTATTCGCACCGGCAACCAAGATCAAGGGCACCTGATTGACGTTAGAAAACTGTTGGCTAACGTAAGCGTCCACCGCCATGAAATAGTTGCGTTGGTCGGCCGCCTTGCTGGCATCCAGTGTTCCCGTGCCGCTGTAATGGGTACTGTCACCCGCGGAACGTTGCCACCGTCCCCGATCGCGCAGTTCGCTACCCAACGCTTTCTCCAGCGTGGTGGGAGCATCGACGGGAAGATTAACCAACTCCGGTCGCCCATCCCGAACTTGTGCGAATTCGAAGCCCCGACTATCCAATAGCAGGAGGTCATAATCACTGGTCGTATCGCGAGACTGCAGAATCGGTAGAACGTTGGGCTGATACGTCACCGTCACCGTGGGCGCCACGGCCGTATGGAGCCAATAATGGTAACTGTCCGTGGCCCCCGCCATAATCAGTAATCCACGGGCACTCCCATTCGTCAGTGGACCGTGCTCATACGGCGCAAAGAATTCTTCATAGGCGGCCCAATGGCGCTTGGGGGCCACAGCCTCCAGCCGGCGTTTACCTTGCTTAAGTAGACTGTTGAATTGGGTCCGATCGGTTGCCGGAACGCCCGTAACGGGCAAGGTCATGGTCACAAATGGCCCCGGCTTAGTGGCGAGTGCAGAAGCAGCGTGTAAATCAAAATAATTAGCCATACTGATTAACCTCCGTGGTTGGGTGTCTGGGGGAAGATACGTCTGATTAGTTATTTCATATCATTTCGATAAGAGAATAATAGCACACGTTCAAACTCAGCGCAACTAAAAATATATACTCACAAATTGATTTGTGGGGTGATTCGTTTCGTAACCAAGCAAAAGCCACCGTCATATCGCCGTTCTTTACCCCCTCTAACTTAGACGATTAAAACCATTTTTTTGTGATCACACCGGCTAACTCCCGATTCTATGGCAATCTCTTACTTTTGTCCGCGCGATCCCGCCAGCCCTTCTGAAGAGTGTACCGTTATGACATAGGCCATTTACAGTTTGTACGATTTCGTCTTTAATTGACAACTTTATCCAAGCTTCTAAACTTTTGGTCAAAAGAAAAAGCAACCCCCGGTCTGCCTAACCGAGCGTTGCTTCCTTCTAATCAATTATCTTTAAATTAGTCTTTTTTCCGAATGGTGAACCCACGGCCACCTTCGGAACGCCGACCACTATTGCTGCGACGATTGCGATCGCCACCGCGACCACGTGAATCATGATTGCGTGAATCATGTCCATGACCGTGATCACCGTTGCCACGACGGTCTTGACGATGACGGTAGCCACCGCCATTGCCGCCGCGACGGTTACCACCACCGTGATGGTAGCCGCCACCGCCATGACGCTTGCCACCACGCTTAGGTAATGGCCGTTCTGGCGTAATCTTAACGGGCACTTGATTGTTGTTGTCCTTGGTTAAGTCGTTCAACAGAGCGGCAACCAAGTCTTCAGCATCGTATTGCGCCAACAGGCTTTCCGCCGTCTTCGCATACTTTTCAGTATCCGTCTTGTTCACGAGATCAGCGATCGTTTCCTTCGCTGCACCCAGTTGACTCACCAGAGCTTCTTCATCCGAAGGCGGCTTCAAAGGCAGCATCCGCACCTTCGTCAGCTTTTCGATTTCACGCAAGTAGTCCATTTCGTTAGGCGTCACGAAAGTCATGGAAACCCCATGCTTCCCGGCACGGCCAGTCCGACCGACACGGTGAACGTAACTGTCTGGATCTTGTGGAATATCGTAGTTGTACACGTGGGTGACATCGTTGATATCGATCCCCCGGGCAGCCACGTCCGTTGCGACTAAGATGTCCAACTTACCATGACGGAATTCGTTCATGATTTGGGTCCGGCGCTTTTGCGTCAGGTCCCCGTGGATTCCGGCAGCATTGTAGCCCCGGGCTTGTAATCCACTGGCAATTTCGTCAACCCGGCGCTTCGTCCGCGTGAAGACGATTGTCAAATCGGGATCTTGAACATCGAAGAACCGCGTCATGATATCGAACTTCTCGAAGTCACGAGAACGGACGTAGAATTGATCGATCAAGTCGGTCGTTAATTCCTTGGCCTTAATCTTCACGTGCTTAGGGTCTTGCATGAATTGCACCCCAACCCGCTTGATTTCTGGTGGCATCGTTGCGGAGAAGAGCATGGTTTGGCGCTTCTCTGGCAATTGCTTGATGATGTCTTCGATGTCGTCCAGGAAGCCCATGTTTAACATTTCATCGGCTTCATCCAGCACTAACATCTGAACATGATCCAGCTTTAAGGTGTGACGCCGGATGTGGTCAAGTAACCGACCTGGCGTCCCCACAACAACTTGTGGGTGGTTCTTTAAGGATTTGATTTGCCGACGGATGTCAGCACCACCGTAAACGACTTGGACGTTTGCCCGTTCATTCCGGCCTAATTTATAAATTTCTTCTTGGGTTTGAATCGCCAGTTCC
The DNA here is from genome assembly GCF_012641095.1 of Lactobacillus sp. HBUAS51381. GTDB lineage: Bacteria > Bacillota > Bacilli > Lactobacillales > Lactobacillaceae > Levilactobacillus. The sequence goes on from NZ_JAAVSC010000005.1 coordinate 24,759, forward strand.
CGTGTTGGGGAAACAACTAGCGCTTGTACATTTTCGTTCTTCTTATCAATCTTTTCAAGAATTGGTAAGGCAAATGCCGCAGTCTTCCCGGTCCCGGTTTGGGCTTGTCCAATAACGTCTTGACCCGCCAAAACCATGGGGATTGTCTCGGCTTGAATTGGGGTCGCTTCTTCGTAACCTGCTGTCGTAACAGCCTTCAGTAGGTCTTCAGAAAGACCCAGTTCTTTAAACTTCAAAAATAATTTCCTCCTAATAGGTGCATCGCGCCAGTGCCTCATAAATCTTGGAAAAAATCCGTTTTCCGTGATGCGATGAATGATTGGCTAACGCGGGGTATGTTTGCTTCGCTAAATAAGCAACTAAGCCATCATACAACGGTGAAACAAAATAAGCAACTCCCACGACTTGTGAGAATTGCTTATTATTTTCATGAATTTTCATGGGAATCCTGTAACGCCGCTAATACTTGCTCCAAATGAATGCCGTGAGATCCCTTTAATAAAATCTGATCGTCCGCAGTCAGCACGTCTTGAAGGGCTGATGTAAGCGCTGGCAAGGCATCCGCGGCAAAATGGGTCACCGCCAGATTGGGCTTTTCCTGCGCTAAACGCCGTTGCAGCGCCACCATGTGTGACCCCACTAAATAAACGTGACTGATCTTCGTTGGATCAATCGCCGTCGCCAAATCGGCGTGCATCGTGTCCGCTTGCATCCCCAGCTCGAGCATATCGCCCAGCACCACGTAACGCTTACCGGTAACCGGGGTCTGCGAGAAGGCCGCTAAGACCTGTTTCACGGCCGTGGGATTGGAGTTGTACACATCACTGAGAATATCTTCACCAGCGGTCCCCTTCACCCATTCTGCCCGGTTCTCGGTCAGATTAACGGTGCTGAGTGCCCGCTGTGCGTTCTCCGGACGAATGCGGTAAACGTTCGCCACGGCCAGAGCCGCCAGCGCATTATTGACGTTGTACGTCCCAATCATAGGGATACTGAAGGTCTTGTCCGGCCAGAGATTCGTGGTGAACGTCGTGTCCGTCGCGGTTCCCGCAATCTTGGTCGCAAAGAGTTCATCGTCAGTTTGCTGGCCAAAGGTGTGTTGCTGGAGATTCAGGTCCTGAGTCCGTTCGCGCAACAACGGTTCGTCCCCATTGTAGACGAGGATGCCGTCTTCACTGAGACCGTGGGTAATCTCCATCTTGGCATCCGCAATCTTATCCCGCGTCCCAAAGAATTCGATGTGGGCTTCCCCAATCATCGTAATCACGGCGATGTCCGGCGCAACCAGGTGACTCAGGAAGTCGAGTTGTCCCGGCCGATCCATGCCCATTTCAACGACCAACATCTCGGTGTTGGGTTCCATGGACAGCACCGTCATGGGCACGCCGATCTCATTGTTAAAGTTGGCATGGGTCTTGGTCACGTTAAATTGGGTGGCAAGAATGCTGGCAATCATATCCTTAGTGGTTGTCTTCCCATTACTCCCAGTGACGGCTACCACGCGCGGATTGATCTTGGTCAGATAATACTGTGCCAACGCCTGCAGGGCCTTCAACGAATCTGCAACCTGAATCACAGGAAAGTTAGCGGGAGCGGTCGCTAAGTCACGGGCCCACAACGTTGCGGCAGCGCCATGATCAATGGCAGACTGAATGAACTGATGGCCATCCTGCTCCCCAGTTAGTGGAATAAAGAGTCCACCTGGCTGAAGGTGTCGACTGTCAAAAGCTACACTCGTGACACTGACACTGCGCCATTGTTCGAAATCATTAATTGCTCCCACTGCATGAGCAATTTCAGAAAGCTGCATCTTCATGTTTTATGCTCCTATGTAACGGGCAGAGTGCAAGACTCCCCCGTCTCAAATTAATTTCTGAAGAGTCGTCAACTCTCCAGTTACGGTCGAAATAAAATACTGAAACTCATTATACCATGAATTCCACGATCCCAAATTAAAACTCGCGATAAAATCCATTGATCCGCTAACGATCGCCGGGATGGCCTCGTTTGATCGTTCGCTTATTTCAGCTCCCCATCGGCGTAACGCCGCCCATGAGGCCACAAAACCACCAGTGATCGCGTGACCACCAGTGGTTGGTTGATTGACATTAGATAAGATCCTTAACATCACTAAAGACCTGATTATCGTGAATACTCAAAGCCCATTCACGCGTGGTGAGATCGTAACGCAGACTGGCCACCTCACGGGAATCCGCATACACTTCTTCCTGCGTATACCAGGTGTTTTGCCGCTCTGGATGGGTGATGGCGCGCACCGGAATCACATAGATCCGGTGCCGTTCAACCAACTGATCAAAGGCAATGATCATGCCATCCAGCAGGCCCTGGATTAACTGAAGCAAGACTTCATGCGGGACATCGCTGATCGCCAACGGCCGCGCAAAGACCCACCGGTTGTTGTGCATGGCCCGTAGATGGCGTTTGATGCTTACCTCTAAGACGTGATCGAAGTCCGGCAAATTCCGGTAATACGTCTTGTAAAACCCATCACGCAGGGTTAAATAGGCATAATTATTCTGTAACTTGGCGTAAAATGGCGTTCGAATGTGGGTCTCCATGTGTGCCAAGTAAAGCAATTCGGCAATTTCACCGGGCAAGAGAAAGTCGAGATCATCGCCATGCGCGTAATCTAACCATTTGACCGCATGCTCATGCTTCGCCAAAAGATACCGCCGAATCTGGGTCTGCCCCGTAACCGTCATGAGGCGCGTGTGGGGATTAATCTCCACATCGCTCCCCGATTCCGCGTTCAGCAAAAGCAGCTGATTGGGGATCGCCGGAATCCCATTTAAAAAATCTGCTGGTGATATTCCCAACGAATAGATCATATTCGTCACGGGTTCCAAACTTAAGTACACAAAATTTCCGCGCATATGCTTACACTCTTTCCCCTAGTCTCATTGTTAATTGTACTACGAAACGGGTGCAAAAACTGCTACTTTATTTTTACATTTTCTCAAGTCGCGCAATCCGATCAGCAATTGGCGGATGCGTTGAAAACAAATCACCCAACCGGCGTTTGTGCTTAAATGGATCGCCGATATACAGCGCCGAACTGTTCGGATCGGCCGCCTTCATGGGCTCGCTATCGTCAATCTTACGTAACGCGTTAATCAGTCCTTGTGGATTCCGCGTTAATTCAACGCTAGAGGCGTCCGCGAGATACTCACGGTTCCGTGACAAGGCCATCTGGGCGATGCTAGCCGCCAGTGGTGCCAAGATCACCAGCACAATGGAAATCACGATCACAATCACGTTGCCAGCCGAATCACGATCATCATCGCGCCGGCGACCGCCACCCCACCATAGCCAGTTGCTGGCAAAGTTCACCAGCATCCCAATGGCCGCGGATAGGGCTAAAGCGATGGTTTGGAGCCGAATATCGTAGTTCCGCACGTGGGAGATCTCATGACCGATGACGCCCTCGAGTTCCTCACGGTTTAAGCGTTGGAGAATCCCCGTGGTCACAGCCACGGCCGACTTCTCAGGGCTATTCCCCGTCGCAAAGGCATTGGGACTCGGATCATCAATGATGAAGACCCGCGGCATGGGAACTTTACCGACCAGTGCCATATCCTCAATCATGTGCCACAACTGGGGGGCTTGGCTCACATCGGTAATCTCGCGGGCATGGTTCATGCTCATGACCACGTTGGTCGATTGGCTAATCATGATGAGCATGTAAACCAGCGCAACGACTAAGGCAATCACGGCACCCGATTGCCAGTTGTTCCAGAAGAGGTAGCCGAGAGCAGCCCCAATCGCCAGTACCAGCAGTCCAAAGCCAAACATGACGTAGCCTGTTCGCCGCTTATTCATGGCTATTTGGTCATATAACATGTTATCGCCTACTTATCGGATTGATTAAACTCGTCAAAATTAACCTTGGGCGTGGTCTTCTCTTCTTCAGGCACTTGTAGGTAATCGCTCTCCTGAAAGTGGTGAATTTTGGCGACAATATTGCTGGGGAAAGATTGAATCTTCACCGTCAGACTGGCCACGGAGCTGTTATACAACTGGCGAGAATACGCAATCTTGTTTTCGGTGTTGGTTAATTCTTCCATTAATTCCTTAAACTGCGTGTTCGCCTTCAGATCCGGATAGTTTTCGGACAAGGCAAAAAGTGACCGTAACGTGGTTGACAGTTGATTCGATACGGCCATCGTTTGTTGATGGTCATCGGCGGGAATGGCCGTTAATTGATTCCGCAATTCGACCACTTTCTTCAACGTTCCTTGTTCATAGTTTGCATACCCCTTGGTCGTTGACACCAAGTTGGGAATCAGATCGTTACGCCGTTTGAGCTGCACGTCAATCTGACTCCAGGATTCCTGCACATACGTCCGGGTTTTAATCAAGCCGTTGTAAGCACTGACGTACCACAGGACTAAAAGTGCTAAGACGACAATTAAGATAATCCAGGCCATTTCGGTCACTCCTTCTCAAAATTTCTGGTACACTCATCATAACAAAAGGTGATTTCAGACGCCAACAAGTCAGTCTGACTTTACCAATAATTAGGAGGTTTCCCAATGCAACACGTGCTTTTTGTTTGCTTAGGCAACATCTGTCGTTCCCCCATGGCCGAGGCCATCTTCAACGACTTGCTAAAACAACGCCATTTGACGTCGCAATTCGCAGTCGCTTCCGTGGCCACGAGTCCCGAAGAGGAAGGTAATCCCCCGCATCCGGGCGCGCTCAAAGCGTTGCGGGCGCACGGCTTAGACGCCAGTGACCACCGTTCCCGGCCGATTACGGCAGAAGACTTCGACTGGGCGGATACCATCATCACCATGGACCACGCCAACGTGGCGAACTTGCAACGCATGGCTCCCAATGCGACCGATGCCGCCAAAGTGAAGCTCTGCCTCGACATTCTACCCGGTCGCACGGGCGAGGCCATTGATGATCCGTGGTACACCCACAAATTTGAACTAACTTATCGGGAATTAGCGGCTGCGTTGCCGGCTTGGCTGGCGGCACTGGCTTAACTAAATCACGTTGTGTTCTCCCTTTGGATAGTATGGGGTGAACACAGCGTTTTTTACACTATTAATCCCGATTTTCTCTGGTAAAGCCGTCTTTTCTGATTCTACTGAAAATCAAGCCATCTCTATGCCCTTCTCAAGAAAACAATCTACTCGACAATCCCGACCTAGTCAGGCAAAAGTCGTTCACATCTTAGTGTAGCATATTTACTTTAAAAAGTGGATTCAAAAGGATTGATATAACTGTATTTATAAACGAAAAGGCATCTAAATCCCATCCAGCTTTTAGCAGATAAGTATACAAGGATTCTTTTATTTTTATGTCACTTAAAAAGCCAGTCGGACTATCCAACTGGCTACAAAATAACTAAATTCTATGATACATTCTCCACATCAGCAAGTATCCAGGAAATTTTACTCGTATACTCTCCCTCAGCCACCGCAGGATTCACATCGAGGAAAAGCCCCCGACTATCATTCCACAAACTAGTGACTTCAAACACATCATCATCAGATTTCGTCGTATGTGTCTCGATATTAACGGCACTTTGGGTTAAGCTATTCTCCTTATGGTCAGCACCAATGTAGTTTAAGCTTAGGTGATCATCCAGAGAATCGCTCTGTGATCGTTTCCATGGCGTTGCACTGGCTTGAAGCGTCCAGTGATCACCTTTTCCTATCGAGTCGTAGACCTTAACCGACCATTTATTCCTATCTGCCTGTAGATGCATTGCCGCTCCTGTTATCTTTTCGGTATTGAACGATGATTGCTGCTCAACAGAAATACTCTTGGTTCCTTCTAAGGTAATCGCGTACTTCAAACTATTTGCGGCACTCAAGTTGGTAGCTGCATCCGTTGCGGATAGCTCAATAATGTTTTTACTTCCACTTTTCAAATCACTCGCCGAAATGGTATAGCTAAACTTATAGAGTCCGTTACCGCCTTCATCCGTCGCAACAACCGACGTCAATACACTCGTACCATTATAGCGTGGACGTACCGTAATCTTCTTTCCAACTACGGGCGCCCCCGTAATGGTCCTATACTCAATCTCGCCGGTAACTGTGACATCGGCCGCTGTCTTCAAGTTTTCTGCCCCAGCTTGGTTGTTAGTACCTGGCGTAATGTTCTTGCCGGTCAAAGCCATCGTCATAATACTATCCCTAGGCTTAATCTGGAAGCCGTTAAGAGTTGCCTGAGTAATCGCGTTCGCTCCTTCAAACCTACTGGTTGTGGCCGCAATGTTTTCTGGCGAGCTCGCCGTTGCCGTACTACTAGTAGCAATTCCCGTCAAAGTAATCGTGGCCCCGTTAGTTTCACCAGCGTCTGTGTTATTGGATAAATTTCTGGCCAAGGTTTCACTCACTGATTGTCCCTTAATATTCACAGTTTCCGAATCATTGCCGGTCGCTTGTTTACCATCATCGTAGGTGATTTTGGCTGAACTGTATTCAATTCCGCCAGGTAAATTCAACTTATACTGAATATTTTGCCAAGAATCCCGGCCACTCTTGTAATTTAGGTGATAGCGCAGTGTCATCTGATCGCCAGTATAAACCACATCACTCGCGTCATCGATATTTTTATTGCCCTGTGAATTGTCAACTAGACTTGCGGTAACATCGGCATCGACCAATCCGGGAACCTGATCAAAGACTACAATATTGTTTTCCAACTTTTGACTGCTACTTGCACTCCCTGTAGACCCCGTGAACCCCCAGCGAACCAGACCGTCGGAACCCACGTTTAGATCCTTAGCAGGGTCGATATTAACACTACTCGTAAACGTCTGTTTTTGTGTCTCAGCCGACGTTGCTGACAGTGGTTCTTCACCAGCTACGGGCGTACGATCATTATAACTGTACGTCATCGTGTGCTTATAGCTGTCCCACTTCAGCGTCACGTGACGCCACCAGCCGGCATCTAAGAAAGTGAAGACACCCTTTTTATTTGCTTCTAACACCCCCTCATGAACCATCGAAGTATAGTAGTAATTAGACACCTGATTACTACGATAAGTTGCAGCTTGTCCCGGAAAGTTTGAAGCCACATGAGGGCCAAACACGTCTCGATCAAAGTTTGACACGGGTCCCCTAGCCAATGTAGTAATCGCATTAGCCTGAGAAGTCGTGGGTAGGATATCACGGTTAGAGGTCGTATCAAACTCCACTGCCCAACTGTTTTGAATGGCCAGTCGGGCGATGGCACTCGTATCAACTGACTTCGTCATATCCGTGCGAGAGTCCGTTCCCCAAACCCCCATCGATTGACCTGAAGCAGGCGTTCCGTCTGCCTTCTTGGCAATAGCGTTGACCCCATTACTATCATTCTGAAGAACAAAAGCCATTCCATCACCACTAGAAGAGGAAAAGCGCCCGTCGCCAAAGTACATCCACATTGAGACCGTTTGATCCTCATTAAGATTCATCCGTGCAGCATCACTTACCCAAATTGCCCCAGCTTGATTAGGACCATTAGTCAAGTTAACGGCTTGGCGTTTGCCAACGCCTGTAGCACTAATCTGTGCAGCATTGCCAGTGATGTTCCCAGTACTGAAATAATCATCGATTTCAACACCTTTAGGGGCGGTCTGCAAGATTTGATCATTGGTCATAACCGCCTGCGCCGTAACCCCAGTTCCCCCAAACAACAACCCCAGCCCAATGGCCATGCTACTTAAAAATATCATTCTAGATTTCACAGACTACCCACTCCTTTGACTCCAAAACGTCTCATCACCTTTTCAAGATGGTAATGCGTCAGTCATTTCTGCAATCGTGGTGTCAGTACTTTAGCGGTATATCACTTAAGTGCTGTAAATAAGTTCAGTTAACGTTCAAATCGTTGATTAACCGACACCCGATTACACCCCGTAGAATCAGCCACGCGTTTATTCAAAAGAAAAGACGACTCCCCTATACTGATTCGGCTGTTAACAACATTCATTATATTAGGCTGAGAAGCAAAATACAACTCCAAAGATTTGTCCGACCGCTTAATGTTTTCATTACAATATTTATTTTTGTGAATGCTTATTTAACACTATTTTTATAAGCATTCAGCACCCCATAACCACGCCATTTTGAATCGCCATCATTAGTACACCCTATAGCCTACTTTATGTATATTTGTAGAATTTATGCAATTTAGCCTCCGAAAATAATTATCTGTAACAACTCACATCACCAATTATTCTCACCTAACTTTCCATAACGGCTCAGAAATCGGTGGCGCTACGTGCACTTAATCCATCCACTTCTCGCAAAAATCCGCTAACTTTTTCGTCACACCAAAAAGCCAGTCGGACTATCCAACTGGCTACAAAGTGATTAAATTTTATGATACATTCTCTACATCAGCGAATGTCCAGGTAATAGGTCAATTAAAGCTGATATAACAGCATTTATAATCCAATCATAGTCCAATTTTAAAACCAATTTTAGCAGATAAGGGTGCTTATTTTATCAGAATATCTGGAAACTAAAAAAAAGCCAGCCCACTATCGGCTAGCTTTCAAAGTCTAGGCATCTGAATTTTCTGGTGTATCACTAAAACTCCACGTGATTTCTCCACCATAAAGTTCTGGGTGCTGACTCGGTCCACCAATTGTATTGCCTTGAACTTCTAGAAGCAGTCCATTATTGGCATCCCAGCCCTGAGTGATATCCGTCACATCATTGTCACTCTCAGTTGTTCGGTCCTTAATCTTTACAAAGCCGGCAGTCAGATCCGAAACATCGCTCCCTTGCTTGTAAATCAGCCTCCCCGGCAAGACTCCCATTCTAACCGATGCAAAGGTGGTTGATTTCGCATATAAGGTCCAATCATTATTGGTACCACGCGTGTCACTCACTGAAACTTTAAAATCATCACTGGGCTGGATGAATTGTGTACTCCCAGTTAGTGTGGTCTGTTTAAACGTTGCCCCCGTGGGAACACTCATATCCAGTGAGCCAGCCTTAACGGTAATCTTGTACGATATTTTGTCTGAAATTCGACCGTAGCCGTCTTCAGCGTACAATTTCAGCGTGTGAGGCTGTCCCGACGTCAACTTGTCTTGCGGAACATCGTAAGATACAGTCCCCGGCGTGTCCGTTGCCTTTAGCGGGATGGGCTGCTGTTCCGCACCATCGATGACAGGATGAATCACCGTACTACTATTATCCACAACGCTCCCATCCTCATAGCTCAGCTGTGCGGTCACGGGAACATCGGTTTTCGGTGCTACCGTCGTGCTTCCAGATGTACTGTCCCCCGTCCAAGCCATATGGAAGGCACCCGTCTTTGAAGGTGCGGTTACCGTAAATGCCGGCGTTCGCGCATCAGTCAGGGCGTTTGACCCGACAAACTTATTCGCTAATTCCGTCGTACTGCCAGCCTTTGCATCCCCGTTTAACGTAATCGTTGCCGTTGGATTGGTCTTGGATAACTCTTTGACTGGTAACGTCAAGGTACCCGACTCAATCTCTTCTTTACTCAACTTCGTGACGGGCAACGTACTATCCCCATACTCAATCGTCCCATCCGTGTAATCAATGTTAGCAGGTAAGTTAAGGTTTGCCTGAATATCCTTCCAGTTCTGACTACCGCCCGTGTATGACAGGTTGTAGGTGACCCGCATGCTGTGGCCGCCCCCAACAGTAGCACCACTGGTCACGGTCTTTTGATCAGTTTCGTCTTTAATCTCGGCCGTGCTATTAGCATTAACAATACCGGGAACTTGCTCAAAGATAACGATATTGGGTTCCCAGTTTGAACCGGTGGACCCTGTAAAGCCCCAACGCACTTTATCTGTTGTCCCAAACGTGCTCTTAGGGACACTAACCGTTTTAGTCGCAGGATTTGCTTTGGCGGCACCAGTCGTTGCGTCCTTATCATCAAAGATATACGTCATCGTTTCATTGGCCGCATTCCACTTTAAGGTGACATGATACCAAGCGCCATCTACCAGCCAACTGCTAGTTCGTCCTTCAATCGGCTGCGTATGGTTCATCGTTGCATAGTAATGATTTGTTGTGGTCGTGACATCTGTATATATTGGTTGTCCCCAAAAAGTTCCCGTTTGAACCTTTTCCGTCGTTGAGACCGGCACCGTATGCATATTGTATGTTGATCCGCTTCCTGGAAAACCTGAAGCGATATGAGCATTTTTCCAGTTCAAAGCATCATCAATGTCAAATGAACTTCCCTTCCCCAAAGCATCTTGTCCAGTTTGTTTATTTAAACTATCAGGTATATTGTTCCGAAACGTATCAAATTCCAATGCCCAACTCTTCTGAATCCCCGTCTTGGCAACTGCGTCCGCGTCCGACATTGTATCATCCTGATCAGTACCCCAAACACCTAACGTTTCACCACCAATGGGTTCCCCAGCGGCATTGGTTGTACTTGCTTTTATTCCACGGTCATCATTTTGCATAACAAAGGCCATTCCATCACCAGAACCGGAATTCCCATTACCAAAATACATCCACATAGCGGCTGTTTGATCCGAATCCAAGCTCATTTCTGAATCATCTTTCGTCCAAATTGTGCCCAATTGTCCCGTTGTATTGGTAAGCTGAACGGCTTTATCGGCACCATATCCGGTTTTTGCCAACACCGCTGAGTTACTCCCAATCTCCCCAGCTGTAAAGTAATCGGTCACCGACACCCCTTGTGGTGCCTTCGGTAGCACATCACGCACATTAGTTTGTGCCTGCGCCGTAACCCCTTGTCCCCCAACAAGCAACCCTAACCCAATGGCCATCACACTTAAAAATACCGTTTTAAATTTCAAACTCATCCGCTCCTTTAACCCCAAAAACGTACCATTACCTAGTCAGGATAATAGTTGCGTCACCCAGTTGTTTAATCGTGCGATTTGTTCCCTAAGGCCATTGTTCAATGGTTGCCCCAAAAAGTTAAGTTAACAAATGAACTTTCGCCGTTAGTCACTCGGCCCACGATAATCCCCGTAAAATTAGTGTTTCATCAGTATGCAGTTATACGCCGACTCCCCTATACTAATTCCATTATTAACAACTTTCATTATATTAGGTTTAACATAGAAATACAACTCTAAAAACTATTTTTAGTAATCATTAATTCTCAGCTGATAACCATTTCGATGAATACTTGTTACGGCTAGCATACAGCTCTTTTAACAAAGGCCGAAAGCAAGCGAATTTGTGACTATGCAATGGTCATGGTTAACATTTTCTGTATACATACTTATTATTTTTATACATAACTGCCACACAAAAATATTTATCTGTAACAGCTTTCAGATCAGCTTTTTCTTCACCACTTTCAAGATAGTGTCCACATTAATTACAACCTATCATCTATCCTAATCGCCCGAGATTCTCTCTTCACCGTGTCTCTCCTAACCAAAAATAGCGAATCCCCAACTCTCGTTGAAGATTCGCTATGCTTTAAGGTGCTTTCTAATATCGTGAATTCAGCCTAACTCGGTGCATTGCTTAACGTCCACGTGACTTTCCCCGTGTAGGTTCCGGCCACGGCGCCACCATCGACTTGCAGATAGAGTCCCGTCGAGGCATTCCATCCACTAGCGACATCCGTGGTCGATCCACTCGTTGCATCAGTCGTGTGCGTCGCAATCGTTGTCGGCGTCGAACCCAAGACCAGATCGTCATTGGCCGTGCGATACCGCAGTTGTCCCGCCAGTTGATGACCCGCATCATCCGTAAATGGTGTGGTGCTGGCCTGCAACTGCCAGTGATTCCCCGCCGTACGGGTATCATCCACATTCAGTTGCCAATCGTCTGCGGGTAGGATATCCTGTGTCGTCCCGATTAAGGCGGTAGGCTTAAAGGTACTGGTTGCGGAGACCTTGCCAAAGTCCAACGACCCCACAACAATGGTAATGTTTAGATCATTCGACACATCGCCTAAGGTATCGCTGGCATACAGATTCAGGGTGTTGGTCCCCGGCTTCAGACTAGCGGCCGGAACCGTGTATGAGAAGCTCCCAGGACTAACGGTCGTCGTGGCGAGATCCTGGCCGTTTAAGGTTGGATGAAGGGTGACGCCTTTGCTGGCGACACTGCCGCCCAGAACCGAGGCCACCCCTGTAATGTCGGCATCTTGATTGGCATCGACATTTACCGTCGATGACGTGCCCAGCAAAAGACTTAACGAGGAACTCAGCTGTTTAACTGAGAACCCATTCATCGTAGCCGAGGTAATGGCATTACTGCCGACGAAGTCTCCCCGTGAACTGGGAACCGTCGTGGCGGTGCCGCTAGCCTTCGCGTAGACGGAAACGGTCGCCTTGGGCTGACTAGTCGTTAAGGATTGGGGGAGCGTGGTCGTTAAGGTTTGATTGGTCAGGTCACTCACGTCAAAGTTCGATGTCGTACCATCCGGATTGGTGATCTGCCCGCTAGTGGGGGTAACCCCCGTTGGCAACTTGAGGTTCGCGCGAATATTACGCCAAGGGGCACTCCCCGAGTCGTAGTTCAGCTGGTAGTCCAGTCGAAGCCGATCATTGGTGTTGACGCTATCGCCGGCCGCAACCACCTTATTTTGCGTCAAGTCGTGGACGGTCCCCGTCGCACTACTATTGACCAGACCGGGGATCTGTTCGAAGGTCACCAAATTATTCTCCGAATTATCCCCCGTTGAGCCCGTAAAGCCCCACAGCGCGGTAGTCTTGTTCCCAATTTGACTGGGCTGAATCGTCACCGACGCGGACTGGCCGGTCTGTGCATCCCCCGTCGCTGGGTCTTTATCGTTCAGCGTATAAGTCATGGTATCCGTGCTGGCCGTCCACTTCAGACTGAGATGGTGCCAAGCGCCATTCGATAGAAACTTGGAATCCGTTCCTTGGATTAAGCCGGAATGGTTCATGACCGTCGCGTAGTTATAAATTGAATTTTGAAGATCGACATTGACCGCCTTACGCGCATAGGTATTTAGATTTCCCGGAAGCCCTGATGCCACGTGAGGATACCGTAGTGAATTGTCAAAGCTCGTGGCCTTCGTCGTATTATTATCCATATATTGGTTATTCACAAAGGTGTCAAATTCCAGCGCCCAACTATCCTGAATGGCTTGGCTGGCCACCTTGGTCGCCCCGCCTATTTCCGTGGTGTAATCATCCGGATAGCCCCAAACGCCTAGCGATTCACCACTCGCTGGCTGACCATCCTTGGTTAGCGCCGTGGCCTTGGTTCCCCGTGGATCATTTTGCAGGACAAAGGCCATCCCATCGCCGGCATTCCCCTGCTTGTTACCAAAGTACATCCACATAGAGGCCCGCTCATCTCGAGAAAGGTCAAAGGCAATCGCACTATTCGCCCAAATCGTTCCCAGTTGATGCGTGCCGTTGGTCAATTGTACCGCTTGGGTTCCCATGGTGCTGGGATTGGTGGAGTCCTGGACCTTGGCCGAATTGACGCCATCAAAATCCCCAATCTTAAAATAGTCACTGAGTGGCAGTCCCTGTGGCATGCTCTGTTGGGCAGCCGCAAGATCCGCAGCGTCCTGATCGGTCGTACTATCCGCGGCCTGCCCCGTCAGACCACCACCGGCAAACACCGCCCAAATCGCGACAAGTATCCCTAGTAAACCTGTCCGAAATTTCATAAGACACACGACTCCTTCCCCCAAAACACTCAATACACTTCATCTTTAGTATACGAGGAAGTTCAGCCACACCAGTATTTAAGCACCGCTATCGTTAGGTAAATAACATTACCAATCAATTACCCCTATTCGTATCAGAATCGTCTCACGTCAAAATAAAAAAGCTACCCCCATTTCTGGGTGTAACTTCTTTCAGTACTGGATTTAAGGCCTGATCGTACCAAATCAAGTAGCCGATTTCAGCCATCATTGTTCGCTGGTTTCCCAGCAATCTCTGCACGCTTAGCTAGTTGGTGTACTGGTACTCCCCGTGTCCACTGAGTTAATGAATGACCACGTAATCTCACCGCTATAAACACCTTGTACCGCACCACTGTTGACTCTCAGCATGATACCGCTCTGATCCGTCCAGTCCTTAGCAATGTTCGTAGTCAACTCCGTCCCATCTTTGCTAGCACTGCCGCTAGCGATAACGGGGTTATCTGAACCATCCAAGTGATGTCTTATACCCTTTGCATCAACATAGATCAGCTCACCGTCCAGTTTCGTTTTAACCGCCGTACCAGTCGTGTACATGCCGTCCGTCCTAGCCGTCACGCTCCAGGGTGCCGCGTCTCCTTTGTCTTCTGTATCCTCTGTATCTTCTGTGTCTTTTTGGGTATTAATCTGGTTGTCATCCACATCCAGGCTCCAGTCGCTATCCCGTTTAATCAGGACACTACCGCTCCCCGTCAACGTCGTCGGCTCAAAGGTCATATCACCACTGGTATGGCCGAAGCCCACGGTTCCCGCAACCACGGTCGCATTCACGGTCGTTGAGGTAATTTTGGTATCCCCCGATCCATATGTGGCATAGAAGCTAATCGTATTATTGCCGGGCTGCAACTTACTATTAGGCACATCGTAGTCAAAGTAGTATGGACTATTGCCAAGGGTCGGGTCGGACGATGGCATACTCTCCATGGTCACGGCGTCTTGCGACACCCCGTTGATTGCCGGGTGAACCACAATATCTTTCGCCTTAACTGCATTTATGTCATGAGGCAGCGCTGTGCCAATGACATGGGCATCGTCTGCACCACCATAATTAACCTTCAGTACCCCTTTATCCTTAAATGTATCCATTAACAAATCAGCGTTCACTTTGGATGTAATTTTAAAGCTGGGCAATTTAGCCGATGAAGAGGCGTTCGTCCCGGTAAAGTAGCTGGTCTGAGCTGCCTCGGTGACTCCGGTTGTACTTGTCGCGACGTTGTTCGCCGTTCCCGTCAACGTAATCGTGGCGTGTTGCGTCCCACTCATCGTGAGTCCACTGCCAGCCAAGGGCACCTTCAGGACTTGGGACTGACCACCTGGGGCTGAGCCGATCGCACTGGTGTCTACCGTTCCACTAGTCCCGTCTGGATAGTCAATGGTCCCCTTCGTAATGGTCAAATCTTTGGGAACGTACAAATTGGCATTAACGGATTTCCAGTCTTCATCGCCATCCGTCCGTCCAAAGTTATAGGTCAACTTCACGGTCGAGTTCCCAGGAATCGATCCACCATCGTTGACATCCTCATAATCACCGAAATTATTATTCAAGTAGCTCAGCTTAGCCGTAGCTTCCGTTTGCGCTTGACCAGGAAGTTGGTCGAAAATCACATAGTTGTTTTCGGAAGCCGCTCCGGTCGACCCTGTAAAGCCCCAGCGAACCTTCGTCTGTCCAGATGCTAAGTTGAACTTACTGAGGTCAATGGGAACCGTTGCGTAATCTGATGATGCGACGGGCATCCCCGTATCTGGATTCTTATCGTTATACGTATAGGTCATTGAGCCCTTGCCACCAGCTGTGGTCGGTGGCGTGTAATCAACGGTAATGTGATGCCACCGCTGGTCGGACAAATTCCCGCTGGTTCCCGTAGGCCCTTCGTCGAGATAGCCCAGATGTCGCATCGAATAGTAATAGAAGTCGCCCTGGTAATCCTGAACGGATCCCATCGGCATTTTCTTTTGTCCTTTGGCATAGTCCGATGTCTCAACATAGGTGTCACTACTCCCCGGATAATTCGAGGCAATGTGCGTATCCGCAATCGGTGACTGGCCGCTGGGCGTCTCCCCATTGACATCAAACGACGTGGGTTGTTGATTCGTAAAGTTCCAAGTCGGATTCGTCTTAGGTCCTATTTCGAAAAAGTCAAGATCGTCATAGGTTGGCTGCGTTGGAATGGACCCATTCGGGAAAGTATCGAATTCCAAGGCCCAACTGTTTTGAATCGCCGTGCTGGCAACATTGGTTTGTGCAAACAAAGAATCTGGCACACCCCAGACCCCCATTGACTCACCGGAACCGGAATAGACGTTGGTTCCCCCGTTTTGTAAAACAAAGGCCATCCCATCACCGGCACTCGTACTAGCACTGGCGTTTCCTTCAGCGCTGGCATAGATCCACATTGAAGCGGTTTCTTTTTTACTTAGGTCAAAGGACTGATCGCTCGACCAAATAGACCCCCAGCTCTGTGTCGTCCCGGCTTTAGAAATTTGAATGGCACTATTGGAGCTCCCGCCTGTGTTACCAGCAGCTATCAATTTAGCCGCATTGCTCCCAGAAGCCGTGGAAACCGTATTATCAATCGTAAAGTAATTTGATTTCGTTCCACTCCCCAAGAATACCCCTTGTGGCGCATCGAGCAGCGCTTTTGCACCTGTATTATAAGTCGTTGACGCTATTGGATCAGCGTTAGCCGTCTGACCACTCACCCATAGCCCTAGTCCGGCAATGGTCAGTGCTGCTGTGATTTCCAGCAATCCCTTCCGTATAGTCATATTATGCCCCCTGTTCGGACTTAACCGAACCTGTGATTAACCTACAACTTTAAAAATCTGATGATTGTGCCTCGAAAATAATGGCAAAATAATTGATTGAATTGATAACCGTCCCAAACGGATGGTCACGGAAATATTTAACTACCCTAATAAATATAGTATACCATCATACCATCCAAATGATAAGCTAAATTAATGAACAAATTGTTCTCCCAGCGCCGTGTAAATTCACGGTCAAAGCGCCGCAATCGTCCCATTTATCCGCTTTCATCTTGTGTTTAGCTGTTTTAGATTGCCGTGCATGTTGTACCACGTCCTTATCCACAAAAGGTAAATGATGTAACACTTAAAAAATCCTAAAAAATGCTTGTCGAAAACCGTCCCAACTTCCTAAGCTTTATACGTTTTACACAACAGGTCTGGCTGTGAAATCACCTGCTTAGCGTTCAGCCTTAAGTTCGCACACGATCGTTCATGCTTGTCTTTGACGCCACGATGACCATTTCATCCCGCCAAAAACGGCGTCCTCCCAATGGAAGACGCCGTTGATAACCGATTATTAGTTATTGAACTGAATTAACAAACGACCAGTTGATCGTTCCGGCATAATTGCCTTCGACCGCTCCACTGTTCACCTTCAACCGAATGCCGGTGTCCGTCGTCCAGTCCTGGGCAATGTTCGTCGAAGTAGTCGTGCCGTCTGACGTCCCACTGGCAATTTCCGTTGGACTACTACCTAGCGTCTCGGTGGTCCCATCGCTCGCCGTATAAACCAGTGATCCATCCAGCGGGGTGCTGGTGGCCGTATTCTGCTGGAACATCCCATCCGTTGCGGCTTCTAATTTCCAGGTACTTCCGGAAGTCAACGAATCGTCCACATCTAGGCTCCAAGTCCCATCACGGCTTAGCGTACTGGCACTTCCCGTCAACGCAGAAGAGCCAAATGACAGATCCCCACTCATTGCGCCCAGTTGTGCCGTTCCGGCCGTAATCGTCCGCGAGATCACCGGCGATTTGTCCCCCGCCGTATCCTTGGCGTAAAAGCTAATCGTATTCTTGCCTGATTTAAGCTTGTCATTCGTAATCGGATAGGTGAAGCCGGTATTCCCATAGTTAGGATTGATATAAGCCTCGTCATCCATCTTAAACGAATCCAAGGCAACTTTGTTTAACTCGGGATAAATGGTGATGTCCGAACGCGATAGTGTCGTATCCGTCGGGACCGCAACACCCACAACACTCGCATCCTTGCCGCTATCGTAATTCACCTTTAGCGTGCTGGCACTATCATCGATATCCATGTTCAAGGCTGACTTCTTCACCGAGAACCCGGTTAGTTGGGCGACCGAAGAGGCGTTACTTCCTTGGAAATAACTGCTCGTACTGCTCTCCGTAGCGGTGGTGTCTTTGACCGTGCCATACAGGGTGATCTTCCCCGATTGGGTACCACTCAACGTGAGTCCGTCGCCATTCGTTCCCATCGAGACGGGAAGATCCGTGCCGCTGAGCTTGGACAGATCGACACTGCCGCCGTCTGTCCCATCTGGATTGGAAATCGTCCCGGAGGTCAGTGATATACTGCTAGGAATCTTCAGATCGGCATTCACGTCCTTCCAATCCTTGGTTCCACCGGTTCGTTTAAAGTCATATTCGAGTTTGACCGGCGTTCCACTAGTCAGTGCACCCGTACTGCTGTCGACCGTAGTATAGGTCCCATCGCTACCCTGTTGACTCAACGTCGCGGTCGCACTGGTATCGGCTTCACCCGGTATCTGGTCAAAGATAACGTAACTATTCTCGGTATTTTGCCCAGTTGATCCCGTAAAGCCCCAGCGGACCTTCGTTGAACCATCAGCCAGACTGAACTTGCTCAGAATAATCGGCACCGTTGCAGAGTTGGCGGGTGTCTGTGGCTGGCCCGTATCGGCATTCTTATCGTCGTAGGTGTAGGTCATCGAACCGTTCGCATCACTACCAGTGGGCGGCGTGTACGTCATTGTGACGTGATGCCATCGGTGATCGGATAAGTTCCCCGATCCCGTTGCCCCTTCGTCGAGGTAGCCCAGGTGTTGCATCGCGTAGTAGTAGTACGACGCTGAATAATCGTAAGTCCAAGCACTAGGCGATAGCGTAATACTCCCAAAAGTTATTGGCTTTGACCAGGCGTCTTTCTTTCCCGTTTGTGCCGTCCCCGTATAAATACTTGAATCGGCCGGATAATTTGAAGCAATATGGTTATCCGTACTGCTTACCGTTGTTCCGGAACCCGTGGGATTGCCGTCCGCATCAAAACTGTTGTAGTACTTTCCCAAATCAAAGGCAGATGGTGCGGACACTTCTGCACCATATGGCGGCGTATAGGCGTTACTAGCCGTATCGAATTCCAGTGCCCAGCTATTGGAAATTGCCGAGTCGCCTAAATTCGTCTGGTTATAGCTTCCTGGATCAACTCCCCAGACCCCCATGCTTTCACCAATCCCAGGATCATCAACCGTGGGCGTCGTACTGCTGCTAGAGTCAAACACCTTCGTATGGGCGAACGCATTGACCCCGTTCGTATCGTTCTGGAGAACAAAGGCCATCCCATCGCCAATGCTACTGGCACCTTCACCACTCGCATAGATCCACATGGACGCCGTCTCGGGCTGACTCAGATCAAAGGTCTTGTCCGTCGACCAGATCGAGCCCCACGTATTGGTCGCCCCAGCCTTGGAAATCTGAATCGCCGAGTTGCCAAGCCCGGTCGGACTGCCAGCATCAAGCAATTGGGCAGAATTCGTCCCTGTCGTCCCATCGGCATTATTACTAATGGTGAAGTAATCTTTATTCGCAGCATCATTCAGATCAACACCCTGTGGTGCACCGGTTAGTGCCGCTGCCCCCGTATAGTAGACCGCTGACTTGGCATCAGCCGTGACCACGGGTGCCCATAGCCCGAGACCGGCAATCGTCACCGCCACAACTCCTAATAGTCCCTTTCTAACCTGCATAAAATGCCCCCTTACCCGTTCATCACGCGGGTCTATTCTAACCGCAACCTTGTCGCCGCTTAACCATCCGACGACCATGTGCCCAATCAATCTGGAACAATCACGGACACGGGTTGGGTCTTAACCGTTCATCAGCCAACCACTAGTCATTGGTCGAACTGATATCATATATAGAGTATACCATCATAGGGTTCGAATGGTAATCACGCAAAGGTTAAGATTGTCGGCGACACAGTCGTTTCTCATAGCGGGTAAATGCCGAGCTATCAGCGTTCCATTACAGTCGGTTTTGTCATCAGTCGCCCACCCATTTTAAGATTCGTTTAAGCTCACAACGCCAAATGTGTAACATCAGCAATCATTTACCCATCGCGTAACAAAAAGCGGATCATCCCACCTCATCCGATGAGACAACCCGCTTTTCATTTAAATGATTGTCCATTTCCTAACTATCCGTGTTCGAAAGCGTCCAGGTCACGGTTCCCTGATAATCGCCAACTTGTGCGCCACCATTGACCTTCAGCAGAATTCCCGAATTCTGGTCCCAGTCACCAGCGATGTCAACAGGCGTCGTGGTGCCATCGGATGGATGATCCGTGATTAACGTATCCGTCGTCGCCGATAGCGGCTGCTCTACCCCGCCATTTTGAAAAATCAGCTGTCCGTCCAACGTTGTTCCCGGCGTCGTCGTGGAGGTCAACGCTGACGCCCGGGCGTATAACTTCCAGTCACTATCTTTTGCCAGCGAATCATTGATCTTAAAGGTCCAGTTCGGATCGGCTCGCTGGATAATCTGCGTGCTGCCGGTCAATGGCGCCCGATAGCTCAGGTCACCCGAGGTCTCGCCAAACGTCAGGTCGCCGACAATGATCGTTATATCCGCGCTCGACAGATTTCCAGGCGAATCCGAGACCTCTAAATGTAAGCTGTAACGACCGGGCGTCGTCGTCAGGAACGCGCCGGAAATGTCAAACGTAAACCCTGACGCGGGATTTGCATCACTTAGCTTCATATCGGGAAGCTTATAGTTTACGTTCGCTTCATTTTTCGTCCACCCTCTAAGGGTCAGATCGCTGTTGTCCAAGGCCGAGCCATCGCCACTGACGACTTTCCCGGTCACACGTGGGGTTTCTCCCAGATTCACGTGCACGGTTTGGCTATCTGGTACTAAGCGCAACATATTGATGTCGGCGTGCGCAATCGTGAAGGTCGGCGAGGCCACCGTTGAAACCGCGTTGCTTCCCTTGAAGTAGTTAGTCAGACCGGTCCCACTACTCAGCGTGCCACTCGTCGGATTGCGACTTTTACCCGTAATCGCAATCTTAACCGCATCCTGGTTGGCCAATGATAGGCCGGTGTCGCTGCCGTCTTTAGCCAAGTTGACGCGGATATAGCCATCGGTTTGCTTAGCAATCGTGACCTTGCGGGTGGTCCCATCGGCATAACTAACCGTAGCCGTGTCCGCAAGGTTAAGATTATTTGGTGCCTGTAATTCTGCATTCAAACCTTGCCAATCGGCGTCCCCACTCTGTCGCTGTGCCGTATAGTTAAGCGTGACATCGGCGCCACCGGGAATCGTATCGCCATTATTGACCGTCACCGGTTGTCCGTCCTTCATGTAGGTCATCGCGGTGGTCGCCGTGGTCTTCGTTTGCCCGGGGATCTGGTCGAAGACGACCAAGTTGGTCTCACTCATTTCACCGGTCGATCCCGTAAAGCCCCACCGAATGGCCGATTGGCCGCCGCTGAGATTGAATTTACTCAAATTAATGGGCACGGAACGCGTGGCCGTGGCCGTCTTAGCCAATCCCGTGGCCGGGTCTTTATCATCATAATTGTAGGTCATCGTACCGTTACCACCCACGGCTGTGGGGGCTTGATAGTTCAAGGTGATGTGGTGCCACGCATTATTGGCTAAATTGTTCGACGTGGAAATGTACCCCAGATGGGTCATTCCGTAGTAATAGTATTGGGAAGCATGTAAGATGCCGGCAATATCTCCCGCTTTATAGCCATACTTTGGCCCCATCGGCTGATACGTGCTGGCCTCTCCCGGATAGTTGGCCGCAATGTGCGGACCACCGATGGTCGACTGCGTTCCCGAGTCACTCGCCGTTCCCAAGTCAAATGACGATGGATCGGCCTTATCCAAATTCCAGTCGCTCACGTTCAATATCGATGATGTTGGTTCAAAGTCATTCTTGTACGTATCAAATTCTAGCGCCCAACTGTTGGGAATGGCCGTATTGGCTAAAGCTGCCGGATCACTGGTCTTTGACTCCGGATCGGTCCCCCAGACACCTAAGGCCTCACCATTGTCCGAGAACTGGCTCGTATCACCATTCTGGAGCACAAAGGCCATGCCGTCGCCGGGGGTCTTATTCAATGCCCCACTAGCGAAGATCCACATCGATGCCGTTTGATTGTGTTGTAAATCAAAGGAGGCCTTGGTCGACCACACCGCGCCCGTCTGACTCGGACTATTAGCCGTAATCTGAACAGCATCGTTGGTTAAGCCCGATACTGGACTCGTGGCGGACACAACCTTTGCCGAGTTAGTCTTCACATTACTATTGCTTGGAAACGTGAAGTATCCCGACAAGGGGGTCCCCTGCGGCGCGTTAGCCAAAGCGGTCGTTTCCGTATAGTAAGGAGGGGCCACTTGAATGGCTTCTGCTTTCGTTGCAACGCCCATCCCCATCGCCGCAGCCGTCAGTGCCAACAGCCACCGCGTGATTCGTATTGATTTCATCAAAATGCCCCCTCATTTTGTGATGCCTAGTCATCACTTTGCCCCACAACCATATCGTTGATTGTCAGACCTCACCCGTCATTCGCCACATGAGCTTTAATATTTCGAATTTTAGCATCGCAATATCTAATTATTTCATGTGTTTAATACATATATTATATCATTTATCGTTTTAAATGATAAGCATTTTTGTAAGCAATTACTTATCGGATGATATAATCATGAGAAGTGCCTATCTCATAGTTCTTTGACGATTGGCTTGCGCATTGTCTACCGGAACATCGTCTTGACTCTCAGAACGGTATAAGTTGGCTAAAGTCGTCGCTTGTAACATCCTGTATAAACTCAATTTCATGCAAACTAAAAAACGGTCCCCTGATCGACGTCTGTCAATCAAGAAACCATTTTTAGTTAGAGTTGTCGCTAATCCGTTGTATCCTGATCCTCATCATTCTTCTTCCGGTTCTTCATCAACAAGTAAATGATGATGGCCAGTAAGAGCACAATGATAATTCCGCCGGCCACAAACCACCAGAAGTAGTTCTTCTGCGGCGTGTTGATCCGGTTCTTCAACGAATTAATGTCTTTTTGACTAATCGTAAAGTTCTTGGTGAATTGCCAATGGTAGCCACCCTTGGCGTAAGCATCGAGTGTCAAGGTGTAATCACCGGCAGTCAATTGCTTATCGCCCCACGGAATGGAATAGTTGAAGTTGGTGTTAGGTGCCATCGCCATGTTTTCCTTGGTCTGCGTCAACACGGCTTTATTGCTGCCCTGCTTCGTGACCTTGGAAACGATTTTTAACGCCTTCATCAGACCGGGACGGGGATTTTGTAGATTGGCCTGAATCTGATTCAAGCCACTAATCTGGCCGGCCTTGACCGTATGCAACCGCATGTCGGGCGCCACGTCAATACCACTTTCTCGGAGCCGAACCCCAATTACGTAGGCAAAGGCGTTACTGATCGTGACCCCGTTCTTCTTGCTCTTGGCCTGATTTTTCTTCAATTCCTTAACGTAGATCCCACCTAAGATCATCCCATCGATTTTCTTAGCGGGCATCTTGTAGGTCACGGAAACCTTCTTGTCACTTTGACCCTTAACCGTAACCTTCTGCGTGCTGTCCTTGGTGAAGATGTCTTTGATCCCCACCTTTAAGGAACTATCCAGCTTGGGGTTGGCCTGACTGTAATCCACCACCCCATTCGTGTTGGTCATCGCCTGATTAACGCCAACCTGGAATTGTTTGGTTGACTTGCTCGAGTTGTGAATCACAATCGTCAACTTCTGTTGTTGACTCGGTTTCACGCGGAGCGCAAAGTACGTGACTTTCTTATCATCCTGATTCTTCGGCGTAATGGTGCTGACCGAATAACCGACGTTTTCCGCCTTTGCCGTCTTTGTCTGCTGCATCCAGCCAAATGCCACCAGCAACGTCCCTAACGTTACCAACATCCTCAACCAACGTTTCATGATTAACCCAGCCTCCATCATGTTTTGTAAACCGTTTTCTTCATTGTAACAAAGAATGCGGTAGCTGTCGCTACCGCATTCTTAATTTAATATTTATGGTAATGTTGCAACTTCTGAGATGATTATTCGATTAATTAAGCTTGCGTTGATGCCGTATCAGCAATCGTCCAAGTCAAGGTTGAGGCGTAGGTACCGGCACTGTTACCACCTTGGATGGTCAAGTCACTGTCAGTCGTCAAACGGTTCGCCCACGTCCCAATCCCGTTACCGGCAGTAGCGGAAAGCACTTGAACTGCATCGCCACCGGCAGTAACAGCTGGTTGTGCTGCAATAGCTGCGTTATCGGTGTTACCATTAGCACTCACAGCAGAACCCTTAAGGTTGATCGTAGCCCCTAGAAGAGTCTTGTCAGTAGCTGTAGTACCGGTCCCGGTAAAGTCAGAAGCTTGCACCGTGACATTCCAAGGATCCGTAGACCCAGCGTTAACAACGGTCACATCACCAGGTTGTGCAGTAACGCCAGTTGGAAGTTCATTAGATGAATTTTTAGACGCCGTCAATGAACTAGCTTTGATCGTTTGTGAAGCACCTGTAATAGGCGTACCACCCGTTTTACCATCTTCACTCAGAGCTGGTCCAAAGACCATGTTTGGCGCAGTGACTAACTTAATAGTACCGGAGTGGGCACCATCACCACCGTCACCGGCGGTTAATGAAACTGTAGCATCAGTCGTTTGCTTGTTTGTCGCATCATCCGTCGTTGCGGCATTAGCGCCAACACCAGAAACCCCGATAAAACCAGCAGCAAGTGCAACAGTAGCGATTAATTGTAAAGCAGTTTTCTTAGTCATAATGATTATCTCCCTCAACTTTGATTGATTGTTTACTCTTCTAAAAGTTATTGTTCAAATCCGCGACTCTATTTAATCATTCAGCCCCAACTAGAGGCGTTTCGTTGAACCATCTGATGAACTCATCTGATTACATAAGTTATAATAGCACGTTTGTTGGGTTCTGTCCACAATTAATCATTTGTGGTGAATAATATTTTTAAAGGGATCATTTAATGGGCTTTTATTACGTTTATAGGGTACACTTTCATTGCCTGAAACGCCTATGTGCCGGCCTTTATAAGGCTATTTACGATGACGTCCAGTTTGTGATTTTAGTTTACATTTAAAAATTGAGCACTGATTTCAGCCATATTCCATTTTAGTTTATAGGGTATTTGCTCACTCCCCGTTTTGGTTGATTAATTAAACCAACTTGTTCAGACCCTGTATCTATTGGATTCTTGTCGATTGGGCCCGCTAAACTGACGCTGAAATTTCACAAGCCAAAAAATTTCAAAAAAAATAACATTTTTTGCATTTACGCAAAAAATGTCGGAATTTCTTTAATTTTTGTTGTTAAATCCACTGTGGAAGCCCTTTTGCACGGAAACCGGTGCGTTCTTATAGGCCATCTGCTTCACATAATTTCCCCGAATCATCAGACGATTGGCCCCAGTCGCATCACAGGTAATCAACGTCACCATCTTTTTGTGGGTCTGATCGACGACCTTGACATCCGTGGCCGGAATAAACTTGCGCACGCTCACGGTATAGACAAAAACCTGTTTGGCGTTGGTCAGATAAATCTTTTGCCCGACGCGGGTCTTCCAATACAACGGACTAAATAAAATCGTTTGCGAGGTCATGTGATGCCCTGCCAACGGATAGTTACCTTGCCCCATTTTCTGATCTGGCCGCATGGTTCCGGCGGTTAAGGCCAACACCTCGTTGCTCACACCCTTGGCAATCGGCAAGTGAATCTTGGATTGGGGCATGTAAATTTCCCCCACCACGTGGATGTTTGCCGTATTCCAACGCGCGTTGGCTACCGTTGAAAAGTCCAACGACTTGACCTTGCTGAAGTCGTACGAGGCTTTCTTCTTCTCGTTGTTTTGAACCGACTTCTTCGAGATCTGCGGTTGATAGGAAGAAATCAACCAGTTCTTAATCTGCTCGTTAAAGATGAGCCCGAGCGAGATAATGATTAAAATAATAAAGATGGTTGTCCAAAACCACCGCCAACGACGCGGCTGCCGTTTCTTTTCTGCCATAGCGCACTCCCCCTTAATCAACGCTTCCTTAAAAAGTCTACCCCAACTGGCCGCAAAAACAAAGGGAACCCCCTCGTTTTACGACGTGGTTACCATTCCCTCCCCAAAATGGGCGATGGCCGTTTGAGTCGGTTACGCCGGGCCTCGATGAATCAAAAAAAGTGATGACCCCCATTAATTGGCCATCGCTTCCATTATCTGTCTCTAATCGTCGACTTCGGGATCAATGCCCGCCGTCACTCGGGGCGTCGTATTCCCCCGTTTGGCCTCCTGGGCAACCGCCATCTGCGCGGCTAAATTCAAGAAATTAAACGTATCATCAAAGTTAGGATTGAACAACATGTCTACAAAGGCGAGGTCATCAATCGTATTGCGATTCTGAATCGCAATGGACACGGCATTAGCCGATTGCGCGACCTCATGCTTACTGAACAACTGAATCCCCAACACCCGGCGATCGTCTCGGTCATAGACCAAATTAATCAACAGCCGATCCGTGGTTGGCATATATTCTGGACGCCAGGTTGTTTCGAACGTCACGCTATCTGCACGCAATCCCGCCGAATCCGCGTGACGTAACGTTAGCCCGGACGAAGCCAGCGTGCGGCCAAAGATATTGATCGCTGAGGTCGCTTGCGTGCCCAAATAACGCTGGAGATGGCCGAAGACGTTGATTCCCGCCAGCATGCCTTGCCGCACCGCATTCGTGGCCAACGGCGTGTAGGCCGGTTGCCCCGTCGGATTAAAGTTCACCACGCTGGCGTCGCCACAGGCAAAAATGTCGGGGTCGGATGATTGAATGTAATCATTGATGATAATCGCCCCGTGACGATCCATCTTGACCTGGCCGCGTAACAGGGCCGTATTCGGCACAAAACCGGTGCTGACAATGGCCACATCCGCGCGATAGTCCCCGTTGAGGGTCTCAATCACCAAGCCCTCATCATCCTGTCTAAAGGCCGTGACGCGGTTGTTTAACACGACCTCCACGCCTTGGTCTCGTAAGATATCGACGACCTTGTCCGAAAGATTCTGGTCCACGTAATGGTCCAACAGAATGTCCTGCGACTGGATCAACAGCACATCGTGACCCGTTCGCGCATAGCTTTCGGCCAACTCGGTGCCGATGTACCCGCCCCCAATAATGGCGATGCGGTTGTGATCCTTAGCGGCTTGGTAGACCGCCTTAGCCTGCTCATAGTTTTTGCACAACAGGACCATGTCTTCGTCAATCCCAAAGATTGGGGGAACGTTGACGGTGGACCCCGTCGCCATGATTAGCTTGTCGTAGTGATCAGTGGTCATCTCGCCCGAATCCATATCGACGACGTCCACGGTCTTTTGCGCCGCATCAATGTTGATCACATTGTGGCGCGTCAGAACGTTGGCCCCCATCCGGGTCAATTCCTCGGGAGACGAATAGAACATGTCCTCCAGATGCTTGACTTGTCCGTCTAAAAACAGTGAAATACCGGTCGATAAAAATGACACATTCGTATGCCGCTCATAAATGGTGACGTCCGTTTCCGGATGATCCCGTAAAATTTGGATAGCGGCATTAGTTCCCGCATGCGTGCTACCGACGATAATGACCTTCATCAATGGTTCCCCCTTGTAGTCTGAAACTTTTTACACCAATGCTTGATTGCCGCGATGGCCGCCACAACCGATGGGTCACGCATCGCGAATACTATCACGATATCCTGGTTAAATTCGTCCAATGATTGGATGATTTTTTTGCCTAAACCCTGATTTATCACGACTTAAGCCGATTATTTGCAACGGCGGCGCGCACAACCCAGCATTTTAGTTCTGATAATGTATTGTCTACCAATTAACCGAATTTGTCAAAGCATATCCCATTCAATCAGCTTCACTCTATCTATTTTCGGTTAAGACCAGCCGATAATCGGGGGTGATCATTGCCGTGACGCCTTTCCTGAGCCACCGCCAACTGTGCCACAAGATTCAAGTAATTAAAGGGCGCATCAAAATTGGGATTGAACAGCAGGTCGACAAAAGCCAAATCATCAATTGTGTTACGGTTCTGAATCGCAATTGAGACCGCGTTAGCCGATTGGGCAACCTCATGCTTACTGAACAACTGAATACCCAGGATTCGCCGATCATCGCGATTATAGACGAGATTAATCATCAGTGCGGCCGTGCTGGGCATGTAGGACGGTCGCCAAGTCCCACGATACGTCACGCTCGCCGCGTTTAGCCCGGCCGACTGGGCGTGCCGCAACGTTAACCCGGATGAGGCCAAGGTTCGGCCGAATAACTGGATGACGGAGGAAGCCTGGGTTCCCAAATACCGTTGCACGGGTCCAAACACGTTTTTGCCGGCGAGTAAGCCCTGCCGGACCGCGTTCGTGGCTAACGGCGTATACGCGGTCTGTCCAGTTGGATTAAATTTAACCACGCTGGCATCGCCACAGGCCAGAATATTGGGATTCGACGTCTGCAAATAATCATTAATCAGGATGGCCCCGTGACGATCCATTTTCACCTGACCGCGAAGTAGCCGCGTATTGGGGACAAATCCGGTACAAACAATTGCCAGATCGGCCTGATACGTGGCCGATCCCGCCGTAATGACCAGTTGATCACCTTGCTCCTCAAACGCCGTAACCCGACTGTTTAAGTCCACCTTAACGCCGTGGGCCTTCAGAATCGCCACGACCTCAGCCGATAGATTCGCATCGACATAATGATCAAGGAGGATATCACGCGACTGTAGCAGTAACACATCGTGCCCCGTCCGCGCATAGCTTTCCGCCAATTCGGTGCCGATATAGCCGCCGCCCACGATCGCAATGCGTCGCTGATCTTTGGCCGCCCGGTAGATGGCCTTCGCCTGCTCATACGTCTTGCATAATAGGACCCGGTCATTCTCGACGCCAAAGACCGGTGGCACATTGACCGTCGACCCCGTCGCCATGATCAGTCGATCGTAGGTTACCGTGCTGATCTTACCGGTCACCATATCGACGACCTCAACCTGCTGGCGATCGGCATCAATCCGCAAAACGTTGTGTTGGGTCTTCACCTTAGCTCCCAGCCGCGTCAATTCGGCTGGCGAGGAATAGAACATATCTTCGAGGTGCTTCACCTGTCCGTCTAGAAACAGGGAAATTCCAGTCGACAAAAAGGAGACTGTCCGGTGGCGTTCGTAAATCGTGACGTCCGTGTCCGGGTGATCTCGTAAAATTTGAATGGCAGCGTTCGTGCCCGCATGGGTGCTGCCGACAATAATGACCTTCATCTAAGATCCCTCCTCTTCAAGTATCTAACACACTGTGGTGATTCATTTTAAGCTAAAGGTTGAAAGTTCACGAACACGCTCCAGTCCCCAGCTGGTAAGGCTTATCCCCATTAAATTGGTCATCAACGACCACCTGCGGCTGCCAGATATTCCGGCGCTGTGGGGACCGCCTGCGGCCTGAGAAGCGGTCCTCCGGCTCGGTTTGAAGCCTGACCAAGACCGTCAGTCTCCAAACACGTCCCGCGCTGTAAGCTGTTGCACAGCTAACACCGCTGTCACGGCTACCTCCATCTCTGTCTGCCTCCGGTTACAGAAGTTGAAAACCACGAAATGTGCCATCACATTGCTGGGCTGGCAACGTTCGACCACAATCGTTGCTCACATTCCATGTAGCCGTGAGTGAGCTAAATTTGGTCTCAGCCGTTGATAAGAGTGTGCCTACAGGCGGTTAACTGGTGAGCATTAACGCTGATAAGCGGATAATCCTGCCTTTGGATTATTTGTCTATCAGTGTTAAGCGGAGCCAGTTGCCTGTTGACGCACGTTTCGACTATGTTGATGACAAGACGGCAGTGGGCTGACGGCTCAAAGCGAGGGAAAAGACAGCACTTTGGCTTTTTCCGATCCTTCCCACCGTGATCCAGACCAAATTTGGCGAACGGTAAGGCGGTCAGTACGCGACAATCATATTATAAAGGGTGATATCCTTGTCACACCAGGAGTCCTAGCTGTTTTCTATCTTTCAACCTTTAGATAATATAAAAAAACCGGCGGCAGTTGAACACTGCCACCGGCGACAAATCATATTTATTATAATTAGTCGTTTGCCAAACCGTACTTCTTGTTGAACCGATCCACGGCACCATCGGCTTGAGTAAACTTTTGCTTACCCGTGTAGAATGGATGTGAATCTGAAGAAATTTCGACACGGATTAATGGGTAAGTGTTGCCATCTTCCCATTCAACCGTTTCGTCAGAAGTTGCAGTTGAACCAGACAAGAACTGGAAACCAGTACTTGAGTCTTGGAACACAACTTCGCGGTAATCTGGATGAATTCCTTGCTTCATAATGTATTACGCTCCTTTGCCCTGGTTCATTTACTGAGCCAGAGATTGATTTAATCGTCAACCGTTGAATTATACCATGAAAATCATCTTCGAGCAATCTTTAATCTTGGCCGTTTTCTACCAAACTTGCCTTACTCACAATTTCCACGTCGGCATTCAACGCTGTTAGTTTATCTACGATGCGATCATAGCCTCGTAAAATGTTGTCGGCTTCCTCGATAATTGTATCCCCATTGGCCATCAAGCCGGTGATGACCAGCGCCGCACCGGCCCGAATCTCACCCGCCTGTACTTGACTGCCAATGAGATCATCGCTCGGATCAACCACAATCATGTCATCCTCGGAGCGAATGTGTGCGCCCATCTTCCGTAACTCGGCGATGTGCTTAATTCGCTTGGGATAAATGGTATCGATCACCACACTGCTGCCGTTTGCCCGAAACAATAACGGCGTCAAGGGTTGCTGCAGATCCGTCGCAAAGCCTGGGAACGGCATCGTCTTAATGCGAATGGGCTTTAGATTCTCGGCATGTGGGACGTAAATGCTGTCCTCGCTAATCTCCAATGGCACGCCCATCTCGATCATCTTGGCGGTAAAAGCCTCCAAATGTTCAGGGATCACGTTCTTAATGACCACGCCATCCCCCATCGCAGCGGCCATCGATAAGTATGTTCCGGCTTCAATTCGGTCGGGAATAATCGTATGGGTGTTCATCGCCCGGAGCGTTGGTACGCCCTCAATGCGAATAACATCCGTCCCAGCACCCCGAATATGGGCCCCCATGTTGTTCAAAAATGTCGCCACGTCAATGATTTCAGGTTCTTTCGCGGCATTTTCAATCACCGTGGTGCCTACTGCTTTAACGGCCGCCAGAATCGAATTGATGGTGGCCCCCACGGAGACCATGTCTAAGAAGATCCGGGCACCGTGAAGCCCCTCAGGACCGGTTGTAATGCGCACGGTCCCTTCGTGTTCTTCCACCGTAGCACCTAAGGCTTCAAAGGCCTTGATATGTTGATCGATGGGCCGCGGGCCAATGTTGTCGCCGCCCGGGAAACTCAGTGTGGCCCGTTGGAACCGCCCCAACAAGGACCCCATAAAATAATAAGATGCGCGCAGGCTTTTAATCGCCTTGCTTGGTAACGGTGCTTCCACAATCTCAGTGGGATCAATGGTTAAGACCCCATCTTCAAATGTAGAATGCACATTCATTGATTTCAGAATTAACATTAAATTGTGCACGTCAAGGATATCCGGTACCATATCAAAACGGACCGGCGTATCAGCTAAAATCGCTGCCGGAATTAAGGCCACTGTGCTATTTTTGGCGCCACCAATCGTCACTTCTCCAGAAAGACGACGGCCGCCGTGAATTATCATTTTTTTCATTATGAAGCTATCCTCACTTAATAATCTTCCATATTAATTCCATACAGTCAGATACCATGATAAATAATGCCGGGCAAAAAGACAATACTTTCCCGGTATTCTGGCTAAAATGTAATATTAGCCCCTATAAAATCTTGTCTCGAAGGTCATCAAGGTTCCGCGCCAAAATGGTGTCGATAATAATTTGTGTCAGTTGATGCGGCGGTTCGGGCATTCCGTCTTTTACCCATTTTTTCAAAATATTCTGTAGCCCGGCACCGATGTAAGCGTCTTGGTAGTCTTCAATCAAAGGCGGTTGAATCTTGCTTTGAACCATCAGCTCCTGCATCCGGTCCAGCAACTTGGTTTTTCCTTCGGCGAAGACCAGATTACTTAATTTTTTATCTTCATAGAACGCCGTCAAGAGATGCTCTAACGCCTGACTAGGTGTCGCCCCCGTCAACGGATGTAAGGACCGGACAAACGCCTGCTCAATACTTTCGACGCAATCATAAACATCCGTATAGTACCGATAAAACGTTGTCCGGTTAACATCTGCCCGGGCACAAACCTCGGTTACCGAAATGGCGTTAATCGGTTTACTCTGCAGTAAAGAGAGCACGGTCTCCTGAATCACACGTTGCGTATACCGTGCCCGCCGATTATTTTTGACCCCAACCATCGCTTTCACTCCTATACTGTTCAGGAGCCAGTGGACCAGTCAACAGATTAATTATAAGCGACTTTACGTGCGCTTTGGCCCAACTTCCTGTAAAGTTAATCTCAGTCGAACAGAGCCACTTGCTTAAGCCTATTTTCTATCGACCATCGTTTCACGTCGCCCAACAACGCTCGTATTCGGTAAGTTACGTGACTTAACTAACCTTGGTCCCTAACCCCACGCAATCGACTTGCTATTGACGCAACAGTCGTGTTTAAAGTGTTGTTTTGACAACAGTCCTGCTTACATTGATGCTTGCCAAACCGCTGATTTATTTCTATGATGTAAGACACGGTGTTG
This sequence comes from Lactobacillus sp. HBUAS51381, assembly GCF_012641095.1. Taxonomy (GTDB): domain Bacteria; phylum Bacillota; class Bacilli; order Lactobacillales; family Lactobacillaceae; genus Levilactobacillus. Next base: position 57,214 of record NZ_JAAVSC010000005.1, read on the forward strand.
CATTAATGTCTAGTTTATCAGAAATACACCGTGAACAACAGCCGAATTCACAAAAATGGAAGGATTATTTTAAATGCTGGAACTCAAACATATCAAAAAGTATTACTACGTGGGCGACTCCGTCACGAAAGCCCTCGACGACGTTTCTGTTGCATTTCGTTCTCAAGAATTCGTCGCCATTCTGGGCCCCAGCGGTTCCGGGAAGACGACCCTGTTGAACGGGATCGGCGGACTGGATATTTACGACTCCGGTGATCTGGCCATCGAGGGCCGCTCCACCAAGGACTATTCCGCCGCGGATTGGGACGCCTACCGGAACAACTCCGTGGGCTTCATCTTCCAAAGCTACAACATCATCAGTCACCTAAGCATCCTCGACAACGTGGAAATGGGGATGACCCTGAGTGGCGTCTCCAACACTGAAAAGAAGGAAAAGGCACTCAAAGCCCTCGATCGTGTGGGCCTGACCGACCACATCAACAAGAAGCCCAACCAATTATCCGGTGGGCAACTGCAACGGGTCGCCATCGCCCGGGCCATCGCCAACGAACCCGAAATCCTGCTGTGTGACGAACCCACCGGGGCGTTGGATACGGCGACCAGTGAAGAGATCATGCAGCTGATCAAGGAACTTTCCGCCGAACGGCTGGTCATCATGGTCACGCATAACCCCGAACTGGCCCACGAATACGCGGATCGGATCATCGAATTCGCCGATGGTCAGATTCAACACGATTCCAACCCCTATGACGGGCACACCGATGCCGCCCAATTTAAGTTAAAGAAGACCAAGATGACGTTCTGGACGGCACTGAAGCTGTCCTTTAACAACATTCGGACGAAGAAGGGGCGAACCGCACTGACGGCCTTCGCCTCCAGTATTGGGATCATCGGGATCGCCATTGTGCTGGCACTCTCCAATGGGTTCCAAACCCAGATTAACAAGACCCAGTCCAATACCTTAGCGCAGTTCCCCATCACCATTTCGCAAACGGCTCAGGATTCAACCACGACGGGGCCGCAAAACAACAAGAAAACCACGAAGTCAACGAAAGTTGTGGCTAAGGTCAGTGACGCGGACAAATCCGTTCACCAAAACAAGATTACCAAAAGTTACTTAAACTATGTTAAAAACATTAACCATGACTTAAGTAAGAACATCACCTACACCTACGCCACGGGCATGAATCTGCTCCGGCAAACCAACGGTAAGACCAAGACCGTCAGCTTCTCCAACACGGACAGTAGTAGTGCCAACAGCGGTAGCGCTATGTCCGCGGCAATGGCGAGCTCGACCGGCGTTGGTGGGTCCGTATATCCCAGTGCCAGTGACGGTGGGACCAACTTCTTAAAGAAACACTACAAGGTTCTCGCCGGAAGCTATCCCAAGAGCGCCAACGATGTGATACTGCTGGTTGATCGGGATAACTCGACCAACATCAATGCCCTGAAAAACTTGAACTTTGATGTGAAGGACAATCAAAAGTTGAACTACAACAAGATCGTCGGGACTAAGTTCAAGGTGGTCACCAACAATGACTACTACCAGAGCCTGCCCACCGGCAATTACGTGCCGAACAAGGCCACGAACAGCCTCTACAATAACAAGAACAACACAACCATTCGGATCGCCGGGATCTTACGCGTTAAGTCCAAGTCCTCTGAAAATGTGCTGTCTTCCGGAATTATTTATAGCGACAAGTTGACACAGAACATCATTAAGGCCAACAAAAATTCCGACATTGTTAAGGCCCAAAAGAAGGCCGACAGTAACGTCATGACCGGGCAGTCCGTTAATAAGGATACGAAGACCAGCCTGATTAGCTACCTCGGTGGCTCCACCACCCCTTCTGGCATCCTGATCTACCCGAACACCTTTAAGAACAAGGATAAAGTCCTGACTTACTTGGACAAGTACAACCATGGCAAGAGCAAGGCGGACAAGGTTATTTACACCGATATGGCCGGAACCGTTTCCGACCTGACTGGTGGCTTGATGAGTGCCATCACTTACGTCTTAGTCGCTTTTGCCGGAATTTCCCTGGTGACGAGTATGATCATGATTGCCATCATCACCTACACGTCCGTCCTCGAACGAACCAAAGAAATTGGGATTCTGAAGGCCTTAGGGGCCCGGAAGAAGGATATTACGCGGGTATTTGATGCCGAAACCTTTATTCTAGGTGTCGGTTCCGGGATCTTGGGGGTCGTGATTGCTTGGCTGCTGACCTTCCCGATCAACGTGGTCTTAAAGAGCATTACTGACCTGAGCAATGTGGCGCATTTGAACCCCGTTCACGGGATTATTCTGATTGTGATTAGTACCGTCTTAACCATGCTTGGGGGTCACATTCCAGCACGAATGGCAGCTAAGAAAGATGCGGCCACGGCGTTGCGTTCGGAATAGCTTCTGCGTGTCGCCCGCGGTGGCAAGGATAACAACCATTATGATATGATAGTCGCATGCTGGCCGCCTTACCGTTCGCCAAATTTGGTCTGGAACGCTGTGGGAGGGACCGGGAAAAGCCAAAGCCCTGTCTTTTCCCTCGCTTTGAGCCGAAGTTCACGTCTCAAAGACGCCAGTTTCCAAGCAGAATACTTGGAAACTCCCACGGCTGAGACCAAATTTGGCTCACTCACGGCTACACGTGACGTACACAATTAAGCTGGATGAACGTTGCCATTCCAGCGATGTCACCGCACATTTAGGGATTTTCAACCACCGTAACCGGAGGCAGCCAGAGATGCAGGCAGCCGCAGGTGGTTGTTGATGACTACTTTAATGGCGATAAGCCTTACCAGCTGAGGACTGGAGCGCGTTCATGAACTTTCAACCTTTAGGTACCGAATCTTAAGTAACACCGACACAATCATTCTAAAAAGGCACGCCGCAAATCATTTCTGATTTTCCGGCGTGCCTTTCGATTAACCTAAATTCGATTTATTCGGCTTGATGGATGGCGCTAGTGATGTCATCCTTTGAGAAATCGTGTTCCCGGTAAGCTGCGTCATCAATTGGCAGGTGTTGTTCCAACGTGGAGAAGGTCTGGACCAGCACATCCCCCGTGACCGTGCCAAATTCTAGCAAATGCCCCCCAAAATCGTGGGTATCCGCTAAGAAGTGGTCGTGGTAACCGCCGACCGCGGCACCATCGAACAACTGTGGCGAGTAGTAACCCAGCAAGGTGCCGGCCACTTCTTTGCGGTCGAACACGCTCTGGTGCTCAGCCGTTTCTGCCAATGACTTGAATGGTCGTGCGGACTTGGCCACCGCGCGGGTCTTGACGTCCGTAAAGGTTCCCGTCACCAGAATGGAGAAGAACGTGTTGTTATCGTGGGTCAGGCCCAACACTTGATCGTGCAGTTCTTCTTGGGTAGCATTCTCCACCGTCATCAACGGCCGGTAAGCCGCAAAATGACTGTTTGCAAATGGCAACGTAAACGTCTCAGACACCACGTTAACCTCGCCACGACTGTTGACCTGATACGGCTTGCCATCTAAGATAATCAGCTCACCATCCAGACCTTCGCCGGTGCCAATCCCGGTATCGCCGTGCGCCAGCAATTCCTTCATCGTCAACGTTCCCGTCAACAGGCCCGGTACCAGTAGGGCCAAGGTTCCGTGTTGATACAAGGTTGATTCGTTCATATCATTACTCCCTTTAGCTTAAGACATCTTTCAACAATAATGATTTTAGTTTTAAATTGTCCCGATAGTCAACTGGAATTTGAACGATGACCGGTCCCTCGGCCTGGAAGGCCTGGTCCAAAGTGCTGGCTAAATCAGCCGCGTGATCGACCCGTAAGCCAGTCGCCCCAAAGCTTTCGGCGTACTTCACATAGTCGACCGGACCGAAGCTGACACCGGCTTCCTTACCGTATTTGGCAATTTCTTGAAATTTCACCATGTCATAGGCGCCGTCGTCCCAGATTAAGTGAACGATTGGCAATTTCAACCGGACCGCCGTCTCCAACTCTTGACCGGAGAAGAGGAAGCCCCCATCACCAGAGACGGAAACAATCGGTTGGCCGGGCCGTTCAAGCGCCGCCGCAATGGCCCAAGGAAAGGCCACGCCCAACGTTTGCATCCCGTTACTGAACAACAGGTGTCGGGGCTGGTAGCTTCGGAAGTACCGGGCCATCCAAATGTAGAAACTGCCGACGTCGACCGTTACTGTGGTCTCGTCGTTCACTTTATTTTGGAGCGCTTGAATAATGGCTAAGGGGTGAATGCCGTGCGCATCATCGGCAGTCGGCGCCTCGGCTTGGTCGGCCAAGGTTTCACCGGACTTATCGAGATCGGCCTGCACATCTTCGGCCAACGCCCAATCGGCTGGGAGCTTTTGAACAATGGCCCGCAACGTCTTGGCGATGTCGGCGTGAACCACCATTTGGGGTTGATAGTCCGTCGTGATTTCGGGAACCACGCTGTCCAAACTAATCACGTCCCCCGTCCGATCAGCATTCCAGATCCGCGCTTCGTATTCCACGGGATCGTAGCCCACGGTGATGACCAGATCGCTTTGCTTCAGGAGATTATCACCCACTTGGTTATGGAACAGGCCCACACGACCAAAGTAGTTGGTGACCAAGTCGCGGGAAACCACACCGGCCCCTTGGAAGGTTTCGACTACGGGGATCGCCACGTGTTGCAGTAATTCCCGAATGGCGCCCGTCACATCACTAGCGGAAGCGCGCATGCCGGCCAAAATAACCGGCAACTTGGCGTGTTGGATCTTCTCCACAATCGCATCAACAGTAGCGGCATCCGCCACTCCCTGATCGACGGTCGGCACAGCCTTGATTTCTGGCCGATCAACGGTTCCGTTTAACACATTCTGTGGTAGGGAGATGAAGGTTGCCCCGGCTTTCGGCGCAACGGCCGTCTGATAGGCGTTGGCAAAGGCTTCCGACAAACTATTGGCGTTCTGAACTTCCACACTGGACTTCGTGGCCGAACTCAACAATTCCTTGCTGGGAATACTCTGGTGGGTCAACCGGCCAATATCGTCTTGGGGCACTTGACCGCCTAATGCCACGACGGGGTCCCCTTCGGCTGTCGCCGTGATGAGACTGGTGGTCAGATTGGACACACCGGGACCGGATGTAGTGGCGACCACACCGGGCTTGCCCGTGATGCGGCCAATTCCGGAAGCAATCAGCGCCGCATTCTGTTCGTGCCGCGTAATGATGAGCTTCGGTGCCCGGGGATCCTTACTATACTGAATCCCTTCAAATAATTGGTCGACCTTGGCTCCTGGAATACCAAAAACATACTTAATGCCTTGATTAATCATGCTTTGAATCAGTGCTTGTGCACCAGTCTTCGTATCTTTCACCGTGAACCCCGCCTTATATTTTGTAGTGTGTTGACAAGTCAACTTGAATCTATCATAATGGCCGTAAGTTGTTTTGTCAACACAGAACATTTCGGGGAAAGGAATTGAATTTTCAATGAAAGATCTCGGTTATTTGGCGCAGGATATCTCAATCTTACACCGCAAATATTATAAGGACACCCGCAAGTCCTTTGCCACGTTGGGGTTAAATCCCACGGCCGCCTGTGTCCTGCTCACCATTCATGAGCACCCCGCAATCAGTCAGAATCAAGTTGCCAAAACTTTGGTCATTGATAAGGGCCTAACCACTCGCGAGGTCAATAAGATATTAGGTCTAGGCTACCTCACCAAAACGCCTGGCACCGGTAAGACGCAGCTCTTGACGCTCACACCCACGGGTGAAAATATCGTGGATCAAGTCCAAACGATTCGCCGAAACTGGTGGCAAGCGCGCTTCGATCAAACCGGCATTGACGCCAACAGTCCGTTGATTCCGGCGATTGAAGCGGCCGTGACCAATATTATTGACGAATAGTCCTGAAAAATCGGCGAAAAAAAGCACCACAATTTCTGAAAGATAGAAATTGTGGTGCTTTTGATTCCATACTATATTGAAAACAAATGAAATAGCATTGCCCCAAGAATGATTTACAAGAAACCTCCGACAAGTTCAAAAACAAAATTTTAAATTGATGCGATCACTAGATTTTTTCTCTGATGATTACTTGTTGACTGACGGGGTACAAGTAAATCCCTATTAACTTCCGAATCTAATGTCTAACGGTTGGTTTAAAGCATCTGCAATTCTAGTTAACGTTCTTAGTGATGGATTTCCATTTCCATTTTCTACACGACTAATCGCATTTTGACTTGTCCCCACTAGTGTCGCTAGTTCCTTTTGCGTCAAATTAGCATTCTCTCTTGCTTCCATAAGACTAACCGCTAAATCTAACTTTGCCTTTTCATTCATCATATCAGCCTTGACCCTATCGTCTTTCATTCTCTCGTCAATGATAGTATCTACATAGCCAGTTTTCATTTTAATTTCTTCTTTCTTTTCATTATTTCTATGTTATCTAAAATCCATTTCTCACTTCAGATTTAATTCTTTTTAGAAAAATATTGCTTCCAACATCACAGGTTAAAGTACATTCATCATTTATTTTACTTAATACTATTCTTTATTCTGCCATTTATTTCGAACTTCACGTGCATGCCGCTTCTCTTTCTCTGGTGTTTGGTTAGTCTTCTTTTTAAAACCATGTGTAATAATATATCGATTACCATCAGTTTTGAATAGGATTCCACGGCAGAACACAGATTACGTTTAATATCCGACCAAAAAAGAGGCCCAATTCGTAAACGTGAATTGAACCTCTAATTTTTTATGTTAGACAAAGACTAGCTAGGATCATTTACGTCATCCAGCCTACATAGCCGAAACGTGTTCCAGCAGGCAGCTAGTTACGCTTAACCCCAATCAGGCCAAAAGCCAAGCCCAGGCTTTATCAGTTTAACCACTACTTTGGTTCGAAGCATTCGCTCCAACCTGACATAGCCGAAACGTGCGCCATAAGGCAGATCCCTGCGCTTAACCCCGTTAAGCAAAAAAGCCAAACCCGGGCTTTTTTACTTAGCGACGTTAATGCTCGGGATCTAATCGCCTTATTCTGCACTCTGACTTGCAGCCTTAATAAAGTCGCGGAACAACCCTTCCGGACGGTTTGGCCGGGAGAGGAATTCTGGGTGGTATTGGGACGCCACGAAGAACTTCTTTTCTGGTAATTCAATGACTTCTACCAAGTGATCATCCGGTGAAGTTCCGGAGAAGACCAGGCCCTTAGCGGCCATTTCAGCACGGTATTGGTTGTTGAATTCGTAACGGTGACGGTGACGTTCCTGGACCATTTCTTGGTTATCGTAAGCGGCGGCCGCCTTACTACCCGGCTTCAGCTTGCAAGGGTACAGACCCAGTCGTTGGGTGCCACCCATTTCGTGGACGTCCGTTTGATCGGCCATCAGGTCAATAATCTTGTGGCTCGTTTCCGGATCCATTTCGGTTGAGTTGGCGTCCTTGTAACCCAGGACATCGCGAGCAAATTCAATGCTGGCCACCTGCATCCCTAAGCAGATACCCAGGAACGGCACGTCTTGTTCCCGGGCGTACTTGATAGCCGTGATCATGCCTTCAATCCCGCGATCACCGAAACCACCTGGTACAATGATCCCGTCCGCGTCACCCACCATATCTGCAACGTTGGCTGGCGTAATCTTTTCGGCATCAATCATATCGAGGTCAATCTTGGCGTCTACCGGATAACCCGCGTGTTGCAGAGCTTCCGCCACAGAAATATAAGCGTCGTGTAAGCCCACGTACTTGCCTACCAAGGCAATCTTGATGGTCCGCTTCAGGTTCTGCATGTGATCAACCATCTTCGACCACTTGGTCATGTCGGACTTCGGCGCTTCCACCTTGAAGTGATCCAAGACGATTTGGTCCAAGCCTTGTTCTTGTAAACGCAATGGGATCGAGTAGATCGTTGGTACGTCCATCGATTCAATGACCGCGGAAGGTTGCACGTCACAGAACAACGCAATCTTTTGCCGCATCTCATCGGTAATGTGATTCTCGGTCCGAACGACTAAGATATTGGGTTGAATCCCAATGCTCCGGAGTTCCCGGACGGAGTGTTGCGTCGGTTTTGTCTTCATTTCGTGTGCCGCGTGAAGCGTTGGGACCAGGGTGGTGTGAATGTAAACGACGTTGTCATCACCCACTTCAGACTTCATTTGCCGAATGGCTTCCAGGAACGGTTGCGATTCAATATCCCCAACGGTCCCGCCAATTTCGGTGATGACGAAGTCCGCGCCCAACGTCTTGCCGGCACGCATAATCTTTTCTTTAATCATCCCGGTGATATGAGGGATCACTTGCACAGTTGCTCCCAGATAATCGCCGCGCCGTTCTTTTTCCAAAACTTCCGAATAAATCTTACCAGTCGTCACGTTCGAGTACTTGTTCAGATTGTTATCGATGAACCGTTCGTAATGACCTAAGTCCAAATCCGTCTCGGTCCCATCATCAGTCACGAAGACTTCCCCGTGTTGATAAGGGTTCATCGTACCGGGATCCACGTTGATGTACGGATCGAATTTCTGAATGGTTACGTTGAGACCGCGATTCTTAAGTAGCCGTCCCAGGGATGCCGCAACAATCCCTTTACCTAGTGATGAAACCACGCCGCCAGTCACAAAAATATATTTGGTCATGTGCAAACTCCTTGTAAGATTATTTAGGGATTTAAAACTATAAAAAAGCTCCCTATTCATTCGGAATAGGGAGCGACTTCACCGTTCAGTTGTCCTCACTACGAGTAGTAAGGAGCCCAAAAAATATAGTACCTGTTTTCTGGCTGAAGGTCAAGCGAACGTTGAAAATTTATTTCTGATCACTATCGTCATCGTCGTCATCATCGGCTTCATCGTCATCGGCGGAAAAGTCGAGATTGTCGGTATCATCATCTGGGGCTTCCATTTGTGAAAGCTGATCTTCGATACCATCAGGGATGTCTTCTGTATCGTCTTCTTCATCATCGTCATCGATGCCTAAGCCGGTCTGTAATTTACCCAGATCTGGCCCTGATCCGGTGGCACTATCATCGTCATCGTCGTCATTAGCGGCGTAAGCGGTCGTGTCATCATCTTCTGGATCGTCGTCATCGTAATCGATCACGTCATCGTCATCGGTCGTGTCGGCGAGGAAGGCGTTAACCTTCTTGCGCTTCTTACGCTTAGGTTGATCTTCATCTTCCTCAGCGTGAACCGTCGCTTCATCGATGGATTCAAACGGATACCAAGTTCGCAGTCCCCAAAGGTTATCACCCAGAGAAATGAAACTACCATCGACATTTAAATCCGTATAGAATTGGGACAGCCGGTCACGAACCTCGGCATCGCTGTCGCCTAAATAAGCTTGGACGGCGTTTGCTAAGTCAGCAAATGCCATCACATCGCCGTGTTGCGACAAAATCGCGTGCGCAACTTCGATCATTGATAATTCCTTTTTATTCTGGCCCTCAAAGACTTTTAATTCCAAACTGGTGCACGTCCTTTCCACAGTCTACGAAATATGATACTCGCTTATGCCGTAAATTGCAATCGAATCTTGTAGTTCCCGACTAATTCTTCACCGGCATAGAGTAAGTAATCAATCTTAACGTTACCGCTAAACGGTCTTTCCTTAAAACTCGTCTCCAAATAAGGTGTCACGGTTTCAATCGGCATGATGCCATAAGGGGTGCTGTACCGGGCGGTGACACGCTTACCACTGATGAAGTGCAGGCGCAGTTCTGCCTCGGCATTGCGGGTCAGATGTACCTCCCCTTCCGGCGTAAACTTCATGGTCACCGGCGACTTCTCCCCGGTATCGTTATCGGGTTCGAGGTACCGTAAGTACAGGTTGGCCCCCATCTGGACGAGCTGACCGTCAACATCCAATTGATAGTCAGAAACATCATCGTTTTGTTTGATATGGGTCTCTAGGTGAATCATCACGGGCACTCCCGCTGATAATTGATCCATCTGCACACTTCCTTTCCGTGAATTGTCTGGATTAATTATAGTTCATTTGGGGTGGAAAGCCCACTTATTATGCTCTGACGTGGCCGGAAAAACGACTAAAAATAGCTAAGCACGAAGTTCCCAACCATCCCACGTCACAACAAAGTCAGATGAGATTGGTCCAGACCATGACGGCACCCCCGTTTTCTAGTATAATGGAGCCATGCATTAACTTGACGAAAGGTGGTGGAGAGATGGGCCCCTTAAACTTACCCGCTGACCGGATTCAGGTCGTCACGACCCCCATTCCGGCCGATCAGAAAAATTTGGCGTTCGGTTATACCAATGCCCTACTCGACTTGGTACCGCACCTTAAACAGCCAATACTACACTTCTGGACGATGCAACCGACCGTCATCATGGGACTCAAGGATAAACGGCTTCCCGCGCTGACAGCGGCGATTAGGGCCGTTCAGCGCTATGGTTACGACTACGTTCTCCGCAATTCTGGTGGCCTGGCCGTGGTGGCGGACGGCGGCGTGCTCAACGTCTCCCTCTTCTCGCCATTAACTACACCACCCCTAAGCGTTGAGGCAGCCTACGCCCAGATGACGCAACTTGTGGCCACGGCTTGGCCCGAGTTGGCGCTGGAACACTACGAAATCACCCGCTCCTACTGCCCGGGCGACTATGACCTGAGCGTTAACGGCCGTAAAATCGCCGGTATCGCCCAACGACGAAGCACCCAGGCCCTGGTGACCATGCTGTACCTCAGTGTGACCGGCGATCAGGCCATGCGTGGTGATCTGGTACGCAGCTTTTACCTGGCCGGTCTCGACGGCCAGGCCAACGACTGGCATTTTCCAGACGTTGATCCGGACGTCATGACCACGACCGCCGCGTTGCTAGACCAGCCGCTCACCGTGGCCGATGCCGAGCAACGCTTCATCACGGCGGCCACCACGGTCGGCCTGCACGTCAGCCGGGCCAAGTTGGCCGCCATGATGGCGGAACCGCGTTTCACGACGAGTCTGGAACGGGCCACCGCCCAGATGGCCCGCCGCCAACCACGGCTCGCAACCGATTAGCCAGCTATTTTATGTTAACCAATAATCACCTTGATAAGTACTAAAACCTCATCATTTCAATACGTTAGGAGGAATCGCTGTGAGCTATGCAACCGCGCGGCTCCCCCGGGAGAAAGTTCTCCGGGACCCCGTGCACAACTATATTTATGTTCAGCATCAAGTCATCTTAGACCTTATCAATACCCGAGAGTTTCAACGCCTACGCCGCATTAAACAATTAGGGACGGCTTCGCTGGTCTTTCACGGGGCGGAGCATTCCCGCTTCACCCACTCGCTGGGGGTTTACGAGGTCACCCGGCAAATTTGCGATAACTTCCAACGGAACTATCCCACCCAAACACCGGGTGATGGCGGCTGGGACGACCGGGAGCGGTTGACCGCACTGTGTGCCGCGCTCCTCCACGACATCGGCCACGGTCCGTACTCCCACACCTTTGAGCACATCTTCCACACCGATCACGAAGCCATCACGGCCGAGATTCTGACCTCACCGCAAACGGAAGTCAACCAAATTCTGCGGCGGGTCAGTCCAACCTTTCCGCAAGAGGTGGCCAGTGTCATTCAAAAGACCTATCCAAATCCACAAGTGGTCCAAATGATTTCCAGTCAGATCGATGCCGACCGGATGGATTACCTGCTACGGGACGCCTATTTTACGGGAACCGAATACGGAACCTTTGATTTGACGCGGATTCTGCGGGTGATGCGGCCCTACAAGGACGGGATTGCCTTTGCCATGAACGGGATGCACGCCGTCGAAGACTACATCGTCAGTCGGTTTCAAATGTACCAACAGGTCTACTTCCATCCCGTTTCACGGTCCATGGAGGTCATCTTGGACCACCTATTGGGGCGCGCCAACGAACTGTATCAGGCCGGCAAGAGCGATGAGAGCTTCATCCCCCACCTGCTATTACCCTTCTTCAACCATCAATTTGACCTCGACGACTACCTCAATCTCGATGACGGCGTCCTAACCACCTACTTTACCCACTGGCGGCAGTCGCCCGACGAGATTTTGGCCGACCTGGCTCACCGGTTCCTGGATCGTAAACCGCTCAAGAGCGCCATTTTTGATGCCGAGACGCGGGACCAACTGCCCCACCTCCGGGAATTGATTGGGTCGGTGGGCTTCAACACCGCCTACTACACGGCCACGGACAACAGCTACGACCTGCCGTACGACGATGCCTACGACCCCAAGGTCACCCATCCCCTGACGCAAATTGAGCTTCAGGAACCGGATGGCAGCCTGCGTGAACTCTCGACGGTTTCCGATCTGGTCAACGCCATTCGCGGGAAATTCACCGGCGACCAACGGTTCTTCTTCCCCAAGGAAATGTTGAATCCGGGGAATGACGCGCCGGAAATTTTCCAACCCATCTTCGACGAGTTTGGGAGCTATATTCAAAACCACCAACTGATTGACCGGAAAGAATCTGATTAAATGACCATCAAGCTGATTGCCGTGGACATTGACGGCACCCTGCTCAATCCGCAAAATACCCTGACCGTTGCGACCATTACCGCCGTTCAGACCGCGATTGCCGCGGGTCTCAAGGTGGTGTTGTGTACCGGCCGGCCCCTCTCCGGCGTCCAACCGTATTTGGATGCGCTGGGCCTGCACGGCGATGACCAGTACGCCATCACCTACAACGGTGGGCTGGTTCAAACCGTGGCCGGTCGCGTGTTGAGTAGCCGGACGCTGAGTTACACCGATTACGTCGATCTCGAAGCGTTCGCCCGCAAGTCCCAGGTACACTTCCACGTAGTCACCCCGCGGTACCTTTACACGGCCGACCGCGATATCAGCCGTTACACGGTTAAGGAAAGTCAGCTCGTGAACTTACCGCTACGGTTTTGCGAAGCCGCAGCGATGGACCCGCAACTGCTCATGCCCACCGCCGTCTTCATCGACGAGGTGGCTAAGATCGATGCGCTCCAGCTTCCATCGGCGCTGGCCGACCGATTCTACGTGGTTCGCACTGATCCCCACTTCATTGAGGTGATGAATCCGCAGACCAGTAAGGGCAACGCGCTTCGCGACCTCACCGACCACCTTGGCTTAACACTGGCCAACGTGATGGCGCTGGGCGACCAGGACAATGATTTACCCATGATTACCGCCGCTGGGTTGGGTGTCGCCATGGGAAACGCCAACGACCGCGTCAAAGCGGCCGCCAACGTGACGACTCTGACCAACGCAGCGGATGGCGTGGCGGCGGCCATTTATAAATACGCATTGCATTCCAACTTAGCATAAAAGGAGAATTGACAACATGACAATTAAGATGATTGCGATTGATATTGACGGGACCCTACTAAACGAAAAGAACGAACTGGCGCCCGCCACGATTGAGGCGGTTCAGGCCGCCACGGCCCAAGGCATTAAGGTGGTTCTCTGCACCGGCCGGCCCCTGACTGGTGTTCAACCCTATCTCGACGCACTGGGCCTCAGTGGTGACGAACAGTACGCCATCACCTACAACGGTTCCGTGTCACAGACGGTCTCCGGCAAGATGATGACCAACCATTCCCTGAGCTTCAACGATTACATCGACCTCGAAGCCCTTTCCCGGAAACTACAGATTCATTTCCAAATCGAAACACCGGACTATATCTACACCGCCAACAAGGACATCAGTGGCTACACCATCTTTGAAAGTAACCTGGTGCGGATGCTGATTCGGTACCGTGAAGTCGGTGAAATGGACCGCGACCTGACCATTTCCAAGGCCATGTTCGTTGACGATCCGGACACGATCAACCGCGTCAATCGCGAAATGCCCCAAGAGATTCGCGACCGCTTCTACGTCGTCCAAAGTACGCCCTTCTTCATCGAAGTCATGAACAAGAAGGCTAGCAAGGGCAACACGCTGGGTGAACTCGCCGATAAATTAGGGTTCACGGCCGATGAAGTCATGGCTCTGGGTGATCAAGGCAACGACCTGACCATGATTCAATACGCCGGTCTGGGCGTGGCGATGGGCAATGCCATCGACGAAATCAAGGACGCCGCCCAAGCGGTGACGTTGACCAACGCCGAAGATGGCGTGGCGGTGGCCATTCGTAAGTACGCTTTAGACTAATTAACGTGGCTGTTGCGCATCCTGCCAAGCTGATAGCAAGATGACTGCACATTAGTCTCAACTCTTAGATGACTGAGAATCGCCCGATTTTTTCAGTCGGCACAACTCAAATTAATCACTTATTGGACGATCCCGTTTATGATCGTCCAATTTTTTTACAAAAAAAGCCTTCACCACCCAATCAAGGGCGATCAAAGCCGCGACTATCATCAAACTTAACAGTTTCCCTTAGCATTCAGATTTCCTCACGAACCGTCATCGGTAGTCCCCGTGGGTGCCGTGGTGCCCGCGTCACGGCTGGGAACGATGGGCTCTCGTTCGGCTTTGGTCGGGGTCCTCTCCAGTTGACCAACGGGTTCTACGGAATGACGCTTGTTTTCCGGTGGCGCGAGCCGGGTTGCCCGCGCCGTCACCCTAGCAGCGGCCACACTGCTAGAATTGGGATTGTGACCACTCACGACCAAGACAGCACCACTGATCAACACCACGCCAATTAAAGCCCCAATATTTTTTGCTCGCAATAGACCTGGCTCCCCTTTCATCCTTCACTTTAGCCTCAGCGTGGCTTTCGGGAAACCATTCGATCAGCTGCACGACAACTTGGTAAACTTTCGGGAGCTAACCATTAGAAATTGGCTTCCACAAGCCTATGGTCGTCAGCTTTGAGGTCTACAAAATAGCGCCGGACTCCTGCATCATTCGACGACAGAACCCGACGCTTTTTTAAATTCTCTAGAATCTTGATCAATACGACTGGTCGCGCCAGCCCCATTCAGTGGGGCTCAGATTCACCTAATTTTTAACCGCCCAAATCACGTAGCTGGCCATCCACGGACCACTCCACCAGCCGTTGATGCCTAGGCCACGCGAGCGCACGATGCGACAGTCCGCGGCCGCCAGTACGCGCTGGTAGTCGCGGCGATTGTGGCCGGTATCCACGATCAACAGTTTACCGCCGGGCTTCAAGACCCGCACCGCCTCGCGCAAGGCCCGTTCCCGCTGAGCGGTCGGCTTGACGTTGTGAATCGCAAAGCTCGCGGTAACCACGTCAAACTTAGCCGCCGGCAATGGCAGCTTCACCATATCCGCCGTGAGCAAGCTGACCCGATCGGAGACCCCCCACACCTTGAGGTTGGCCCGTGTCACCGCCAGAGAATTCTTCGACTGGTCCCGTGAGCGCCACAAGTCGACACCGGTCACGGTTCCGGGTAACGTCAACCGCTCAGCTACTTGATGTAACACGGCGCCGTGACCACACCCCAGGTCCAGCGCCTGATCCGCGGGCGCCACACCGGCCTCATCCAACAGCTTCGTCCAAATTCGCGCCTTGCCAATCAGCGATGTCCGCAGAAAAACAAGACCGCCAATGACCGCGAACAGACCGACAATGATTAGGCAAATCCGGCCACGATTCGGTGGTGTCAGCACTGCCTCAACCAAAAATATCAGTCCCACCAGTTCATAACTAATTGGGACAAGTGGCGCGTCAATCCCCGTTTTTACTTTTTTCATTTTCTCCCCCGAATAATTAAAATAAGGTCAAGACAATGCCGACCACGATGTAGCAAGCCCCCGCTGCTAATCCGAATCGGGCGCCCCCGTTAACCACGATGGGCGAATTCTTTACGCTGGCTACGTGCCGCACGCCAACCTTTTCACCGGGCAAGGGATCTTGTCCCTTCTTACGCCGGTGCCGCCACCCCGTGAAGAGGTGCCCCTTCGCTAAGACACAAATCAAGCCAAAGATAACCAGCGCTAAGCCTACCATAAACAGTAGGTTACCAATCACCATCAGCGGTTGCCCCAGGATCCGCATGGCTAGGGCCACGACCAGACCACCACCCAGCCAGCCGGTCGTCCATCTCTGCCAACTTCTCATACCGTAAACTCCCTTCGATCTACCGCTAGTCCGACGCTCAGTCCCTTTAACGGCGACTTCTGGCCGAATGCACCAAGCGTCGACGGTTGATGCCCAACTAACGGTTGATTGATCAAAATTTTTATAGAAAAAACTTGAGCCAACGCCCTGCGCCGCTCAAGTTTTTTGTCTGCTTTATTGTTCGTGACTCCGGAATCGGTTCTTGAACAATGGGCTGACCGGCCGGTTTTCGTTGATCCGCTTGATGGCTTGGCCAATCAGGGGACCGACGGAAATTTGTTGAATCTTTTCAATCTGCTTGTCTGCCGTTAATTGGATAGAATCCGTCACAACCAGTTTCTTGATTGGCGACTTCTTGATCCGTTCGATTGCGGGACCAGACAGGACAGGATGGGTACAGCTAGCGTAAACTTCCTTGGCGCCAGCATCCATTAAGGCTTGGGACCCTAACGTAATCGTCCCGGCCGTGTCAATCATGTCATCAATCATGATGCACCGTTTGCCTTTGACATCACCGATGATGTTCATGATTTCCGCGACGTTGGCCCGTGGCCGCCGCTTGTCAATGATGGCGATTGGCGCCTTCAAGAACTCGGCTAAGGCCCGCGCCCGCGTCACACCACCGTGGTCGGGTGAAACGACAACCGCATCTTCGTCCAAGTGATTGGTCAAGAAGTAGTCGGCCAGGAGCGGGGCACCCATCAAGTGATCCACGGGAACATCAAAGAACCCTTGAATCTGGGCAGCGTGCAAGTCCAAAGCTAGAACCCGCGTCACACCAGCCGTTTGTAGCATGTTGGCCACTAATTTGGCCGTGATTGGTTCCCGCGACCGGGCTTTCCGGTCTTGCCGGGCGTAACCGTAGTATGGAATGACCACGTTGATGGTAGCCGCACTCGCGCGCCGTAAAGCATCAATCATGATCAACAGTTCCATTAAGTTGTCGTTGACCGGAGCCGACGTCGATTGAATCACGTAAACGTGGCTTCCCCGGACACTCTGTTCGATGTTAATGCGAATTTCGCCGTCGCTGAACCGGTCCACCGAAGTTTTCCCTAATTCAACACCAACTTCGTTAGCAATCTTTTGCGCTAACGGTTTGTTGGAGTTCAACGCAAAAATCTTTAATTTAGGGTCAAAATATTGCGTAGCCATAATTTCCTCCAATAGCAAATGATCTGCCAGAATTTACTACCATAATTTTATGCTATCGGGTCTTGAAACACAAGACCTTCAGCTTAATCTTCACCGCGATACGGGAGTTTCTGGTAATAATTGGGCTTGTTGGTCTGTCGTTGCCGCGCGATTGCCATGTCAAATTGGTTAACGGCATCGGTAATCGTGGAGCCGGCCGCGATGAAGCTGTGATCAGCCACCGTCAACGGGGCAACCAGGTTTGAGTTGGAGCCGATGAAGGCATCATCCCCCACCGTCGTTTCGTGCTTGTTCTTGCCATCGTAATTGACAAAGACGACCCCACACCCAACGTTGATGTTCTTGCCGAGTTTGGCGTTGCCGACATAGGTCAAATGGCCCACCTTGGTGCCCTCACCAATCGTGGCCTTCTTAACCTCCACAAAGTTACCCAAGTGTACCTTAGGCCCAATGTGAGACTCTGGTCGTAAGTGGCTGTTCGGGCCAATGTTAGAGCCGCTGGCCATGTCGGAATCTTCCAGTAGTGAAGAGGTCACCGTCACGTGATCGGCTAATTTGGCATTCCACAATTCGGAATGAGCACCGATGTAGCAGTCATCCCCAATGACCGTGTTGCCCTTGAGGAGGACGCCCGGTTCGATAATCGTATCGGAACCGATCTTCACACCGGCGTCGATGTACGTGGTCTCAGGGTCAATCAAGGTGACCCCGTCACGCATGTGTTGTTCGTTGATCCGCTTACGCATAATCTTCGTAGCGTTGGCCAAAGCGATCCGGTCATTAACGCCCATGGATTCATCGAAGTCGGCCATCTTATAAGCCGCCACGATGTCGCCCTCGTGCTTCAAAATTTCAATGACGTCCGTCAAGTAGTATTCGCCCTGTGCGTTGTCATTCGACGTCTTATGAAGGGCCGCGAATAATTTCTTGTTGTCAAAGACGTAAACGCCCGTGTTGATTTCGTGGATTTCTTGTTCCTCGGAACTGGCATCCTTCTGTTCCACAATCTTTTCGACAATGCCGATGTTATTCCGCACAATCCGGCCATAACCGGTTGGATCGGGCGCAATTGACGTTAAGATCGTTGCGGCCGCATGCTTGGCTTCGTGATAGGCGAAGAGGTCTTCAAAGGTTTCAGCCTGGAATAAGGGCGTGTCTCCGCTGACAATCAGCGTGGTGCCGTCTTCGTCCTTTAAGAGGGGTTCCGCCTGTAAGACGGCATCCCCGGTTCCCAATTGCTTGGCCTGCAACGCATATTGCGTGCGGTCACCCAGCGTGGCCTTCACGTCATCGGCACCGTAGCCCACAATCGTGACCACCTGGTCCATGTTGGTCTTCTCGACCTGCGTCAACACGTGATCCACCATGGCCTTACCACAGACCTGGTGAAGAACCTTGTACAACTTTGACTTCATCCGCGTACCCTTGCCGGCTGCGAGGATAATCGTATTTCTAGTGCTCATTCCGATATCTCCTAATTTAATGAATTCTGATCGTCACCAAAGATCTGGGTCAGGTAGTTGCCTGGGGCCACGCGGATCTGTTCATCCGCCGTTTGAATCTTCAGTAAAGACGTGTACTTGCTAACTGTCCGTTGGCCGTCAAAGTCACCCTCGGCAAAGACGGCGACTCCGGCGAGCTGTGAGTCAAATTCGTCCACGAGGGAACGCAGACCACCCACGGTCCCGCCACCCTTCATGTAATCATCGACGATCAGGACGCGGGAGTTAGGCTTCACGCTCCGCTTGGACAGGGCCATGCGTTCAATCCGCTTGGTCGAGCCGGAAACATAGTTCACACTGACCGTCGACCCTTCGGTGATTTGTGAATCGTGACGCACAATCACAAACGGGACGTTCAGGTAATTGGCCACGCTTTGGGCCAACGGAATCCCCTTCGTTGCGACCGTCACAACCACGTCGACCGACTGATTCAAATACTGAGTGGCTAAAATCCGCCCAATTTGCCGCAAGGCTGCTGGCCGACCGAGAATATCGGACATATAAACGTAGCCACCGGGGAGATACCGGTCGGCTTCGGACAATTCCGTAATCATTTCATCCACAAATTGTTCGGCTTCTTCTCTTAAAATGTAAGGGATAAACCGGGCACCACCAGCAGCTCCGGGGACGGTCTCCAGCAGACCAGTGCCACGGGCTTGGAAGGTCCGCTTTAAAATCGTCAAATCTTCACTGATGGAAGACTTGGCCGACTCATACCGCGCCGCAAAAAACGTCAACGACACTAATTGATGCGGCCGTTCTAATAAATACCGGGTCATATCGACTAACCGGTCACTTCTTCTGACTTTCAACCTCTTCACCTCAACGATTTCTTTAGAGTTAATTGTAAGCCCAATTTTAGCATAAATGTTCGGGTTTTTCGTTACATTTCGGTAAGAATTAATAATTTTTTGCCGATTTTTCCAAAATGAAAGCAGTCAACAAGATGAGCTGGTTTTGAAAGCTAGTAGAAAGCGGTCCCTCAAAAATCTGGGACAGACCATCTCCAATGGTCCGTACTGCCAACCTGACATTGCTGAATCCGGTGTCACCAGCTCCCCCTCAGCCTACCGTTTTCGCTATCAGGACTCAACTAATGACCCCCGTAAAGACGCAAAAGAGCCGCCCCAACACAACGTTAATCGTTGTGCGGATGCGGCTCTAGTCTCTTTTAATTTAAATCATTATATTCGCAAATTCCGAAGGCTGATCGCCCTATTCTGCCGTCTGGAGTCGCTGCCATCCCAGCGCGATGAAGTAGAAGATCGCTTCAATCGCCGCAATGAAGAAGGACACCGGAAAGTTGGTCACGTAACTCAAGACCAGCCCGCTCCAAACGCCGATGAGGGCTAAAGCAATTGCCAGAATCATCATGCCTCCCACCGTGTGGGCGAAGTACTTCGCCGTGGCGGCCGGTAAGGTCAATAGAATGAAGATTAAGAGTGACCCCACAATCTGCGCGGCCACACTGACGCTCAGGGCCAGTAAGACGAGGAACGTAATCGATAAGACGTTGGTCCACAGCCCCTTGACTCGGGCTCCCGTGTGATCAAACGAATCGAACTTCAAGAACCGGTAGATCACGAAGACCACAATCAGCACAAACAGCGATAGCCACAACATTTGCTGGACGTCACTGGCACTAATCCCGATGACACTCCCGAATAAAATGCTGGTCGCGTAACTGGCATTCTTATTGGCCAACGATAGGAACAAAATCCCCAGACCAATAAACAAGGCCGAAATGGCGCTGGTGGCCGCCTCGCGCCGTTCGGAACGGGCCGACAATTGCCCCACGATGATCGAACTCACGACCGTAAAGAGCAACATCCCATTTAGCGGTGCCCAACCGGCGAAGACCCCAAAGGCCGCCCCGGAGAAGCCAATCTCGGAGAGCGTATGCGTGAGAAAAGACATATTCCGGGCGATCACGAAGACGCCCATGATCCCACAGATGATGGCAATAATCGTGCCGGCCGCGAAGGCGTTGCGCATAAATTCATAACTAAACATTTTCGCCCTCCCACACCTTTTCCGTCGTTAATTTTGCAATCGGCCCCTGTTCAATCCCACTGGGCGTCAGCATCAGATAGTGCTGCGTGTACTTCTGCGCCATTGGAATATCGTGCGTGACAAAGAGCACGGTCAGATTCAGCCGTTGATTCAACTCCGCCACCAGATCCAGTAATTCCGTCTTGGTCACGGGATCTAGACTGGCCGTCGACTCGTCTAAAATCAACAGGTTCGGGGCCTCAACCAACGCTTGCGCCAAATAGGCCTTTTGCTTTTCCCCACCGGATGCTTGGCCAATGGGTCGCTTAGCCAACTGCTTCAGCCCGGTCTGGTCCAAAATTTTCGTCACCTTGGCGCGTTCCTTGGTCGACAGCCAGGGCAACTTCCAGCCGGTCAGGTTCAGCCCCACGAAGTCCTTGATCGTTAACGGATAATCGGCATCGATGTTCCGAAATTGCGGAACGTAGCCAATCGTGACGTCCTTTTGACTGGGGAGATAGGTAATCTTGCCATGCGTCGGCCGCAATTGATGCAAAATGGTCCGCATGAGCGTGGTCTTCCCCACCCCGTTCTTCCCAATAATGCTCCAGACTTCTCCCTGCCGAATGGTCAGGTTGAGGTCACTAAAGACGGGATGGTTGGGAAAGGTCACCCCGAGATGTTCTAATTTTAAAATGGGTGCACGTTCCATTAGGACTGACCCTCCTTGGTTTGAATGCGTTGAACTTGCTGGTACTGCTTCAACATCCACGTGCGATAACTCTGGTGAACCGGCATGGTTTCCGTAACCTTGACGATCGGAATGTTGTAGCGTTTGGCGAGATTGACCATCGCCGTGACGTTCTTACTGGTATTCTGGGTATTCTCAACGAAAAAGGCAATCCGATGATGCTTAATCTGATTTTGCAATTCGGTCACATCGGCCGGCGTCGGGTCACTGTCCTCTTCGATCGCCTGAGCGAAATGCCCGTCGCTAATCCGATAGCCCATCGCCTTTAACGCCAGATCGAAGACGGGTTCACTCACCGCAACCCGTTGGTGCCGGCTGCGCTTAGCCAACTGCTGGGCCAGCTTGGGCAGTACCGCCAATTGGCGCTCATAGGCCGCCCCCCGGCGTTTGAACTCGGCCGCATGCTGGGGCTCCAGCTTACTAAATTGGGTGACCAAATGCCGCGTGACCTTGACCATCGTCGTTGGGTCGGTCCACAGGTGAGGATTGTCACCGGTCTTCTTCCCCATGAGCGTGCCAATCGTCAGTTTCTTCGTCTGGGCGTCATCGTTAGCCGCAACAACCCGGTCCATCCAACTGTCGTAGCCCAGACCATTCTCCACCACGACATCAGCCTTAGCGACCATTTTAGCCGTCTTTACGTCCGGCTCATAACTCTCGGCATCGATACTGGGACTGTTGATCACCGTGGTCACCTGTCCGCGATCACCCAGAATGGCCTGGGCCGCTTCACCGTAAAAGCCCAACGTGGCGACCACCTGAATGTGATTATCGGCATGCTTAGTGGTGGTCGCCGCCCCACAGCCACTCAGGGTAACGCCCACCATTAAGATAGCCAGCACGGCCCATAGACCGCGCCAACGAAAACTGTGTGTATCATGCTTCAATCGCTTCATCTCATTTCTCCGCCAAATATGTAAACAGTAATGATTACCGTTTAATATATTACCAGATAATGAAAACTTGTCAACCAGCCTTTAACCTTCTTTAATCCACATATTTATTCAGGAAATCCGCCACTAATCGATCGTACTTCGCTGGGTCCGTTGCCCGGGTCGCAATGTGTGCCGCCTCGGGGTCGCGGTACTTTTCCTTAGGCCCTGCGGCCGCCCGATACAGAACATCCAAATTTTCCACGGGGACCGTCTGATCGTTGGCACCTTGAATCAGGAGCAACGGTAAGTGCGTGTGCCGTAACTGTTCGGCAATGTCCCCGTCGGCCAAACGGTAACCCTCAGCCAAGCGCGAATACTGGTCGGCAATAGGCACGATCGGATACGTTGGCAAATGGTATTTATGCCGAATCCGGAACCGGGCTTCGGCCAAGACGGACGCGTACCCGGAGTCGGCAATCACGGCCTTCACGTTGTGCGGCAGATCCTCACCGGCCGTTGCCATGACGGTCGCGGCCCCCATGGAAATCCCCATCAGGACAATCTCACAGTCGTCCCCGTATTTGGCAATGACCTGATTGATCCACCCCGTATAGTCCAGGCGATCGGGCCAACCGTAGCCAATCGTGTGGCCCTCACTTTCACCGTGGGCCCGCGCATCGGGCATCAGCACGTGATACCCCCAGTTGTGAAAGACCCGCGCATAGGGAATCATCTGCTCACGCGCGTGGCCCAGGCCGTGCGCCAAGATGGCAACCCGCTTGCTCGGTCGTTCGGCTTCCACTAGACTCGCGCGGAGAATTAGCCCGTCCAGACTCGTTTGCGTCCATTCCACGGGATCGTGGCGAAGGTACCAGGCATTGTCGGCGGCCGTGTTCTCAGCGATCGCCCGGCGCTTGGTCTTAATCCGATTACGACTAAACGACTTCGTTGCGGCCTGATAGACCACCGCTGCGCCACCCAAGACACTCACAGCACTGACGGCGGCAATCGCGGTCGTGCCAGCTAAAATTTTTTGCCAAGTTTTCATTATAGATTAACCTCACTTTCGCTTATTCGATTATGGCACTGTCTCTCCAGCGTTTCAGTCCCGATGAACGCGACTGGACCAGAATCGTCAGATTACCTTTACATCTACCATAACTAAGAATGGAACCGTTTTCCACCCCTGAATTCAGATTCTACGCCGATATATTCTGACCCGTCACCGTGCAGATTGCTTCGTATACCCACCATCATGCCGGTTTTGACGGGCGAATACCAGTCAATCGCCTTATAAATTTCGTTGTACTCAAAAACGCGTCAGCCCGCTATTTATACGACCTGACGCGTCCAATATTTTTTGACGCGATGTCTCACACCATGGGGATGGGCACGGTCTGACCGGCGGCATGGCTGGGATTCGTTAAGTAAAATTGATAAACCGCTCCAATCAGATTGGCATCGTTACGAAACTTGCAGGGCTGTATATCCACGGTCAATGGTGCCCCGTGTACCCGCATGAGCCGCTGGACGCGTTGCCGGAGGTCCGTCACGAATCCTGGGCGTTCCGAAATGCCACCCCCAATTAGCAGGCGCTGCGGGTTGAGACCGACAAACAAGTTAAAAGCAGCCCGGCTCAGCCAATTCAGCATGTCTTCGATGCAGCGTTGGGCCAGGCGATCACCGTTAGCGGCCGCCTGGTAGATATTTCGCGCGGAGACCGGACCACAGTTGGCAAGCTGCTGGTAACGGTGTGCCATGTGGACGGGACTGGCCAATTCACTGAGCGTCTCGCCCCGTTCATTCATGACCTGATAGCCAAATTCCCCGGCGAAGTTCTGCCGCCCGGTGACCAATTGCCCGTCCATTACGACCGCGCCACCGATTCCCGTTCCAATCACCAACAGAACGGCGTCACTGATCGACTTGGCATTTCCCCGCCAGGTCTCGGCCAGTGCGGCGCAGTTCGCATCATTTTGAATGCTAACGGGGAGCTTCAAGGCTTCTCGCAACGTGGCCACAATCGGAAAATCATTCAGATAAGCCACGGCGCTGGTTCCCGAAATTTTACCAAGTATTGTGTCCACACTGCCTGGCAGACTGATGGCGACCCCGGCAAAGGGCATCTTCAACGCCACCTTGACGCGAACAATCGCCGCTAACAGGTCCGGCCAATTGTCCGGCGTTGCAAAGCGGTTTTTGTGTGTTAATTGTTGTTGCATCCAGACACCATATTTAACGGTGGTTCCCCCAATATCAATCGCTAAAAGCGGTTCAGGCTTTACTGTCATCTTCTTCACCCACTGTCTCTCCTAAATCCGCGCCGTTCGTCGCAATGACCCGTTGGTACCAGTAGAAGGAATCCTTACGGTAACGGTCGAGGCTCCCACTGCCATCGTCATTGCGATCGACGTAAATGAAGCCGTACCGTTTCGAAAGCTGGCCGGTGCTGGCCGACACGATGTCGATGGCACTCCACGGCGTGTAGCCCATGACATCAACGCCATCCTCGTTGATGGCCAGTTTCATTTGAACGATGTGATCCCGCAGATAATCAATCCGGTAACTATCGTGGACGCGGTGTTCCGGTGTCAATTCGTCAATGGCCCCAATCCCATTTTCAACCACAAAGAGTGGCAGGTGGTAGCGGTCGTTCATCCAATTCAGGGCGTAACGCAAGCCCTCGGGATCGACTTGCCAGCCCCAATCCGACTGCGGGACGAATTGGTTGGTCACCAAGTCTTGGGATTCGTTGTAGGAGAACTGGGCGTCTTCGTGGTCACTGGCCTTGGTGGCAAACGACATGTAATAACTGAAGCCCAGGTAGTCAACCGTTCCGCGCTTCAAGTTGGCCAGATCCGCCGGCGTAATGTCCAGGTCGAACTGCTTAGCCTTGAAGTACTTGGTCAACCAGGTTGGATACATCCCTTCTACTTGAACGTCGGAGAACCAGAAACGTGCCTGCATGGCGCGTTGGGCCTTGAAGACGTCGCGCGGCTTATCCGTTGCGGGATAGACCGGTGAAAAGGCCACCATGGCCCCAATCTGGAAATCCGGATTGATACTGTGCCCAATCTGGACGGCCAGCGAACTGGCCACGACTTCGTAATGGGCGGCCTGGTACATGACGGCTTCGGCATTTTCACCCGGTTTCACTTGAAACCCGGAGTTCGTGAATAACGTAAACTCACGGTCGTAGTTGGTCTGGTTGTTGATCTCGTTAAAGGTCAGCCAGTACTTCACCTTATCCTGATAGCGGGTAAAGACGGCCCGGGCAAACCGCGTAAAGAAGGTGATCGTCTTACGGCTACGAAAGCCCCCGTATTCGGTAACCAGGTGGTACGGCATTTCAAAGTGAGATAACGTCACGACCGGCTCAATCCCGTACTTGTGGCATTCGTCAAATAGACGATCATAGAACTTAAGCCCCTCCTCGTTGGGTTCGAGCTCATCGCCCTGCGGAAAGATTCGTGACCAGGCAATCGAGGTTCGAAAACTCTTAAAGCCCATTTCGGCAAATAACTTCACATCCTCGGGGTAGCGGTGATAGAAGTCCACGGCCTCATGGTTGGGATAGAATTCGCCGGGCTGCACGCCGGGCGTAATCGTCCGTTCGTCGTGGGTTCCGGCCGCCGTCATCACGTCGGCAACGCTGAGGCCCTTGCCACCAACGTTATAGGCCCCTTCCACTTGGTGGGCAGCGACGGCGCCGCCCCATAAGAATCCTTTAGGAAAACTCTGATTCGTCAACTTTATTTCCTCCTCAAATTTCTACTAAAACTTGCGATTAAAGCAAAGCACGGGCCGTCCAGCCCAAAATAGCCGTACGTCCCGTACTTTCGTGAAGTCTAATGATGAAAAATCAAGCGTGTGTTCGGCATCTCCAATACCTGATGAATCGCCAGTGAGGCGCCACCCAATAAGGTTGCGTACTTGGCATCCTTGGACATGACCAGCGGTGGCACGAGTGGCATGAAGCTTAGTTTCATCTGGATATTCTTCAAGATCTCCGGTAACTGTTCGATCATCGGCGAATTGAAGAAGACCATCTGCGGGTCATACGCGGCGATTAAATCGCTGGTCACCATGGCCAGGTAGTAACAGAAGTCCTCCAGCAAACCGACAATGACCGAATCATCTCGCGCCATGGCCGTTACCAGTTCGGCCAACGTGTACTGCTTGACGCCCTTTAGTTTGGCCGCCTTCCGTAGCACCGCCGTCTCGGACCATTCACTATCAAAGCTGGCGAGGTTCGCTAAGCGATGGCGCGGCTGGCCCGGATTCTGAATGGCAATCTGACCAATCTCGCCGGCACGGCCGTAGTTGCCGCGATACAGCTGCTTGTTCACCAGGATTCCGGCACCGATGCCCTCATGAATACTGACGGACACGATGCTCTGGAGTTCCTGTTTACTGAAGTCCTGCTCGAAGACGGCGGACAGATTGGCCTCGTTTTCCAAAATCACCGGCACGTGGTAGTGCTGCTTGAAATAGCCCACGAGGTCGAAGTCGCCGAAGTCAATGAACGGCGAGGTCACAATTTCACTCTGGTAGACACTGCCGAAGATGGCGATCGACATGGCTTGCAGGCCGTTATCCACCTCGAAGGTCGGTAACTGCGCAATCATCTCGTCCATCTTGGCCACGAGTTCCGCCACAGTCGGTTGATTCAGCGGACTTTCGCTGTGTTCCAAGGCGCGACCGTCCAGTTGGGTCACCAGCATTCGGAGAATATCGCCGGAAATACTGAAATTGATGACGTACCCGTACGTGGCATTAAAGGCCACGAGTTCCGCGCGGCGCCCACTGCCGGCTTTGGCCGTGGCCTCACCCTGACTGGACACCAGCTTGCGGTCGATGAAGTTGCCGACAATGTCGGACACCGTCACCTTATTCAAGCCGAGTAGCTTTGAAATTTCATTTCGCGAAATGGGTCCATGATTCACAATGGCTTGCAATACCGAACGCTCATTGTGATCGCGCATCACATCCTTATTGATAATCATGCCGTTCACTCACTTTAATTTTTTAATCATCATCTTCTGCATTTTCACGGGCATGCTTTTCAGCTAAGTCACTTTGCATCTTGCCTTCAATGCCGTCTACGTGGTAGAACAACAGGGCAATTCCGGAAAGGGCGAAGCCTAACAGTGGCACCCAAATGTAGTTTAATTCAATCCCATGAAGCGCACCTGCGGATTGGGTCTGGTTGGCAACGTAACCAGTGGCAGATAAAATCCAACCGGTGATCACACCACCAATACCCATACCTAACTTGGCACTGAAACTGGAGAATGAGGTAACAATCCCTTCGGCACGGACCCCGTTCTTCCATTCACCATAGTCAACGGCATCGGCCAACATAACGGCGATTAAACCAGAAACGTAACCAGTTCCTAAGTACCCAACAATCGTGGCAACAATAATCATCGTGACACTCAAATTATTAGCACCCAAGCTCAACAGTAATTGACCAACCACGGCCAGGATCATCCCGGCTAACATGGTGTTACGCTTACCGATTAACTTAGAGGTCCATGGCGTTAAGACCACGGCAACCAACGCAACGATTTGCAAACTCAAAACAAATGAAGCTAACGTGGCATCGTGCATGTTGTACTTGAAGAAGTAAACTGTAACTTGTGAACGCGTCTGCATCCCCATCCAGTAGATGAAGTTGATGAAGATGATGATGGCCCATGGCCAGTTACGCTTCAAAGCACGCAGAGAATCTTTGATTGGAATGGACTTCCGGGAACTCTTGGTCTGAACCCGTTCAGTCGTGTACTTGAACACGAAACCAAAGATAATAACAACGATAATCCCAACGATCAAGGCCCAGATGAACCAGCCACGAGCACTCGTGGTTGAACCATGACCGAAGAAGGCAACCATCGTTAAGGTAATCCCAGTAATAATGGTGGCACCGGCAGTTCCCATGAATTGACGGATCGTGGATAACGTAACCCGTTCTTGGGGATTGCTGGTCAATGATGGCAAAATAGATGTAATTGGAATGTTGACGGCCGAGTATAGGACATCAACCCCAATGTAGGTGATGTAGGCCCACACTAATTTCCACGTCAAGCTTAAGTTTGGCGTCGTGAAGACCAGCACACAGAAGACGGCAAATGGAATCGAGAACCATAACCAGTACGGTCGGCTCTTCCCCCACTTGGTATGCGTGTGGTCAATCATGATTCCCCAGAACGGCCCATCAAAGGCATCCACGATCCGGGCAACCAGGAACAAAGTCCCAACAGCTGCGGCACTGATACCAAAAGTATCCGTGTAGAAAATCATTAAGTACGTTCCCACCATTTGGAAGGACAGGTTGCAGGCGAAATCACTAAAACTATAAGCGATTCGTTCGTTCCACGGCACCATGTTCTTCGTCGTAATGGCGGCTTTAGGAGCATTTTCACTCATAAGTACCCACCTCTATAAGTTATGAATCGAATGATGAAGATTGAAAATATTGCAAAAACGTCGACGTTTAAAGAAATTCAATTTTCAATGCATAGCATACTGGAACCGCTTTCAGTTGTCAATATAATTTTCAAGGCGCTCAACCGTTTATGCCCGGCTGGTTGGCGCGTCAGGCCCAATCTGATAAGATTTCAACCGTATTGGAAAAGTTTGAGAATTTTGTTATTACCTATTATAAAAATCCGTTTTAACTAAGTTAGCTACCGATAACTCGCTTGAGTGGTCGTTTGGTCTCCCCAATTCAAGAGCGGATGGTCCGTGGATCCGGAAAATTTATTTTCATTGGTCGTTAACCGTATAACTCCCCGGTGGCACGGCGACTAGCCTGTTATCCGTTTAAAATGAGGTCAAATGTAAGCGTTGACATTTTGGATTCAGCAACGTACACTGGGTTTGTCGATTAAGAAATTCAATTTCCTAAAAAATTCAAGAGGTGTTTATCCATGAAGTTTACGAATGGCTACTGGCTAGACCGACCACAATACCAAATTGAATCACCACGTGAAGTCTTCGACTATAAGAAGACAGACAAGCAATTGACGTTGTACGCACCCTTCAAGTTCATCAACGAACGGGGCGACGAACTTAACTTAGGGATGAGTACGATTAAGCTGACCTCCCCGATTGAAGGCGTGATTGGTGTTAAGCTGACCCACTTCGATCAAGATACCAAGGGGCCTTCTTATGAGATTAACGACCAAAACCCTGACGTCGACATTACCACGGGCGATAAGGAGTTAACCTACAAGTCCGGTGAATTGACGGCTCGGATTCCATTCAAGACGGCCTTTCAACTTGACTTCTTACACAACGACCACTTGTTAACGCAATCCTTGGACAAGGCCCAAGGGGTCATCCACGACAAGTCAACGAACATTGATTACATGCGTGAACAACTCTCCGTTGGTGTGGAAGACAAGGTTTATGGTTTAGGTGAACGCTTCGGTAACTTCGTGAAGAACGGCCAAGAAGTCCGCATCGATAACCAAGATGGTGGGACGGCTTCCGAACAATCTTACAAGAACATTCCATTCTACTTAACGGATGCTGGCTACGGGGTCTTCGTTGACCAGCCACAACCCGTTGACTTTGAAATCACTTCAGAAAATGTTGACCGGGTTCAATTCAGTACCGAAGGCCAATCCTTACAGTACTACGTGATCTACGGGCCAACACCACAAGAAATCTTACACCGTTACACCGAATTAACCGGTCAGATGCAATTACCACCAGCATGGTCATTCGGTCTCTGGTTGACGACGTCCTTCACTACCGACTACAGTGAAGAAACCGTCTTGAAGTTCATCGATGGCATGAAGGAACACAACATTCCATTGGATGTCTTCCACTTTGACTGCTTCTGGCAAAAGGGCTTCGAATGGTCCAACATGGAGTGGGACCGCGATGAATTCCCTGATCCAGAAGGGTTAATCAAGAAGATTCACGACCGGGGCATTAAGGTTTGTGTCTGGTTGAACCCATACATCGCCCAAAAAGGGAAGATGTTTGAAGAAGGCAAGAAGAAGGGCTACTTCGTTAAACGCGAAGATGGCAATATCTGGCAATGGGACCTCTGGCAAGCCGGCAACGCCTTCGTTGACTTCACCAACCCCGAAGCAACCAAGTGGTACAAGAGCAAGTTAAAGGCCTTACTCGACATGGGCGTTGACTGCTTCAAGACCGACTTTGGTGAACGGATTCCAGTTGACGATGCCGTCTTCTTCGATGGCTCCGATCCTAAACGCGAACACAACTACTACACCCTGCAATACAACAAGGCCGTCTTCGAGACGATCCAAGAAGTTAAGGGTGAAGATGAAGCGGTTGTCTTTGCACGTTCCGCAACGGTTGGTTCCCAGAAGTACCCACTACACTGGGGTGGCGATGCCTTATCTAACTTCAAGAACATGTCCGATACCTTACACGGTGGGCTGTCCTTCCTGAGTTCTGGTTTTGCCTTCTGGAGCCACGATATTGGTGGGTTCGAAGATGGTCCAGATACCCCTACGCCAGACCTGTACAAGCGTTGGACGCAATTCGGGCTGTTATCTTCCCACAGTCGTTACCACGGTAGCAATGTTTACCGGGTTCCATGGAACTTCGACGATGAAGCCGTTGATAACACACGGAAGTTCGTCAACTTGAAGTTGTCCCTGATGCCTTACCTGTACACGCAAGCTGCTCACGACACGGCCTACGGGAACCCCGTTATGCGGCCAATGTGGTTCGAATTCCAAGACGACCTGTCTACCCACACGTTGGATAACCAATACATGTTTGGGAGTCAATTACTGGTTGCCCCAGTCTTCAACCACGAAGGTCACGTCAACCTCTACCTGCCAGCCGGCAAGTGGACCAGCATCATTGACGATAACGAGTTCTACGATATCAAAGATGGCAAGTGGCTCAGCTTGAACTACGATGAATTAAGCTTGCCAGTCTTGGCCCGCGATAACACCATTCTGTTGCGGAATCCAAAGGCCGTTCACGCCGATTACGATTTCACCAAGGACTTGGACATTCACCTCTTCGATATGCATGAAGGTACGACCAGCACGACTGTCGTTGACCAAAAGGGTCACGACGCCGGCAAGGTCACCGTTGAACGCCATGGTAATGAACTCAAGGTTAGTGCTACCGGCTTGACTGGTTCGAACACCATCTTGGTTCACGAAAATGGTAAGGTCACGAAGGTTGCTTTATCTGGCGACAACGTCACGATTAACCTGTAATAACTAAATAAGTTTGAGAATCCTCGTGCCACTAACGATCTGTGAGTCGTTGGTAGTCCGGGGATTTTTGTTGGCCATCATATGGTTCTAAGGGCGGCGCTGATCCGCCGTTTGAAGTCCAGCTTCAGCGGCTCGCTCTTCCCCACCACACCGAATCACTTTAGGTTGACCATACAGCAACTGAATCAAGGCTGCCTGCGTCAAAGGAGCGCCCAGGGCCTGTTGCACTTCCGCAACCAATTGGGGATTAACCCGTTCATTCTTAATTTTCATTCTCTTCACCTCACTCGGTTATCATGCCGGTTTTCAGCACACAATACCAGCCAAACGTCTTACAAAATTATTTGTATTGAAAAGCGCGTCAGATCACCATTTCTAGGACCTGACGCGCTTTAAATTTCTATTTATTCTTTGACCGTTTTCACAATTAAATTAATTGATGGATGCGTGTCTGAAGCTCCGGCACGACATCGGCCGCGAACCAGGGATTCCGGTTCATCCAGCCATAATTCAACGGTGAAGGATGGACCAACGGAAAGTAATTCGGCAAGTAGTCTTGATAGTGGGCCACGGTTGCTGTTAACGTTTTTTCCCGTTGCGGCAAATAATACTTCTGCGCATATTGGCCGATCAACAAGGTCAACTTAATCTGTGGCATTAAACTTAGTAACGGCTCGTGCCATTTATCCGCAAATCCCGGTCGTGGCGGCAAATCGCCACCGTGTTCGTGCTTGCCGGGATAGTAAAAGTCCAGTGGCAACACGGCCACCTTCCCCGAATGGTAGAACTGGTCCTTCGTGACGCTCATCCAATCTCGCAGCCGGTTCCCACTCGCGTCGTCCCAAAAGGTCATCGATGCCTGAGCTCGCCGACTGGGTGCCTGACTGACCAACAGAATCGTTGCCGACCGCTCCACGTGATATAGGGGCTGAATCCCCTGTTGCGTGAAGTCTTGATTCTGGGGATCGGCTTGGATGGCTTGGAAAATTTCATCAGCATTAATAGGTGTTCACCTCTCACCGATTTAACTTCTCTCGTGACTCAATACTTTTCTGGTCTGATATTCTAAACTCGTAGGATCACATTTATGCTTAAACAGGGTCAACAGCGGGACTTGCATAATAAAAGAATAGAATTTTGTATACGTTGAAACTATTCACCTCAAATACATCACCTTGAAAATGATATGGATTAATATCATATTGCTTTCCACCAGCTCTAAGAGAACCAGTCGGCGATGTGGATACTTTAGGCGTCACTTTCATAGCTGTCTGAAATTGTCCATATGTTAACATATCCATTCTGATTGCATTTATAGGTGACGTTGCGAGCATTAAAATCGTTATACCGAAAATGCCTAGTACAACAATTATCGATTTCAACCAAATCTTAATTTTGATCATGAGAGCTTATCACCTTACCAAGACTGAATTATTTAGCTAAACCTACAGAGAATTGTGCATCGTATTCGCGTCTGCGGATGATTTCGGTTAATCCTAATAGCATTCATCGTTTCACCAAAACTTCCGAAAACATTGTCATCGAATGCCGCACAGTTAGCCTTGAACCCAAGTAATCCGAAAATCTAATCATCAGATAGACTACTGTCACATCAATCCCTTAAGGAAGTGGCCGCACCAAATACACCTCACGACAAAAGCCCTTCATCCCGTTGAACACGCGTTGCGCACGAGATTGCTTGCTACACAGGCCGAAGACGGTGGGGCCCGTTCCGCTCATCTGAGCAGCATCGGCGCCGAACTTCATCAACTGTTGCTTCAACTGGGTGATCTCCGGATAACGGTGCGCCGTCAGTGGCTCCAACACGTTGCCCATCACCGCACACATCTCCTCAATGTTTTGATTGCGCACGGCCCGTAGCAAGGCCTCAATGTCTGGGTGGTCCAGGTCATCGTAGCGAATCTGCTGAAGGATGCTGGGCGTCGATACGCTGACCTTGGGCTTCGCCAGAACCACCCAGGCCGCTGGTAGTTTCGATAGCGGCGTAATCCGCTCACCGCGACCGCGCACGTGGGCCGTCCGCCCATACACGCAGTACGGCACGTCCGAATCAATCTGGAGGCCCAATTCGGCCAACTCCTGCCAGCTCAATCCCAGCTGCCACAATTGATTCAGCCCCCGAAGAACCGCCGCTGCATCGGAAGAACCGCCACCGAGGCCGGCCGCCACCGGGATATTCTTCTTAATCCGAATATTCACGCCCTCACCCACGTTGAACTTGGTTTGGAGCAAGTGGGCCGCCTGATAGGCCAGATTGCGCTGATCATTTGGCAAAAAGCCGCTATCTGACGCCACCCGAATACGCTTGTGCTTGGTTAATGTTTGAATTTCGACATAGTCCGCCAAGTCCACGGACGTCATGACCATGTTCCACTCCTCCGCGCCATCCTGGTGATGGTAAGGGGTGTCGAGCCCGAGGTTTATCTTGGCAGGCGCCTTTTCGATCAGTTGCATGAGCTCACCTTAATTCCAGATAGGCCACTGCCTACCGTTCTCGTGAATCTGATTAAGCCTATTATACTATGGTTGTGGCCAAAATAAAAAGGGTTCTCCAAACACCTGCTAAATCTTACTTTAGCGGTGCTCAGGAACCCCTACCATGCCCAAGATCTGGTATGTTTCTCCCATTTTAGCCAAAATAAAAAGGCCTAACTGGCCCAATTATTTATTCATCAAAGTCAACTTCGATGTTTTTCGTTAAAATGTCGGTATAGCTGTATGAAACCCGTTCAAACGAATTCTCGTCCTGGTCTAAATCCACCACGAAAACAGCTGGATAGGTTTCCCGAAGAATTCCATGCCGCTCTGTCGTCTTCTTACGCCCGGCCTGTGCGATCACCATTAACTTTTCGCCAATACGATCGTCCAGTTTGTTCTTAATGTTCGCTAAACTTGTTGGCATGCACTTCACCTCTGTGAAACATGATACCATGGTTTCACAAAAAACGCAAATTATACCACAACGGCCCTTAATCCGCAAGAATCCGCAATTGAAAAGGGTTACATAAGCCCTTCATTGTGAAAAGCGTTGGTTAATTCGATAAAATTTATTAAGGTTAAGCGTTCTGGGCGTAGTTGTCGCGAGATTTCAACGTCATCTAAGACCGTTTCAATCCGTTCACGAACCTCCGGCTGCTTCCCAAACATCCCTTGAAGATTGTTCCACAACGTCTTCCGGCGGTGAGCAAAGCAACCCTTAACGAACTTGAAGAGCGCCTGGTCTTCGTACGGTTTAACGGGTAGTGGTTCTCGCGGCGTTAACCGAATAATCGCGGAGTCCACGTTCGGTTGAGGAATAAAGGCCGTGCGGGGCACCTCAAAGGCCACCTCCACGTGGGCCCGGTACTGCATCACCACGGATAGCGACCCGTAAGCTTTGGAGCCTGGCTCAGCCACTAGTCGATCGGCCACTTCATTTTGCATCATCACCACGATCTGATCAAAGTTCACCCCACTCTGCAGGACGCCCATGAGAATCGGTGTCGTAATGTAGTACGGCAAATTAGCCACCATTTTAAGCGGCTTTCCTGCCTCGAACTCATCCTTAATCACGGCTGGCAGATTGGCCTTCAAGATATCCTGATTGATCACTTTAACGTTGTCATAGTCCATCAGGGTCTCGTCCAGGACCGGCAACAGGTTTTCGTCGATTTCAAAGGCCACGACCTTGTGTGCGCGCTTGGCAATCTGTTCGGTTAACGCGCCAATCCCGGGGCCAATCTCAATGACGTTGTCGTTAGCCGTGACGTCGGCCGCAGCAACAATGTTCCTGAGGATATTGAGGTCTGACAAAAAGTTCTGGCCCAGGCTCTTCTTCGCCACTAACTTGTAGCGGGTTAGAATGGCCTTGGTTCGTGCTGGTGATCCAATTTCGGGTACGCTATTATTCATGGAAATCCTCCTTTTGACGAATCTGTTTGACGGCCGCCGCGAAGTCCGTCGGCTGAATGCTAAACATCCGCAAACGCTTCTCCAGTTGCTTACCGTTCACGTAACCAATCTGGAGAAGCTCACCGAGCTGTTCACGCCGGGCTTTGGCCCCTGCACCACCGATCAGCCCCGCCGCCATAAGGTCTTCGTGGGTAATCAAGGTCGGTGCCGCCGTGGTCTCCGTATACACGTGGCTAAGCGCGACACGAATGGCCTCGGGACTGGCGTGTTCTACGCCTAGCGAGCCACCCGCCTTATCCGGCCGGCCCTCCGCCTTTGGAAGAAAGGCATGCTTGGCGTTCGGCACGGCCTCGGCCACAATCTTACGAATCTTCTCGCCGGAAAAGTCCGGATCGGTGAAAATAATCACCCCGCGTTGATCGGCTAGTTTTTCAATCAACGCCAAAGTGTCCTCATCAATCGCGGAACCCCGCGTTTCAATGGTGTCGGCGTTGACAGCGCGATTAATGGATTTGGTATCATCTTTGCCCTCCACCACGAGGACTTCTTTAATCTTCTTCATGGATGTGATAAAACTCCTC
Source organism: Lactobacillus sp. HBUAS51381 (assembly GCF_012641095.1). Classification (GTDB taxonomy): domain Bacteria; phylum Bacillota; class Bacilli; order Lactobacillales; family Lactobacillaceae; genus Levilactobacillus. Next base: position 93,158 of record NZ_JAAVSC010000005.1, read on the forward strand.
TGCGTTGTGGTAAGTCGCCGCCGCAATCTCTTCCGGCGTGGTGTCCCGTTCCTTAGCAATCGCCTCGACCGTGTACCGGGTAAAGCCCGGTTCGTTCTGTTCGCCACGGTGCGGTTCCGGCGACAGGTACGGCGCATCGGTCTCGACCATCATGACTTCTAATGGCGTGGCCCGAACGGAATCGTGGACCTCATGGGCGTTCTTGAAGCTGGCGACCCCGGAATAGGAAATGTGCATCCCGAGGTCCAAAAACTTCTTGAGCCATTCGGGGTCGCCGTTAAAGCTGTGCATGACACCGCCAATCTCTTCGATGCCACCTTCCTTTAGAATCCGATAGGTATCCTCGAAGGCGTCCCGGTTATGAATGGCCACCGGCTTGCCGACTTCCTTGGCAATCGCGACTTGGCGGGCAAACACCTTGCGTTGAACATCCTGAGGCGAGCTGTCCCAGTGGTAGTCCAGCCCAATCTCGCCCAACGCCACAACGCGGTCATCGGTCAGTTGTTCCTCCAGAACCCTTTCGGCGGCCGCATCGTAATTCTTGGAATCTTCGGGATGCCAGCCGACCGCCGCGTAAAGTTGGGGATACTGGTGGGCCAGCTTGATGGCATCGGCGTTCAACTGCGTGTTGGAGCCGATGTTGACCATCTTGACAACGCCCAGGTCCGCGGCCTGTTTGAGGTAGCGCGGGACTTCTTTAATAAATTCTTCACTGTTTAAATGGGTATGTAAATCAAAAATTTTCATCACGAACCTCCTTTATTTCTGTAAACTCTCGATCCTATCTGGTGGTTGCTGTCCGCCTTGCCGTTCGCAAAATATGAGCTGGAACACGGTGGGCAGGACCGAACTGGGCCTGAGAAGCGGTCTCAGTTCTCGCTTGGAACCACCACAACCCGGCGCTTCCAAGGCGCCATGATTAAGTCGGCAGCCGCCGTCTAAATCATCCCACGGCTGAGCTCAAATTTCGCTTCACTCCCGGCTACTTATGATCATAACCATTACTTTACCGATAATGAATTGTTGAAACCACCAGTATTATCCACAATTTCTGCACTGACATTGAAATAATTGCCACAAAAGTTATCCACCTGTGAACAACTTTTCAAGTCCTGACGTTATCAACAGCTAAATTCCAGGTTATCCCCAAATTAGCCATCAATTATCAACAATTTCACCGTCTACCGCCATTATCGCAGACCTGCTAAACAATTTCACCCACAATTCGGTAAATTATCAACTGACTTACGCACTTAGTCACTTGGCCATCGGCTTTATCCACAGCTCAATAGGCCTAGACTTGGTCGATAGCCCGTAGTCAAACGTTTAATGACCGTCAATTCATTTCATAGTCGGCCATTGTCCACAGCCAACGTAGCCGTAAGTGCGCTAAATTTGGCAACGGTAAGGCGGAAGCAGTGACCCCTGATTAGGCGTTAAGAAAACGTGGGCTTGGCGTCTTATCGACCCGCCGCCCACGTTTCCGTTAACGCTTATTCAACTGAGGAACCATTGACCAGTTCACTCGGAACCGTGATCAATTGGACCTTGCCGTCGTGTTCCGCAGACAGCAACATCCCCTGGCTAACCTGACCGCGCATCTTCCGTGGCTTCAAGTTCGCCACGATGACGACCTTTTTACCCACGAGTACTTGTGGTTCTGGATACCATTGGGCAATCCCCGAGAGGATCTGCCGGTTGCCCTGATCGCCAGCGTCGAGTTGGAACTTCAGGAGCTTGTCAGCCCCGTCCACGTGATCGACCGCTTTAACTTCGGCCACCCGTAGTTCAATCTTTTCAAATTTATCAAACCGAATCTCCGGCTTATTTAAGGTCAATTCCGTGGCGTCTTCTTGTGCAGCCGCCTGTTGGGCTTCGGCCTTGGCAGCCATGGCGGCCCGGCCCTTGGTCTTCTCCGACTTGGTCATCTGACCTTGGATGAAGTCGACTTCTTCCTTCACATCAATTCGAGGGAAGATCGGCGTCCCCTTGGCCACGACCTGCTTGCCGGCTGGTAAATCAGCCAACTTCAGGTCCACCATGTCCAACGTTTCCGGATCTAGCCCTAACTGCGTAAAGATTTCCTTTGGCGCGTGGGTCATTACCGGACTGATTAAGGTGGCGATGACCCGGAGACTTGCGGCCAAATGTGCCATCACGGCGGCTAATTCGACCGTCTTACTGTCGTCCTTGGCCAATTGCCACGGTTCCGTCTCATCGATGTACTTGTTGGTCCGAGCCACTAACTTCCAAATCTCAGCCAAGGCATCGGCAAAGTGCATCTTGTCCATCAGCTCACGGTAGTTCGCAATTACAGATTCAGACGTTGCTTCAAGATCCGCGTCGAATGCCGTCACGCCGGCCTGAAATTCGGGTAGCTTGCCGTCTTCGTACTTATTAATCATGGCCACGGTCCGGTTCAACAAGTTCCCCAGATCGTTGGCTAGGTCATAATTCAAGCGGTCCACGAAGTCTTCGGGCGTAAACGTCCCGTCGTTACCATAAGGCATGGCGCGCATCAGGTAGTACCGCAGGGCATCGAGGCCGTAACGATCTACCAAGGTTTCGGGATAGATCACGTTGCCCTTGGACTTGGACATCTTGCCATCCTTCATCAGTAACCAGCCATGCGCAAACAATTCGTCCGGAGCTTCAATGCCCAGTGCATGCAACACGATTGGCCAGTAGATGGAATGGAACCGTACAATTTCTTTCCCAACCATTTGGACGTTGGCCGGCCAGAATTTGTTAAACAGCGTTTCATCGTCGCTGGTGTACCCGAGTGCGGTGATATAGTTCAACAGCGCATCAATCCACACGTAAACCACGTGCTTGGGGTTGCTCTTGACCGGAACTCCCCAAGTAAAGGTAGTTCGCGAAACGGCGAGGTCTTCCAAGCCCGGCTTGATGAAATTATTAATCATTTCGGTCATCCGTGATTCAGGTTGGATGAAGTGCGGATGGCTGTGGTAGAAGTCCAACAACCAGTCGGCGTACTTGCTCATCTTAAAGAAGTAGGACTGTTCCTTAACTAGGGACACTTCATGCCCGGATGGGGCCTTCCCGCCAATCACCTTACCATTATCATCATGGTAGACTTCGGCCAACTGGGTCTCGGTGAAGTATTCCTCATCGTCTTCGGAGTACCAGCCTTCGTATTCACCCAAGTAGATGTCGCCCTGCTTCAACAGGCGTTCAAAAACCTCCTGAACGGCCGCCACGTGTTCCTTGTCGGTCGTCCGGATGAACTTGTCATTGGAAATCTCCAACGTCTTCCAGAGCTTCTTAATACCATCGGCCATACCGTCCACGTATTCCTGTGGCGATTGACCCTGAGACTTGGCCTTATCCTCAATCTTGAGGCCGTGTTCATCGGTCCCGGTTAAGAAAAAGACGTCATAGCCGTTGCTGCGTTTGTAACGGGCGACCACGTCACATGCAATCGTGGTGTAAGAATTCCCGATATGTAACCGCCCAGATGGGTAGTAGATCGGCGTCGTAATGTAAAAAGTTGGTTTGTCTGCCATAAAATAAAAGCCTTCCCTCGCTCTAAATCGTTCCATTATTTTTAGGTTAATTTTCAGTTTAAATTCTAATCCAGTATAGCATAAACCCCGGTTGAGCCATAGCGGTTCCCGGGGATTTTAAGCTATCATTTCGGTAAATTCTGGCGGCACGTTGACCCGTACTAGAACAAGTCTAACTGTTGCGGGGCCAGATTATCCCAGTGCAAGCCCAAAATCACTTGCAACCGTAACGCATTAGGCGCCGCGTCCTTACCGGAATTATTATTGAAGATCACACAAACATCCTTGGCTTGCGCGGCGAGTCGCCGGACTAACGCCGCAATCGTTTGGAGCTCGTCTTCGCTGTATTTATACAGCGTCCGGGTCTTCCGCCAATTGGCGCCCTGATTAAACCAGCCCTCGGTATTGCGGCCGTGCAACCGGACCACCGCCAATTCCGGCGTGGTCACCGTCTCAATCAGCGGAATCCCGTTGTTGAGGTTGTGCGGCTCGTCGGTGGTCACGTTGGTCAGCTTCAACGACTTGAGATAGGCCAGAACATCGGTCGTCATCCCCGCATCCTCGAACCAACTGGGACTGCGAAACTCCACGGCCACGGGTAATTGGCCCATCTGAACGCGTACGTCACGCAAGTATTGAATATTGGCGGTCGTCCGATTGAAGTACGGCGGAAATTGAAACAGCACGGTCCGCAACTGCCGATGGTCGACCAGTGGCGCCACAGCGACCTTAAATTGATCAAAGGCCGTGGTCCGTTCCGCCATGGTCGCCGGTTCTTGGCGCTGATCGTGTTGGGTCATCACCTGATTGGCCTTCAAAATATACTGAAACCCATCCGGTACTGCCGCCTGCCAATTGGCCACCGTGCTCTGCCGTGGAATCCCATAGAAGGGCGTATCCAGCTCGACTAGGGGCAGACGCGCGGCGTACTCGTTGAGCGTCACCGGTCGTTGCTCGCCACCAATCAAAGCGGGATGTTCTTTCCAGGTTGTCAGCCCAATCGTAATCATGCCGTCACTTCCTACTTCAAATTCTCAAACCGTTTGATTAAATTCACTTCTGGAACCGTTAATTGCCCGGTCAGCTGGCTGATCAGGCGTTTACCGGCAACCCGATCGTTGTAGCGAATGCCCGTTACGCAGATGTCAATCAGGGCAAACATGACCGTCACCAAGATGGCCTCACGTCGATTAAAGGTCGCATTAAAGAGGGTCACCAGCTGACCACTAAAAGCCAGTTGAATGATGCTGTAGACCAACAGCGTGTCCGGTATGAGCTGAAGGACATTCAGCCAGCGTAACCGGCGCACGACTTTTCTTAATTGCGCAATGACTTCTTGATGATTCATCGTTTCACCCTCAGACTCGCAATGCGTCGAAAAACTCGGTAGCGTCCGCTTGAACCATATCATAGTCGAAGCCCAAGTTTAGCTTTTCTTGATTGACCACGACCACCTTGGCCTGTTGGTTACGGTAGTCGAGGAGCCCAGCAAACGGATAAACCCGCATGGAGGTCCCCACAATCACGACTAGATCGGCCTGATTCATCGCTGCGACCGCGCGTTGAACGTTCGTGGTGTTCAGGCCCTCATCGTAGAGGACGACGTCGGGACGTAACCACCCACCATCGGCCTCGTGGTACGGCGACTTGAGGTAATCGTGCCAGTCGGCTTTGGCACCGCAAACCTGGCAGTAAACGTTGTAGAGGTTGCCGTGAAATTCGACCAGGTGCCGCGTATCGGCCACATTATAGAGATTATCGATGTTTTGGGTAATCACCGTAGCCCGATTCTCACGCGTCAAGGCCGCCTGCTTTTCATGAATGACGTTGGGTTTGGCGTCCGGATAATACAGATTCTGCTTCACATAGTCATAGAAAACTTCGGGTTCCTGCACCAAACAACTGTGACTCAGGTAGTATTCGGCATTCCGATGACCGGTATACAGCCCATTTTTGGACCGATAATCCGGAATACCCGACGGCGTTGAGACACCCGCCCCGGTTAAGAATACGATGTGTTGTGCCTGATCAAAGATTTCCTGCAAGCGTGCTTCCATCCCCATCATCCTTTCTTAAAGCTTCTGGTACCAACATCACAAATACATCAAGAACTAATCAGTCTATCCAACAACATTGGTCGTCCTAGCCGCCTTACCGTTCGCGAAATCTAGGCTGGAACGCTGGGAAGGACGGTCCGAGCCAAAAGGCGGTCTCGAACCTTGCTTTGAGCCGAAAAATCATCGTCTCAAAGTCACCAGTTTACCAGCAAATACAGCTGGTAAACTCCCCGGCTGAGCCTAGATTTCGCTTCACTCACGGCTACGGTGATAGCTGTCAACACAATCGATTGCAATTGGCTCATATTGAATTCTACATGAACTGGTTCGCTGTTGCTTATCTGATAATCACCAGCCATGCCGGAGATCGCCAGGGGTGTAGCCAGCTGTGTCGGCCCAGTTAGCTGGCGTTCTTAGCCAGGTTACTGGGTGGGACGACTTAGAAGACTTGCGTTCTGTGCAAGGCTTCTAAGCGAGCCGGAAGCCCGCTCTTTGGCTGAAGGCGTTCCCCACAGCAGGCGGAACCCCTGGCAGGCGCAGGCAACCATTTTACGCAATTAACGGCAAGGCGGTCAGCCTGAACACTGTCATCCGTGATTAGCGCAAGATGTAAGGCATCTTGAGTTGATCGAACAATTCCTTCACCGTGAGATCATAGGTCTTGGTGAAGTAGTCCGGCGTATCATCCTTGGGCGCTGGCGATGGCAACACGAAGGCGTTCTGTTCGTCCGTGCGGTTAAAGCCAACGTAAGCCCGCCGTTGGGTCGTCTTTTCATGCATATCGGAATGGTACAATTCAAAGACTTGTTTGACCTTCAACCCCAGTTGGCGCTTCGATAACACACTCGTTAACGTGGTGAACTCGGTGTTGTGCAGGCCTGGTAAGTTCCACGCTTCCAATTGTTCGTCAAAGGCCTTGAATAATTTCACCACGTTACGACGTAAGGTAAATGGCGAGTCGACGGGCTTGGCCGTAATCACGGCGTACAGTTTCTTCGCCGCCGCCAAGCTAATCGGGTAGTCCTTCTCAAAATCAGCCATGACCTTGGCGTTATCTTCCCCAAAGAACACCAGCGCATCCAATAGCGTCAGCGTTCGTAACGTCATCTCATCATCAACGGGATCGGGTTCTGGCTTGATGGTAGCCTTGACGCCGGCCAGGTAGAGCGCCTTAATCTCCGGCGTGATCAGACCGTGTTTCTGTTGCTCGCTGACCACGACGAAGTGACTGACGATATCATAGAGTTCCGTGCCCATAATCATGAGCTGTTCGTCTAACTTCGGTTGGCCCGTCGTCAGTGAGAAGAAGACCTGTGGGAAGCCCGACAGAATCATCAATAAATGTAGAAGTTCATGCGAAGCCGTGTAGTTAGGCGCGGTTAAGTCGGCGACCTGAATCGCAATATCCTTACCCATCTGCATCTGTTGTGCCTGATCGTGGCGCACGTAGCCGGCCTGCAGTTCGCCAATGAACTGAACCTCGACTTTGCCGGGATAAATGGCGTTGACCTGGTTTAAGAGCCCCTGGACCGCCTCGTTAAGTTGCACATCTTTTGCTTTTAACATGTCAATTGTCACCTATTTCTTTAAATTTGCGCTCCGAACAGCCGCCAGAGCTGCTTTCGCCTGCGCCGTTGTGGGTTGCGGATCGTCTCTGAGACGCCCGACCACCGCCGGAACTTCACCGGGCGTGGCCCCCACGGACAGGGCGAGCGATTTGAGTTGTAAATGCATGTGGCCGCGTTGAATGCCATCCGTCACGAGCGCGCGCAAGGCCGCCAGATTCTGGGCCAAGCCCACGGCAACGGTCACGCCCATTAACGTACGGGCAGAGGTAATCTGGGCGATCTGCTGGTTAACGACGACTAACGGAAAGACCCGTGTCGCGCCGCCCACGTACCCCAATGCCAACGGCAAGGTTAATTCGCCGTGCAGGATCTCGCCGGTCACCCACCAGTGACTGAGGCCCCGATAGCGGCCATGCCGGCTCGCGTAAGCGTGAACGCCGCTCTCCACGGCCCGCCAATCATTGCCCATGGCCAGCACCACGGCATCCACTCCATTCATAATTCCCTTGTTGTGGGTGACGGCGCGGTACGGATCGTGCTGGGCAAAGTCACTGGCGTCACAGATCCGCTGAGCCACGGTGGCACCATCAAGCGTCTTAGTGGCCAATTGCGCCACGGGGACGGCCACTTCGGCGGTCGCCAAGCTATGGCTCGCATCGTTACTTAAAATACTCATCAAGACGTCTACCGTCAGATGGTCCTTCAGGTAGGCTGCGACGGCCTCACAGATGGTATTGACCAGATTGGCTCCCATGGCCTCACCGACATCGATAAATAAGTCCAGCGACATCCAGTGCGGCGGAATTCGACGTACCCGTAACGAACGGACGCCACCACCGTGCCCCAATAAGGACGGATGCACGGCATTGGCGACCCGTAGCAGTTCATCTCGGTGGGCGTTCAACCACGCCTTGACGCCGGTCCGATCGGCCACATGGCTTAACACAATCTGCCCCATGACCTCACGATTATCCACGGTCGTCACAATCCCCGTATCGCTACGCAGTAATCGGCCACCGTTACTGGCGGCGGCGATCACGGACGGTTCTTCCGTGACCATTGGTACCGCCATATCTTGACCGTTTACCCGCAGATTGACGGCCACCCCCTCGGGCAGACCGTAAGTCGTCAGGTAATTTTCAATCAATTCAGCATCGCCAAGCCGTCGTCTGGCCGCAACTTGCGCCAATTGTTGTGCGGTTAAATGCCCCTGCTGAGCCACCACATCACGACGTGTCTCATAGGGTAATCGGTAAAATGGTGTTTGCGCCATTGGACACGCCTCCTAACGTTGACTGAGATATTCGGAAATAATCCCTTCACGGACGCCACTTTCGGAAAAAACGACGCGGTCGGCATCCAACATTTGTAACAGGGTTACCAAGGGCAACATGCCCCCGATAATAATATCGGCACGGTCTAATTCTAGGCCAGAAATTCGTTTACGTTCGGTCAAGGGGACCCGTAACAGGCGCTCAAAGGTCTTCATCACCTGTTCTGTGGTCAGCCGGTAACCGTGAATATTTTCCACGTGGAGAATTTTCTGTTGCTGCCGGTTCATACGCGCTAAGGTCCGGTTCGCCCCACCCAGTAGGACCAGTGGGAGGTGCTTCGCGTCATTTAGCCACCAGATATCGCGAAGACGTTCGCGTAAGAAGACCTGCGCGGAGAAGAGATCCACCGCCCGGACGCGATCGTCCAGTCTAAATTGCTCGGACAGATTCACGGCGCCAAACGGCACGCTAATCAAATTGGCATCGCGGCCGTCCTTGACGTGGACCAGCTCGCAACTTGCCCCGCCGGTGTCCAGCAGGAGACAGTCCTTCACCTTCAAGCGGTTGACGGCCCCGAGATAGTCGTAGTAGGCCTCTTGGTCACCAGACAGCACTTCTAGGTTAATATCGGTTGCCGTGGCCACGCGTTTTAAGAATTCATCGCGGTTACGAGCTTGCCGGACCGCTGCCGTCGCAATTCCCCTGACGACAAGATTGGGAAGCTGCTCGTAGTAGGGCCGGAAGGATTCGAGCGCGCTAATCGTCCGATCCATGGCCTTCGGTTGGAGAATCTTCTCGGGACCCATGCCCTCCGACAGACGGCTATCGGCCTTAACGCGATTAACTTCGCGGTAAGTGCCGTCGTCATGGAGTTCATTAACGGCCATTCGAACCGAATTCGATCCGAGATCAACAATGGCTAAGTTTTGCATAGATTCTCCCCCGTTTCAGTCTAACCGAAGTAGTCAATCCCAATGGCGTGCCGGACTTCACGTAACGTCTGAGCGGCCACTTGATTGGCTTTCTCACTACCTTGCTTTAAGATGTCGTACACGGCATCCTCGTTGGCAGCGTACTGCTCGCGGCGTTCACGAATCGGTTGTAATTTCGCCTGCAGCACGTCGTTTAAGTACCGCTTAATTTTAACATCACCGAGCCCACCGTGCTGGTATTGTGCCTTCAATTCGGCAACTTTTGCCGTATCGTCCGCGAAAATATCCAGGTAGGTGAAGACCGTGTTGCCTTCAATGTGACCGGGATCTTCGATGTGAATGTGTTCGGGATCGGTGTACATCGACATGATCTTCTTCTGGATAGCATCGGCGCTGTCGCCCAGGTAGATGGCGTTGTCTAAGGACTTACTCATCTTGGCGTTGCCGTCGAGCCCCGGAATCCGGCCCTGACCCTTAGGTGGGAAGTAGCCCTCTGGTTCCACCAGAATCTCCTGTTGGTAAATGCTGTTGAAGCTCCGCACGATCTCACGCGTTTGTTCCAGCATGGGTTCTTGATCTTCCCCTACAGGCACCGTATCCGCCTTAAAGGCGGTAATGTCGGCCGCCTGACTAACCGGATAAATGAAGAATCCGGCTGGGACACTTTCACCGAAGGCTTTTTGTTTAATTTCCGTCTTGACGGTGGGATTCCGGTTCAGCCGGGAAACGCTGACCAGGTTCAGGTAGGCCATGGTCAATTCGTTTAGGGCTGGAATCTGGGACTGGACCAGAATCGTCGACTTGGCGGGATCGATACCCACGGCCAAGTAGTCCAAGGCCACTTGTAACAGGCTGTGGCGAATCTTTTCGGGATCGCGGGCGTTATCGGTCAGTGCCTGCATGTCGGCAATCATGATGTAGGTGTCGTAATCCCCCGTGTTTTGCAGAGCGACCCGGTTCTTCAGGGACCCCACGTAATGTCCGATGTGTAATTTACCAGTTGGTCGGTCACCTGTTAATATAACGTGCTTTTTAGTCATCAATGTTCTTCCTTTCTGAAAAAGCGCCCCATTGGAGCAGGACTCCAATAGGACGCTAACTGCGCGGTACCACCTAAATTGTGGCCATCTTGACCACCACTTTTGTCGTTAACGGGACCCCGCGATAATGAATTATCGATTAAGTGTTTGTATGCGACCCATTTGGGCACCGAAACCGTTTCAGCACGGGCGGTTTCTCTCTGAAATTGGCCTACTCTTATCGCATATCCATGGTACCCATTTTAGAGGTTTTTTAGATGAAAGTAAACTGTCTTGTCGGACAAAGATATTTATCATTGGGACGCCCCAACGACGGCCATCCTGGCGCGCCATCTACGCCAGTGGTCCGGGCCAAAAATACGCTGACAAAGGGCACCCAGCGTAACCACCCAGCCATTCCGTGACGACGCGTCTCGCTTAGACGACCATCCCCGCTTTTAAACCAGCCACTTTGATTGACATTCCCCCTAAAAATGACTAGACTTGTTAGGCAATTTAGCCTATCCAAAGGAGGCGGTCATTTTGACCACCAGCGAACAAGCACAGGAACAACAGCGCGTTGACCGCGTGGCTGACCAGATCGGTGAACGAATTGATAAGACCACGGCCGACTATACCGCTGCGCATCAGGAATTGCGCAACGTGCTGAAGAACTATAGCGAAAACACCTCGGTCAACTGGTTCGAAGTCGATGACCGAATCGAAACCAGTGCCGAACTCCAGCAGCAACGGGCATTGGTCTCCCGGCTAACTGAAAATCAAAACATTATCCAAGACCAAATCGATACCTTTAAGGAACTCCAAAAATCCCCCTACTTTGGACGGATTGATATCCAGGACCCGGGTGAAACCACCCCGGAGTCCCTCTACATCGGAACGGCTTCCTTCGTCGACGAGGACCAAAACTTTCTGGTCTACGACTGGCGGGCGCCCATCTCCAGTATTTACTACAACGGGGTCTTAGGCCACGTCGCCTACAGCACACCAGCCGGGGATCAAGAGACCGACCTCCTGAAGAAGCGGCAATTCTTAATTCAAAACGGTCACATTGAAAACATGTTCGACACCAACGAAACCGTGGGGGACGAGATGCTCCAACACGCGCTGGGCGAACAGAACGATGCCACCATGCAGAATATCGTGGCCACCATTCAACGGGAACAAAACGACATTATCCGCGACACCAAGAGCGACCTACTGGTGGTTCAAGGGGTCGCCGGGTCCGGCAAGACCTCGGCGATTCTCCAACGGATTGCCTTTCTGCTGTACCACAGCCGCCGCGACCTTGAGGCCGACCAGATCGTCCTCTTCTCGCCCAATCGGCTGTTCAGCCACTACATCAGTGATGTGCTCCCTAGCTTAGGGGAACGAAACATGCGGCAGGTCACCCTCGCCGAATTTCTCACGCAACGTTTTCAAGGTTTGAAAGTTCAGACCCAATTCGAACGCTACGAGGCCGACCAACAACAGCCGGTCAATCACCAACTCCGCGACTTCCGCGAGAGCGCGGCGATGATGACCGCCGTGCGCGACTACTGTCAGACCTGTCCGGCCGATGACTTAAAGTTTACCGACATTCGCTTCGATGGTCGGGTCTTCTTCAGTAAGGAAGAGATTCGTGACATTTACGACCAATTCCCAACCGCTGCGGCCCCGGCCGACCGCTTCTTACGGACCAAGAATGTGCTGGAAAAACGCCTCAAGCATCGGATTGCCGATGAAGCCAAGGCCGATTGGGTTCGCGATGAGATCGACCAACTCAACGATGAAGACTATCACAACTGGCTGGGGGCCAACCACCTGGGCGAATTCGAACAACTCGATGATGAGATTGACTTCATCGCCCGCCAGATTGTCCGTAAACGGCTACGATCCGTCGACGACGCCATTTACAATGGTTATTTTCTCGATGCCTACAGCCAGTACACCGCCTTTTTGAAGTGTTGTCCGTTGCCAGAGACCATCTCGGCAACGGATTGGCAGCGTGTGATCGCCGCCTACCAGCACGACATTGAATTTCACCGGTTGGCGCTGATCGACGCGGCCCCGCTCCTGTACCTGCGAGACCTGCTGATCGGCGGCGGGATGAATCACCGGATGCAGCACCTCTTCGTCGATGAGATGCAGGACTACTCGATGGCACAATTGATTTATCTCCAACATGCCTTCCCGCGGGCCAAGCTGACCCTGTTGGGCGATAGCGAGCAGGCCCTCTTCAAAGCCGTGGAATCACCGGAAGCCCTGTTGAAGAAGTTAAATGCGGCCTTGAACGTCAAACATGCCCGGTTGATCACGTTGCGACGTTCCTACCGGTCAACCTACCCCATCACCACCTTTGCCAAGGCGTTACTGCCGGACGGCGATCAGATTGAGGCCTTCAACCGGCCCGGCGACTTGCCACGCGTGGTCATTCGCTACGATGAAGAAGCTGCGGGCAAGGCGCTGGCCAGCGAATTAACCACGGAATTGGCCACCAACGGTACGGTCGCCATCCTCACCAAGAGCACGGCCGAAGCCAAACACGTCTATCAGCAGCTACACGGGCAGTTCGATCTGACCCGGCTGACGGACACCGACCGTTCCCTGCCGAAGGGCGTCGTGGTACTGCCCATCTATTTGGCAAAGGGGCTGGAGTTTGACAGCGTCATCGCCTACAACGTCTCCGCGGAAAACTACCCGAACGATCAACTGACCGGGACGCTCTACACGATTGCCTCGCGGGCTATGCACCACCTGACCCTACTGAGCATCGGTGCCGTCTCTCCCCTGATCGCCTCGGAAAATATTCCACAGGCGGACCTCACCATTGAACACGAATTTCAGAGTTAACTTTGTCAAAAAACGTGAATCCAGGAGATGGCTAGTCGCGGCCCCTGAATTCATGTTTTAAACCTATTCTTCATAGAGACACTAGGAGTCTGGGACCTTTCCCGGGCTCCTTTTTTAGCTTGTGAACGGCTCTGACCTCCTAAATAATCCGCATTATAAAAATTGAAAAGTATGCTAAAATTAAGCTCAAGTTTTACCAAAAGAATACATCTTGTTCTCGGCAATGCTGGCGCTATCGTTACGCCAAAAATAGAAAACTAAAGGTTGAAAGTTCACGAACACGCTCCAGTCCCTAGCTAGTAAGACTTACCGCCATTAAATTAGTCATCAACGACCACCTGCGGCTGCCAGAGATTCCGGCGCTGTGGGGACCGCCTGCGGCCTGAAAAGCGGTCCTTCGGCTCGGTTTGAAGCCTGACCAAGACCGTCAGTCTTCAAACACGTCCCGCGCTGTAAGCTGCTGCACAGCTAACAGCGCTGTCACGGCTGCCTACATCTCTGCCTGCCTCCGGTTACAATGGTTGAAAGCCACTAAACGTGTGGTGACATCGCTGGAATGGCAACGTCCGGTCAGTTTAATTGGTTACATCTCATGTAGCCGTGAGCGAGTCAAATTTGGTCTCAGCCGTGGAATTTTCCAAGTGTTCTGCTTGGAAAATGGCGTCTTTGAGACGCGGGCTGACGGCTCAAAGCGAGGGAAAAGACAGCACTTTGGCTTTTCCCGATCCTTCCCACAGCGTTCCAGACCAAATTTGGCGAACGGTAAGGCGGTCGGTACGCGACTATCATATTATAATAGTTGTTATCCTTGTCACATCAGGGAGTCTAGTCATTTTCTATCTTTCAACCTTTAGCAGAAAAGGTAACCGACCAAGTATGCCAACAACAATCTGATAGGGGATCGATTAATGAAGCTGACGACCATAAGGGGCCTTACGATAAGCGCCCTTCTGCTTAATATACTTTCCATGATCATCCTGTCCAAATGGAGAATTGGTGACTTTCATCTACCCAAAAATATCGCTATCGCAGCGGCGATATGTATCGGCTGGTGCGTGATTTCTCTCGGTATCGTCATGTTCCGAGATTGGAAAAAGTCCACAAGTCCAAACGAGAACATCGATATCGATAGTGAGGCCAGTTTCTCCTATAAAAATTTATCGGAGTGGGAAAAATTTGGTGTCGCCATTATCTTTTTCGCCGATTTCTTTATGGCGACTGCCATCTGGGCCGATGCCTTTATCATATTTTTCATTCTGTTTTGGATGATCACTTTTCGAATCGGGCATCAGCATGTCGCGGGTAAGGCTGGCTACAAGGTTGTCGGCACCATGCTCTGGACATTTCTCGTCGTTATTTGGCTTGTCTTTGCGACAAACATTTAGTGGGTGCTAGCTTTGGCCTCCAACTTAACGAAGCCAGTCGCTTCAGTTGTCCTTCATCCCGTCATGCGGTTAACCTAATCACCAAGACCAACCTGTGATTGGGAGGAACCGTCATGTTATTACCCAAATATTTTCAAACAAAAATCAACCTGTTCAAATGGAGTAACGCCGGTTTGCTGATTCTTTGCTGGTTGTTGCAAGTCCTGCGAGTGGCGTTGGGCCCCATCCAGCCACTGCGAACGTTGCGGACACTCCTATGTTTTACCGTTGCCTACATTGCCGTTCTTTTCTTACCCCGTGTGCTGAAAACCCGCTTTGAACGGCCCGTTCTGCGGCAAATCTCGCTGGATCTCAACGTCTTATTTGCCGTCTACATCCTGCTCTTCCTGTTGCTCCCTCAGGCTCTCGACACCGCCTACCTCGCGAGTTCTCAGGCGGGACTGGGCATTTTATTCTCCCTCCTCGGCGTCCCCATGCCCTACATCCGGCCCAACGGCGGCTACGGGATTCGACTGCCGTGGACGCGTAATTCTACCGAAATCTGGCTCAAGACCAATATCCTTGGCGCTCGGCTCCTACTCGTGGTCGGCGTCGTTAGCCTGATTGTCGGTTCCTTTCAAGCCAACTGGTTCCTGATGTCGCTGATGATTGGCGTCATCCTCTTTGTCGCCATCACCGTGAGCTATGCGTATCATCAGGCACAACCGTAATGATTGTGAGCTGTTTTGTTTGCTTTAATACGTATCAAGGCCCATTGTAGCCGCACCTAGACCGTTGCCGAAAATAAGTTAAGCGTTAACCCCAGAGGTGAAAAAGAACATAACAATTCTAACTGATCTCGCGCAAGCAGCCAGCGAACGGGGGATTAATTTCAGTGCTGTGCTCACAAAAGTCCTAAAGCGCAAACTCGACAAAGCCTAAAACACTTAAAAATCCCGGTACTCTGAGTCGTGGCGTTTATCACCATTCAAAGTACCGGGATATTTTGTCATTCAGCCCTTAAAAATTAGGGTAACACATCGATCACTAGAATCATCATGGGCTAACTCAACCACTGCCATGCGTAACCTTTTTCTCCGGTTAATGCGTCAACCCAACCGGCGTCTTCATGACCGGAAAAGTCGTTTTACGCCCATAGTTGGCGTAGCCCTTGTAGAAATGAACCGTCTGTTTCTTTAACTTCACCTTATACGTCAGCCGCTGGCCATCGAACTGGACCCGACTGCCCTTGGGCGAATATTGAATACCGGACAAGCGATAAACGCCGTGCCCCAGCGACTGATAACGTAGCTTCTTCAGTCCATAGCCCGGCAAGCGGTAATAGCGTTGACGCGCCGTATCAAAACCAAAGAGATTCCCCGTGCTCTTGGTCTTGCTGTATGTAATGTAAGCCTTGTTATCACCCTTGCCGTTGTGGAACCAGGTATGCCGCAAGGCTTTGGGCGTCCCCGCATGCCAGGTGGCTGCTTTAGCCGTAGTCAAATCAGTTGCCGCTAGACCTAACGATAGCGCCGCTAAGCCAATTAAAAAATAAGGTTTTGCCATGTGTATCTCCTCCTCCGAAGTCAATTACCGTGTGTCAGTCAACCTGTTTAGACCTTACGCGTCCGCTCGGTGAAAAGCAAGCGTTATCGGCATCACTCGGGCGTCGCGGCCGTTGCCGCCTTGGGCATACGTTTCAACGTCTGCTTCAAGAGTAACGGGGCCAGAACGGTGGCCAGAACGATCACCAAGATCATCGCCGAATAGCTGGCGTTGCCCAACAGGCCCGCTTGATGGCCAATCTGGGCGGTAATCAAGCCCATCTCACCGCGGGCAATCATCCCCGTCCCAATGACGCTACTACTGGTCCACGAAAAGCCGCACAACCGGGCCCCTAGGCCACAGCCCAACAGCTTGGTCAGGCAGGCCAGAATCGTCAGAATCACGATAATCCCCATATTGGCCGCCATATGATCCAGCGTCATGTTCAGCCCGACACTCACAAAGAAGACCGGAATGAAGATGGCGTTGCCCAGGGGTTCCACGTGATCGGCCAACACCGCGCGATATGGCGTGTGGGCCACGGCGATCCCCGCGAAAAAGGCACCAATCGCTCCACTCAAGCCGACGATATCGGCCAACCAAGCCATCCCCAAGCAGATCACCATCGACATGATGGTCACACTGGACGCCATCACCAGCCGTTCACTCAGGTGCATGAGGTACGGGGCCACCCATTTCACGAGGATGTAAGTCCCCCCGAAGAAGGCCACCTGTTCAATCAATACCACGGCCAAATTCGGTTGACTCCCGGCCGCCTTGATCCCCTGGCTGGCCAAGAGGCTAATCATCAATGACAACAGGATCACGCCCATGATGTCATCGGCCACGGCCGCCCCGAGAATGGTCGCGCCCTCCCGCGTGGACAGCGCGTGAAATTCCTTTAGAACGGCCACGGAGATGGAGACCGAGGTCGCCGAGAAAATCACCCCGATAAAGAGTGATTCCAAGGCGCTAAAGCCCCACCACCAGGACGCCACGCCCATCAGGGTGATGGGAAAGATCACGCCCAAGGTGGCCACGACAATGGCCGGCCGCAGGTATTTCATCAGGAGTTCGAGGTTACTCTCCAATCCACCCAAGAACATCAGAATGACCACCCCGATATCGGCGAACAAATTCACCAAACTGTTGAGCTGAACCCAATCCAATAGCGCTGGACCAATCAAAATCCCAATCAACAGCTCGCCAATCACGGCAGGGACCCCTAACCGGTTCGCAAAATTACCGGCCAGCGTGGTTAGCACTAAAATCAAACACAACGTTCCCAAAAAAGCCACGTGAATCCCTCCTCGTCAAATTAATTAGTCTCTATCATACGCCACTTACGAACCACGCAAAAGGGGCAGGCCGCGGGAATCTATCTTTCATTTTGACCATTTTCCCAGCGGTCAGCCTGCTACGGTCCCCTTGCTGGCAAACGAAATGGTCGCATCAAATATTTTCAATGTTAATCAATCACCCAAAATCTGGTACTAACCGGTAACAATTAGTGTTACAATTTGACTACGCTTACAATTAATCGTCATCTTTACCAACCCAAATCTAAAATCGAAGTGAGATGCTTCAAATGAAACACGGTTACCGACCACCGCGCCACAAGATTCACATTAGTCGGCTGATTAAGTTATTCCGCGATCGCCGGTTCTTGACCAGCCTGCTCATCTTCTTTATTCTCTTTGCCAGCTTGCTAACGGTGCAGGCCCACCGCAACCGCGCCAGCACTGATAAGGCCGATTCAGCTCGGCAAGTGACCACGCAACAGATCACGCATCAACAACGCCACGTCAAGCATCAACTACATAGCTACCTCAAGAAAGTCACGGCCGATGGCACGACTAGCGTGAGCTTCTACAATCTTGGCCCAGTCGCCGGGAGTCCCGCCGCAAAATCAGCAACGGCACGGAAATTCTATAAGTCCGGCGCGCTGGCCACCTCGGCCAACGCCCACACCCCCGAGATCTCAGCCAGCACCTATAAACTGTACGTTGCTGCTTATCTCTTTCATCTGCACGCAACCGGCCAATACACCTGGACGCCAACGGACGAGGACGGTTTCCAACGGATGATTGTGAACAGTGCCAACGACTTCGCCGAAGACACCATCGACACCTATGGTCCGGTTAATCTGGACGACTATCTGGCGAGTCAACACTACTATTCGCCGACCTTCGTCAGTGGCCAGGCGGCTGTTACCACGGCTTATAGTCTAACTTTGGTGTTGAAGGATCTCGCCCAGCAAAAGGGGCCGTTTAGCCACGCCGCCGATCGACAAAAGCTACTGTCCTTCATGAAGCAACAGGTCTACCGAACGGGGATTCCAACCGGTGCGGCGGCCGCGCAGAAGGGCACCGTAGTAGCTGACAAGGTGGGCTTCCTGGCCGACACCAATAACGATGCGGCCATCGTGACCTTGCCCAACGGCGAACGCTACATCCTGGTCATCATGACCCACGGCCACGAACAAACCGGCTTTAGCGGGTTCCCTCGAATGGCAAAGATCACGACCCACGTTCAAAAGTTGGTCTACAATCCCAACCTCGTGAAGAACTTGAGTAAGTAAACGTCATGACCACCCCACGAAACAATTGGGATGGTCATTTTTAGCTTACCTAGCAATTTTTAGTTGGCCAAATGGGCCTGTCTGGTCGCCCACTCCTCGCGCAAACAGCCGTACTTGACCGAGTCCCAGTAACGCCCCTGCCAATACCGCACCTGACGGACACGGGCCTCCTGCGTTAGCCCCAGGCTCTCCGCCAACCGACACATCCGTACGTTGCCCGACCAAGTGGTGAGCCCGATGTGGGGCAGATCCACGTGTTGCCACAGCCAGTCGAGCCACAGCGTTAGGGCCTGCTTCCCAATACCGCGCTGCCACCTATCCGTAGCGTAAATAACGATGCCAACGTCCAGCCAGCGGCGAAGGTCCCCATCCTCATAGTAAGCCGAGACGCTTCCGACCAACTGACCGTCCACCCGAATGATCTGGCGGAAAGCATTGCCGATATACTGATGGGGCGCAACCACCTCTAAGAATTCTTGTTCACTGGGCATTGCGTCGTGGAAATATGGTCCGTTCCACTTGCACCACTCGGCCTGCGGATCACTATAGGCCAATTGCCAAAAGGCTGGGGCTTCTGCGGCAGTCAACGGCGCTAAAGTTACAGTCATAACGGTCATCTCCCAAGTATTTTATCCAGTATACCAAAGATCGAAAATGATGTACCCAATTAGGTTCCGGTTAAGTCTCTAACCCAATCCCCAAATGCCCCCGGTTTCGATCTGCCATTAATGATTGACAAATCATGAAAGATGGCGATAATTAAATTATTAACAACGTTTTAATGTTAATCTAATTTTCGGAGGTTGGATTAACTATTGTTAACACTATTATTCGGGGAAGAAGTCGAGGATTTTGACTAAATTATTACATCCTACACTCAGGGGAGTGTTTCGGATTGGCCTTTTTGATTTTTATGCGCTACTCGCGGTGGGAGTCTGTACCATTGTGAACGTACCCAGTCATGTTTTGAGTATTTTATGGGGAGCACTGGCTGCTATCTTCATTTTATCTGCCTTGGTCACACTCAGTGGTATTTGCTTCGAGAAGCTCTACCGCGAATTTGAGGCTATTTCGATTTTGATCTTGCAGATTGGTTTGGCAATTTTGATTTTACATATGCTTTAAGTCAATCAAAACAAAAGAAACAAAGAACCCAACTTAAAAGGAACCCGATAACTTGCCGTGAGGAAAGTTATCGGGTTCCTTTGTTTGTACTGACCAGCTTAAAGTTTGTGTTAGTTGCTCTCCTTCTAACACAAATTCTATAGCCACTTACGCCGCCAAAGAACGACGTATCCATCGACACATATTAAGGTTACCGCTAATCCTGCTATTCCGCCTGGTACGTGGTAGCGAATGACGACTCTATTTTTACCGCTCATTAAGGGAATCGCTGTCATTTCCCCTAAAATCGCCCGTGTCTTCACAGATTGTCCATTAACGGTCACTCGCCAGCCTTTTTCCTGTGGCAAGCTCAAGTAGGCCCATGGCTTACTGGTTGTCGCAGTCATCGTTCCTCGATACTCAGTTCGTAAATGACCCTGTCGTCGTCTTAACTGTAAAGAGTGAACACTGACAGCTCGCTTAACCGCTGATAAACGATTTGCAGGTAAAGTAGCCACTTCCATCTCTTTGGGTGTTGCACGATTACTAGCATATTTGATACGTAAAACTTCCCCTTGATGATGCTCACCGAGATTAATCATACTCGTATTGCCATCTGTAAACATCTTAGGTGAAACGCTATGACCATTAACGCTCATTGTGGAATACTTGCTCGTGCTGGTTGGATCAAAAAGATAAATTCTACCAGTTGCCTGCGCGGTCACCTGCCAGGTATGGTTGTACACAAAATTAGTGCGATGATGATGAATCCACCAAACAGCTCGAACTTTGTCACGACCAGGTTTTACCGACGTGAAGTAAGCATGTTTACTTGGCCGAAGTGCTTGCAAAATATTTTCTTGATTTGAAATTGCGGCATTACCGAGCTTAATATTAAACAGCCGGGAATTGACCGCAAACCCCATCCCACTATAACTACCAACGCGTGTAGTATCACTCGAAGATACCTTCTCGTAAATGCCAAACAGCATTTCAGTCACCGGCGTAAACCCTTGATTGCTCAGCCGCCGTTCATTACGCGTATAAAGGCCCAACTGCTTAGCCAATGTAATCGTACCAGCGGAAACTGTCGAACTATACGCAGTTGTCCCGTTATAACCCATCCACATGGCATCGTTATAGGGATTATAATGATGCTGAAATCCAGGTGCCACAGTCGGCCTGTCATTACGAATTCGATACACTGTCGTTGCTTTTGTCACCGCCTGAAGAGACTGCTCAGCTTGCGTATAAGCGCTGGCATAGCGCTTCTGGCTTCCATAGTCTATCCCAACTAATGCAAAACTAAAGTTAACAAATAATTCAATAATAACCACGCCATACAACAATACTAACCACTTTGATCCCAACCAAAGGCTTCCCGCCGTAACACCCAGAATAATTAATCCTGTGATAATAGCTGTCCAATTTAGGGGCTGTAAACTTTCGTAATAGCCCGGTTGCATCACAGATTGCATTAAGGGAATCAGGGCTTCTCCCAAAATCATCAGTGCACCGAGAATCAGGGGTATCCCCCAACGAAGCCACTTTGGCAATCGAAATATCCCGGCTTGCCAGGCACTACTAGCAATTAAAATTAAGGCAAAACTGAAAAAGAAGCTATTTCGAAATGGGTAGCCAGCGGGAGGCGTCATCAAATGCCAAACTGTATTGAACCCCTGTAACCACATCCCTAAGAAAAGAAACAGCAGCAACAGTCCTGCACGGATCTTGGCTCCGCGCTTCACTTGAGGAAGGCCAAAATATGAGATCACCAATAAAATGACCAATGACGAAACAAAAATCGCCGGTCCATGGTTCAATCGCTGCAAATAATTGGCTGAACCAACTGTCAATTGATCGAAGAATTCCAGCCCAAACATCGGAGATAAATGAAAATTTTCTGATTGGGTCTGTGTCTTCGGTGTCGTTAACATACTAAGGACAGTTGGAAGTAAAACGATTAACGTACTTCCAACGCTCAGTAATGAAGCACCAATAAATCGATAAATGAGGTGGACTTGTTCTTGAAACCATTTTTTCATAGGCTGACCGTGCGGCCAATCCGCAGTCAACATGTAAACAAAATAGGCCACAACAAATAAACACGTCATATAGCCCAGATAGTAATCAGTCAGTACGCTAACCAGCAACCAGCCAAAGTATCCTCCAGTTCTTCCCGTTACAACCAGGCGATCAATTCCCCAAGTGATCAATGGCAGAAAAATCAGAGCATCCAACCACATTAAGTTAAAGAAATTCAATGCTACAAAACCACTGAAGGCAAATGACAAGCCAAATACAACATTTAGAGGATGTTGTGTCCGCCAATGCTCTTGTAAGTAAAAAGTCATAGTTCCTGCAATCGTTGAAATTTTGAGCATAATAATGACCGCCACAGCAATTGGGATTTGACTTGTCTTAAAAAAAATTAATAAGAGGTTAAACGGGCTCAATAAGTAATAAGTGATAACCGGTACCCAACTTCCTCCGAATGCTTGATGCAAGTTGTATAAATTCCAAGTGTGATTGTGAATTAAGCGCGTAAAATCTGTAAAGAAAGGAATGTACTGCGTTCCTAAATCCCCAATTAATAAGTTATGATCACCAAATGGCGTCACACCACGAATTGCCAATAAAACGCTAATCAAAATTAACGCCATCAATCCCGCCAGAACGGGATTACGCCAATGATTAAATTTCAGCCGTGTCTGTCGCAATTTTAAAAATCTCCTCGAAACATATTTTCAGAATAACCCAGCATTTAGTACGATTTATGTACTTTGTTTAACAACCACCGATTTGATTCTCTTCACCTCACTAAACCAAAAAAGGTAAGGCACTAAACTCCCCTTTGCCTTACCAGTCAAGTTGCTAACAAATAATCAGGACAATTAATATCCATTATATTCGACAGCTATTATTCAATTTGCCGATGCGATCATTACTGTGCAAATTTCCCCTACACCAACAACAATCCCTGTATAACTCGAGTTTATCCGGACGTTCACGGCAACTGTTTTAGTATCCTCTGAACGATCGGCAAATACTATTACAGAACCATGACAATTGATGCAACAGTCAATAAAGCAAATATGTATTTTCAACTAATTGCTGGCTAAAATAGCTAGGATGACTGGCTATTTTCGACTATAATTAGGCGTAGAGCTTCATTATGAAAGATTGTTTTAATTTACTATACAATCATCAACTTCAATTAGGACGTGTTTCAATTGCAAAGAGACAGTATCAATCAACTAATTGTGGATCTCATAGCTGCTCACTACACCAAGAATGACGCTGCATTTGACTCAATTGTATTAGAATTTCTTCGTGGTCTGAATGCAGAATCTAATATCAATAGTCAAATCAGCGCCGTGAAGATTCTCAGGTTGCTTGATCAGCAAGGTCCCGCCGCTACATCTTCTACGCCAGCTAAGAATCTCAGCATTCATGCTGCCATTGACCCCCAAATGTTTAAACTAGAACCAGTACACGGCAATCTTGCAAACATTGACCTTTCGCCAGACCGCCGGAAACGCATCACCAGCCTATTTCCTCACGATGCAGTTAACACCCGCGGCCGTTTTCTGATTACCGGAACTGGGAAGACGCCGTCAATTCTAGCTAAGTTAATCGCTGGTGGATCCCCGCGACAAGTACTCACGATGGATGTTAAATCTAGCTTGAGTGAATTCACAAAGTCGGGGGGGGGGGGCATCTAATGCTCGCCAACGCTTTTCAGTAT
>NZ_JAAVSC010000050.1 GCF_012641095.1 Lactobacillus sp. HBUAS51381
GGCACGCGTTGGCGTCGCGGGGTGCGCAACGGCCGTGCTGGCATCGTCGGTCGGCGTTGCCGCGGACTGTTCCGCTACGGCCGCTGATGACGGTGCTTCACTGGCGGCTGCCGATGATTCGGCAGCGACACTGCTCTCGGATGCCGGGGCAGCCGATTCAGCGGGTGTCGGTTCAACCGCACTGCTGGCGGGTGCGCTGGCACTGCTTGACGCTACCGGTGCGGCGCTTTCCGTAGTCGCTGCGCTGGTCGCTTCTGGTGTCGCACTACTGGCGACCGATGCTGGCGCCTCACTGGCGGGTTCCTTTTTAGCCCGGCGCCGAAAAATATCAAATAATCCCATTAGGATTGCTTCCCTTCCGTAGTGGTTTCGTGATCCAGATCCACGGCGACCATCTTGGAAACGCCGGACTCCTGCATCGTCACGCCGTAAAGAATATCGGCTTGCACCATCGTTTCCTGACGGTGGGTGATCACGATGAACTGAGTCTGATCTTGGAACTGGTGAATATAGCGGGCGAAGCGGGTTACATTGGCCGGATCAAGGGCCGCTTCCACTTCGTCCAAAATGCAAAATGGGACGGGTTGAACCTGTAAAATAGCAAATAATAGCGTAATTGCGGTCAGGGCCCGTTCTCCCCCGGAGAGGAGTCCCATGTTCTGGAACTTCTTGCCCGGCGGCTGTGCCATGATGTCAATGCCCGTGGTCAGGAGGTCGTGCGGATCGGTGAGGACCAGCTCGGCCTTCCCACCACCGAACATCTGTTGAAAGGTCGCGGCGAATTTGGCCGCAATCTGATCGAAACTTTGTTTAAAACGCCGTTTAACCTGACCATCGAGTTCGTCCATAGTCGCCGTCAATTGGTCGCGTGCCGTCAGGAGATCATCCCGCTGCTTGGTCAGAAAATCATAGCGCTCACGGACCTCCTGGTATTCGGCAATCGCGTTCACGTTGACGGACCCAATCTCATCGAGGCCCTTCTTGAGCAATTTCAGTTGAACAGCCAGTTCGTTATCCGGCAGGTCGCTGACCTCCTGCTCGGCCCCTGCTAGACTCAACTGGTACTTCTCGGCCAATTGAGTCTGTTGCTGGTCGATCAACGCCGCCAACCGCGTCTGCTGGACTTGGGCCTTCTGTAGGTCATCGTTGGCCAGTTGTAACAGTCCACTGGTACGCTGATTGGCGGTCTCGGCCGTGGCCAGGTGATCGTTGACCGTGGTCAGTTGCCTATCGGCCGTCTTCAACTGGGTCTCAATCCGTTGCCGATCGGTCTGTGCTTGGACCAACTGCTGCTTAGCAGCCGCTGGCGTCAAGGCTTCTTGCTGATCCAACTGCTGCAGTTGGGCGTTCAACTCAGTAATCTGGCCCTGCGCCGTTTCAATCTGTTGACGCAAATCGGCACAGCTCGTACGTTGTTGTTGTTGACGTTCCTTAGCGGCGGCCTGCCAAGCTTGCTTTTCCGTCAACTGTTTCTGCTTGGTGGTCTGTTCGGCCGTCACCGTCTCAATCTGTTGTTGGACGGCTTGGACCTGCTTTTCGGTCGCCGTAATCTGCTTCTCACCGGTCAGAATCTGTTCAGCCAGATGGGCATCCTGTTGGTCATCCCCGGCATTCTTCGCCTGATCAATATCCAACTGGGCGGCCTTAACCTGGCGGCTGGCCTGACTCAGCGTTGTCTGGGCATTCGCCAGATCATCATCCAACTGCCGACATTGTGGCTGAAGCTGATTAATCTTCACTTGTAAAGTTTGGCTGCGTTGCTCGCTGGTGACGAGCGCATCACGTGCCGCCTTGATTTTAGCTTCCTGTTCTTGGAGTTGTGGCTTCATCTTGGCAATTGACGCCTGCAGTTGCTGTAATTCCTGTTGCTGACGGAGAACACTGCTGCGATTCTGCCGATTTTGGCCACCGGTAATCGCCCCACTGGCGCTGACCACGTCACCGGCCAGACTCACGACACGATAACGGTGATGAATCTGCTGGCTGATGGCCACCGCGGTGTCTAAATCCGCCGCAAAGATGGTGGTTCCCAACAGATAGGCCAAAATAGCCTGGGCCCGCGCGTCAATCTTGACCAGCTCACTCCCAATGCCAAGGAATCCCGGCAATTGGGCCACCTGTTGACGGGTGGTCCGGTCAATCTGACGACCCCGGATGGCCGTCAATGGGAGAAACGTTGCGCGACCGGCCCGCTGTTGACGTAAATAGCCCACGGCCTGCTTCGCCGTGGCTTCATTGTCAACGACCACTTGCTGGAGCTGACCACCCAGGGCGTATTCCACGGCCGCCGTATAACGTTCCGGCACATCGAGGAGTTCCGACACGGCACCCAGGAGGCCAGCGAACTGCTGGCGTTGTTTAAGAATCGCCCGGACGCCCTGATAAAAGCCGCCATATTCCGCCGAGGACGCCTGCTGACTGGCAGCCTTGGTCTGTGCGCGCTGGTAGACCTCTAGCGCCGCCTGCCAGTTGTGTTGAAGCTGACGATAGGCCTGCTGCTGGTGCTGGTAGCGCCCGGCTTCCTGATCCAATGCCTGTTCGGCCGCATTCAAGGCCGCCTTATGGCTGGTTGCAGCCTGTGTCGCCGCATCAACTTTGGCCTGTGCCTGTTGTTCGGACGTCCGCAAATCCGCGATCTGCCGCGCCACGCGTTCCCCCTGTTGGAGGAGACGTTCCTGATTTTGCTGGATGTACTGGCGCTGATTCCGCCAATTGGCCACCGCCTGTTTCTGATCGAAATAGGCGGTCCGCAAGTCCTCCAACCGGGACCGTAGATCGGTCAAAGTTTGGGGTGAGGTGGCGGTTACCAACGCCCGAATCTCTTGCTTGGCCGTTTTTACTTGTGCCGTCAAATCCTGTAGCGCCTGTTCCGTGGTAGCCAACTGGTGACGATTGCGCACAACATCCGCCGTGAGCTGTTTGATCTGGTCCGCCGCGGCCTGGCGTTGTTCGTCTTGATGCCGCTGTTGCTCACCGGACAAGTTCACCTGACCCTGACACTGTTCGACCTGCCGGGTAGCCGCCACGAGCTTAGCTTGCAACGTATCCTTTTGGGCCAACAGGTCGGTTTGTTGCTGCTTCAACCGCTGGACGGTCGCCGTCTGGTGTTGCTCGGCAGATTGGTGACTGGCGACTTGGCGTTGCTTTTCGGCGACCGCCTCATCAGCCGTTCCCTTTTGGGCCAATTCCGTATGCAACTGCCGGACTAACTGGGTCTTCTCCAACAGCGCGTACTTCTTCTGCTGGTCCAGGTAGTCTTCAGCCAGACTGCTCTGTTCCTCGAGCGGTTCCAATCGGCCTTCCAACTCCGCAATGATGTCCTCAACCCGGTGGAGATAGGTCATGGTCTCCTCAAGTTCGCGCTGGGCCTTTTCCTTATGCTTCCGGTATTTATAAACCCCCGCAACCTCTTCAAAGATATTGCGCCGGTCCGCCGGTTTGCTATTAAAGATGGCTTCCACGCGCCCCTGCGAAATGATCGAAAAGGAGTCTTGCCCCATTCCCGAATCCATCAACAGTTCCGTAATGTCACGCAACCGACAGCTCTGACCGTTCAACTGATACTCGCTTTCACCAGAACGGTAAAGAATCCGGCTGATGGTTAATTCCGTGTATTCACTCTTCAGATAGTGGTCACTGTTATCCAGCGTAATCGCCACGGCCGCCCGGTTTAACGGATGGCGATCCGCCGATCCCGCGAAGATGACGTCGGGCATCTTGCTCCCCCGTAAGCTCTTCGCGGATTGTTCCCCCAAGACCCAGCGGACAGCTTCTGAGATATTACTCTTCCCACTTCCGTTAGGGCCGACGATGCCAGTCATTCCCGGCAAAAAGTCAATTCGGGTTTTATCTGCAAAGGATTTGAACCCGCTAATTTCTAATGTCTTTAACCGCATCGTTAGTCATCCTTACTCTGTTTTCAAATTATCCAGGGCGTGCCGGGCCGCATTCTGCTCGGCATGCTTCTTTGAGTGGCCGTGGCCCTCACCTAATTTCTGATTATCCACGTAGACCGCCACTTCAAACGCCCGGTCATTGTCGGGACCCTCTTCATCCAGCAGGCGGTAGTCGATATCGACCGTCCCGTTCTTCTGAACCAGCTCCTGGAGTTCCGTCTTGTGATCAAAGAATTCATCGAACCGGCCCTCATCCAGCTTAGGGAAGACCACCGTCGTCACAAATTCCACGACTTTATCCAGGCCTTGGTCCATGTACAGTGCCCCAATAAAGGATTCGAAAATATCACACAACAGAGAGTCCCGTTGCCGGGCTTGCGCCTTCTCTTCACCCCGACCCAAGCGAATATACTGGTCGAAGTGACACTCACGCGCAAAACTGGCAAAGCTCTGTTCGTTTACCATCGCCGCCCGCAGTCGGGTTAACCGACCTTGCGGCATGTTCGGATACCGCCGGAAAATGTAATTGGAAACGACCAATTGCATTACGGCATCCCCTAAGAATTCGATTCGCTCGTAGAATTTGAGTCCCTGATTGGGATGCTCGTTAACGTAAGATGCCTGCGTAAACGCCTCATCCAGCAAGGATTGATCCTTAAAATGAATATCAAAGTTGTCTCTTAATTCTTGATTTAATCCAACAATCACGCGTTAATTCCCTCATTTCTATTTTGTTTCATGACTTAATCGTTCAGCCTGAACCCAACCATTCAGCGAATCTTCCATTTTGATTGAAAAAGCCCGGGACAAAAAGGTGCGGCCCGGACTCACTCAGTACTTATTTTGCTTCGGCTTGGTGGGCAACGATGTAATCAACCACTTCGCCAATGGTCGTCAATTTCTCGGCATCCTCATCGGAAATCTCCGCATTAAACGTGTCTTCTAGTTCCAAGACAAATTCCACGAAATCAATCGAATCGGCATCCAAATCCTTCTTAAAGTTCAGCTGTTCGTTGATCTGATCCCGTTCAACCTCAAACCGATCGGCAATAATGTCCGCAATCTTGTCAAAAATTTCTGCTCTTGTCATATCTAATCCCTCGCTCACAGTATTCAATAAGTAGTCTAACCGTTTTGGCAGACCTTGTCTAGCAAATTAATCGTGCATCCTGGGTCCGGCGCCTACTTCAAGGATTCCTTCAACGCCGCCATCTCATCGGTATGGTCCGCAAAATACGAGACGAGTTGGTCGGCGCTCTTGGTCGCCACCAATTCACGGATTTGGCCAATCGTGTTCTTGACGGTCGGGGCCTTGCTGGAGCCGTGGGTCTTGACGACCGGTGCCTTGAGTCCTAAGAGGACCGCACCACCGTACTGGGAGTAATCCATGGCACTCTGAACGTTCTTGAAAACCGGCTTTAACAGGCCGGCCCCAATCTTACCACCCAAGCCACCACTCATAATCTCACCCTTGATGAGCTTGAGCATCGATAACGCCGTGCCTTCAATGGCCTTGAGCGTGGCATTTCCGGTAAACCCATCGGTCACGACCACGTCCGCCGCGCCATTCAGGAGTTCCCGTGATTCTACGTTGCCGATAAAGTTTAGGCTGTCGATCCCCGCCAAGGCCTGGTAGATGGCTTGATGGGCCATATCACCCTTGTCGGCTTCGGTCCCATTGTTCAGGAGGCCAATCCGCGGTTGCTTCACGTGCATAATGGCCTGCGCGTAATACTGCCCCATCACGGCGTATTGCACCACGTTAAATGGCTTAGTGTCGGCGTTAGCGCCCACATCGAGCATGACAAAGCTCGATTGGTCCGGCTTACGTAGCACGGGCAACGTCGTGGTCAATCCCGGCCGATCAATGCCCTTGATCCGGCCCACAATCAGCAGTCCTGCGGCCAGAACCGCACCGGAATTTCCGGCGGAGAAAAAGGCATCCGCGGCCCCTTCCTTGACCGCCGTTGCGGCCAGCACGATGCTTGACTGCTTCTTGCGGCGGATGGCACGTACCGGTTCATCCTCCATCGTAATGACCTCGGGGGCCGGAACTAGCTTAATCCGCGTATCGTCTTGAATCAGGGGCTTAACCTGTTCTGCTTGCCCGTACACTAAGAACTCAACGTCACTGTAAGCATCGCGTGCTTGTTCCACTCCTTTAATAATTTCAGTGGGGGCATAGTCGCCACCCATTGCGTCAACGGCAATTTTCATAATTCGTCTCCTTCTAATCCATGGTTGTATTCTGATGGGCCGTCGTACTGAGGAAGGCGGCCAACGCGAGATTAGCGTCTTTTTCCGCCCAATTAGCAGACGCCACCGTTTCCTTAGCGGCCTGCTGGGCAACACTCAGGATATTCAGATCCGCCACGGGGTCGCCCACTTTAAAGTCGGGTACTCCGGACTGTTTCTTACCCAGAATATCACCCGGGCCCCGTAATTCCAAATCCTTTTGCGATAACACGAAGCCATCGTTGGTCTGGGTCATCGTCGTCATCCGTTCCACCGCCAACTCGTTCTTGGGATCGGCAACCAGAATGCAGGCCGAGGCCTTCTTTCCTCGACCCACCCGGCCACGTAGCTGATGCAGTTGGGCCAAGCCAAAGTGATCGGCGTCATAGATCAACATGACCGTCGCGTTGGGCACGTCGACCCCCACCTCAATCACCGTGGTGGCCACCAGCACCTGAAACTCGTTGGCCTTGAAGGCATCCATGACGGCATTCTTCTCATCATTTTTCATCCGGCCGTGCAACAAGCCAACCCGATACGTCGGTTCAAATTCTTCTTTAAATCGCGCGTAAATGGCCTCGGCATTCTTCATGTCCACGGCCTCTGATTCCTCAATCAGCGGCGTGACCACGTAGGCCTGCGAGCCACTACTCAGTTCAGCCTTGACCTGCCGCAACGTCGCGTCCACCTGATTACTGCGGATCCATGAGGTCTTGATCGGCTGACGGCCAGCCGGCAATTCGTTAATCACCGACACGTCCATTTCCCCGTAGGCCGTAATGGCCAGCGTCCGAGGAATCGGCGTTGCCGTCATCGCGAGCACATCGGGTTGTTGGCCCTTCTCGCGCAAGGCTTGCCGCTGATTCACTCCAAAACGGTGTTGTTCATCGATCACCGCCAGACCAAGCCGGTGGTAGGTCACTTCCGGCTGGATCAGCGCGTGCGTTCCCACAATCAGGTTCACCGTGCCGTTGGCAATCTGGGGTAACAACGTCTTCCGGGCCGCCGGTTTAGTCGCCCCGGTCAATAGCGCCACGTTCACTGGAGAATCCGCAAACAACTTGGCTAAATTATTAGCGTGCTGCTCCGCTAAAATTTCCGTGGGCGCCATCAGGGCCGCTTGGGCCCCAGCCGTAATGGCGGCGTACATGGCAATCGCCGCCACCACGGTCTTGCCACTCCCCACATCCCCCTGCAGGAGGCGGTTCATGTGGATGGGCCGTTTCAAATCGAAACAGATCTCGTTGACCACTCGCTTCTGCGCGGTCGTCAATTCGTAGGGTAAGGCCGCGATGAAATCCTTAAGCTTGGCCAGATCGTACGCCAGCGTCTGCCCGTGAAGCGTGTGATCCTGTTGCTTCACAATCTGAAGCCGCGTTTCAAAGAGGTAAAACTCCTCAAACTTCGCTGTGCGCCGGGCGGCTTGAGCGGCGGCATCACCATCCGGAAAATGCATGTCGTGAATCATTTGGCGGCGGTGCAACAGCCGGTACTGCACCCGTAACGGCTCGGGAATCAGGTCAACAATCACCGGCGCGTAGGTGGCGTAGGCACTCTCCACGAGTTTTTGAATCGTGCCCTGCCGCACTTCCTTATTCGCCGGATAGATCGATCCCATCCTGCCATCGGCACTGGCAATAATCTTCATTCCCGCCAGGCTCTGGCGTTTGGCATCGAACCGACCATAGACAGCCAGCTCATTGCCCACCTCAAGCTTATCCTTCAACCAGGGTTGATTGAAGAAGGTGACGGGGATAATGGTATGTTCATCCAGCAATAGCCGGAAGTTCAGCCGCGTCTTGCGCCGGCCGAATCGTGAAATGACGGGAGCGGCGGCCACGGTTCCCTTTAACGTCACCTTCGCTTGATCGGTTAATTCGGTCGGGTCCTTGGCCTGCAGGTCCTCATAGCGAAAGGGAAAATACGTCAGTAAATCATTTACGTTTTCAATGTCCAGTGACTTTAACGCCTGGGCGCGTTTCGGTCCGACGCCGGCCAATTCACTGACCGAATCATTTAAGCTCACCATGCTGACACCCCTCCCATCGATTTTCTTGGTTACAATTATCTTTTCAATTTCAGTGGTTTACTCAGCTGACATAGCGATCTCACTATAAATTAATCGACACCCACCACCTACGACAGCCAGAGATTCCAGCGCTGTGGGGATCGCCTGCGGCCTAAGAAGCGGTCCTCCGGCTCGGTTTGAAGCCGGACCAAGACCGTCAGTCTCCAAACACGTCCCGCGATGTAAGCTGAATATCAGCTTACATCGCTTTCACGGCTGCTTCCATCTCTGGCTGTCTCCGGTTACAACGATGATTAGCAACTGAGTTAGTGCTAGCATCGCTGAGCAAGTGGCTCTCATCCCAAAGTAGCTTATTTCTAAATGGCCAGGATTGAATCGAAACCAGTTAACAATTGAATTGAAAACTAACCCGTACAACTCGCTATAGGCATTTCTACCACTTTAGCCTAGTTTTTGTAAACGGCCGTCTAATCCATCTAAGCAATGTCACTATTCTTACGTTTATTTTACGACTTTCCCGTCCGCACGACTAGGCCGAACATCCGGGCATTAACCCACAGTAACACGAAAGAGGACCGGGACAATCGTCCTGGACCCCTTTGGTTGTGAGCTATTATTCCACAGAAATCAGGAATGGGTAGACCGGTTGGCCCCCACTGTGAACTTCCGTTTCTAAATCGTCGTCTAAATCTTCTACGGCCGACTGCAATTGATCCGCAACGTCTTCCGTCGTATCGGCACCATAAATAATGGTGACAATTTCACTGTCATCATCGAGCATGGCCTTGACCGTCGCAACCGCCGTCTTCAACAGATCCGCATCGGTCACCTTGATGGTCCCGTCAACGATCCCCATGAAGTTGCCTTCCTTGATGTCAAAACCATCAAGTTCGGTATCGCGAATGGCATGAGTCACCTGACCACTCTTCACGGCCGCCAAATTTTCTTCCATGGCGGCTTGATTGTCGTCCAGTTTTGCATCCGGATTGTACCCCAACATTGCGGTCATCCCTTGGGAAACCGTCTTGGAATGCACGATCACGGCCGGAATATCCGCCACCTTAGCCGCCTGTTCCGCAGCTAAGAAGATGTTCTTGTTGTTGGGCAACACAATGGCGCGTTTGGACTTGCTATCATTGATGGCGTCCACGATGTCCTGTGTACTTGGATTCATCGTTTGTCCACCGTTGACCACGTGCGTGACGCCCAGGCTCTTGAAGAGGGTGGCTAACCCGTCACCGGCAGCGATCGCAATAATCGCCGTATCAGCTGGGGCTTCCGCTTCAGCGACCGGTGCCGCCGTTTCGGCAGCTTCTTCATCGTGTTCCATGATGGTTTCTTGTTGCATCCGCATGTTGTCGACCTTGACCTTCGCTAGGTCACCAAATTCTTGGCCCCAAGCAATGACCTTACCTGGATGTTCGGTATGGACGTGAACCTTCACAATCTCTTCATCATTAACGACCAACAGAGAATCGCCTAAGTCAGCGAGATACTTGTAGAAGGTATCGTAGTCAAAATCATGTTGGACTTGTTTCCCACGACCAATCCGCACCATAATTTCGGTACAGTAGCCGTATTTGATGCTATCGGGATCGAGCTTACCCTGTACACTTTGGTGGTGCGCAGCGTCGATCATTTCGTCCATTTCGGCATCATCGGGCTTGTAGTCGCCCTCCTCGGCCACCCGACCGTTCAACGAATCGTTAAAGGCCTCAAGCACAAACGTCAACCCCTGACCACCGGAATCGACCACACCGACCTGTTTCAAGACCGGTAGGAGATCTGGGGTCGTCGCCAAAGCGGCCTTGGCAGCTTCGTAGACGGCATCCATCACGGCTAAAATATCATCGGACTTCTTAGCGGTGTTTAAACCGGCCTGAGCGCCCTCGCGAACCACCGTGAGGATAGTTCCTTCAGTTGGCTTCATCACGGCCTTATAAGCCGTTTCAGCGCCGGCTGCGAACCCGTCGGCCAGGTCTTGCGCCGTTAAGGTCTGCTTGTCAGCCAATTTCCGAGAAAAGCCCCGGAAGATCTGCGACAGAATAACGCCGGAATTTCCCCGCGCCCCCATCAGTAGACCCTTGGCGAGAGCCGTTGCTAAAGCACCCACGGCGTCAGTATCGGCATCGCGTTCGTACTTGGCCCCACTCTGCAGGGACAGGCTCATGTTGGTTCCAGTATCCCCATCAGGAACGGGGAAAACATTCAATGAATTAATAAAATCGGCATTCTGGTTTAGCTTTTGCGAGGCGGCTTGGACCATCTTACCAAACTCAAGATTAGTAATTTCTGTTACTTTCAACTAAGTATCCTCCTTGATTTCAGTACGTCTGGCTAATCAGCCAACACCCGCACCCCTTGAACAATGACGTTAACGGAGTTCGCCGTTACGCCGAGCATCGTTTCTAGGTTATATTTGACTTTAGATTGCACGTTCCGTGAGACTTCGGAAATTTTTGTCCCGTAGCTCACGATCACGTAAACATCGATGGCCACGCCGTTTTCTTCCTGGCGTACAACCACTCCGCGGGCATAATTCTCCCGCCGTAAGATATCATTTACATTATCACGAATCTGATTTTTACTTGCCATGCCCACGACACCATAATTATCAGTCGCGGCACCCCCAACTACGGTCGCAATCACTTCATTTGTAATATCAATTGTTCCGTACTGAGTCTTAATCTTTACGGCCATGGAAATAGCCTCCTTATTCTGAATAGACAATCTTAACAGAAATTAATCTTACCACAACCACGCCAAAAATAGAAATAGGAAGACTGAAAAGCTGACTGGAAAGGGAAATAGGTGTCAAGTAGATTTCCTTGAAAGAAAACATTGCGTTCCACAAAAGAGTATGGTAAATTAGTCAGGTGAGCAAAAAGCACTGCTTTTAAAAAAAGTAATGAATGAATCAACAAAGGAGGGTTTACGCCATGGCAAAGGATTTTATTAACGGCAAGCGGACGCGTTTCGGTAACAAGCGTTCTCACGCTTTGAATTCAAGTCGTCGCGCTTGGAAGCCGAACTTACAAAAGGTTCGCATCTTAGTGGACGGTAAGCCGAAGAAGGTCTGGGTTTCTGCTCGGACTTTGAAATCAGGTAAGGTAACCCGCGTCTAGTTAAACGGACACGGTTAAACGAAAAAAGCGAGGTGGTCAGGTTTACCTGGGCTCCTCGCTTTTTTCGTGCACGCGTCTCCCCTCCATATTAAGGTTCTAAAATATCTGTTGTTGGTAATCAATTTAATTGATTACTGGCAACGGATATTTTTGTATACTGTGTAGAGTAAAAAAAGTGTATAAAAAAGGG